>JAYKHL010000057.1:0-30432 GCA_035284865.1 Candidatus Sericytochromatia bacterium | reverse complement strand
GGGCTCCCGGGGGCTGCCCGGGGAGCCCGACGGCTCAACGGACGTTCAACACGCCCACCATCTCAGGGTGGAGGGCCGACGACAGATTGAATGTGCCTGGGCCCGTCACCGTGATGGGGGCACTGGCCTTGCCCGCCGCCAGGATCCCTGTGTCGATGGCGCCATCGAGGCTGCGAACGCGCTGGGGTTCGCTGTCGGCGTTGTAGAAGACCACGGTGCTGCCGGGACTGACGGTCGCCTCGCGGGGGAAGAACTGCCGCCCCTGGATCACGATCCAGGACTGGTTGGCCGTCGCTGCTGGCACGCCCGCGGTAGGCACCTGGCTCCGAGCCTGCCAGCTTCCATCCAGCCACTCCAGGTAGGGCGAATCGACCCCGGTGTAGGGCAGGTATGCCCCGCCGATCCCCTGGTAGAACGGAAACAGGTAGTTGCCATAGGGGTAGTACCACAGGCTGTCGTAGTACCGGTCAAACCCGTAACGCCAGCCTCGGCCGTGGTAGCCGGGCCACGCGCTTCCGCGATAGGTGCCGCTGCCGTGGTAACCAGGGCGGGAGCCGCCGTGGTAGGTGCCACTGCCGTGGTAACCAGGCCGGGTGCCACCATGATAGGCGCCGCTGCCGTGGTAACCAGGCCGGGTGCCGCCGTGCGACGTGGCGCTGCCGGCGTGGCCCGCGCGAGCGCCACCCTGCACGGCCCCGGTGCCGCGGCCTCCGCCGGGACTTCCCGTCGTGCCGATGAAGAAGGAGCCACCGTGCCCACCGCGCGTCAGCAGGGTGTAGCCACGCCCATCGGGCTCACGCTGGGGGGCAGGCAACAAGGCCTGCGCCTCGGCCCGTGGGATGATCCCAGGAAGCCGGGCGCGTGCCGTCTCCGCCGACAACGCCGGCAGCTCGGCGCCGGCGGAGCTCACGGGCAAGCCCGGCCCCGGGGCGCAGGCCGTCAACAACAGGCCCAGGGTCAGGCCCAGCCCGCCCCTGTTGCGTCGATGTTCCGTCATCGCAAGTCCTCCCTGTCAGCAGCCTCGTGCGGCCGAGGCCTAGGTGCCCCACCGGAAGCTGTCTTTGCTCCACGCTAGCGGCTGGCGACGTCACCTCCAACGCCCCTCTTCCCGGCACGAAGTCCTGCAGAATCAGCAGGGACGGCCCCTCGCAGCAATTCAAGGCGACGAAGGCGGCGTTGCTCCGCCCAGCGCGCGAGGCTAGGCTCGGCGCAACGCCGGTCGTGGGGATCGGCCCAGGCCACCAGGTGGCAGGAGGGGACGAGATGAGGTGCTTGATTGGAGGCGCGGTCGCCGCCTTGCTGGCGACGAGCGCCGCGGGGTGCGGCACGGGGGTCGGGGAGCCCGGCGCGGGGAAGGCCACGCCGCACCGGGCTCTGTTGAGCCTGGAGCACCAACCACCGGCGGAGGCAGGTCAGCCGGAGGCGGCCATGGCCGATCTGCCCGACGTCATGACGCTGGAGGAGGGCGCCAGCCGCCTCGTGACGATCGACGGGGACCAGGTGACCACGCCCCAGGCGGCCGAGGGCCGCTCGGCGCAACAGTACAGGCTGGGTTACTTCGGCCGCCGCCGCTACTGGAATTGGGGTTATGCGCCCTACTGGGGCTCTGCGTGGCGGGCCTACAGCTACCTGCCTGTGGGGAACTACTACTTCCCGTACTATGCGGCTGACGGCCGGTACCTGAGGTACCGGTCCGACCTGTCCCCCTACTTCTATCGCTGGGGTGGCAGCTTCTGGCCCTACTACGCCGGGTACCGCTGGTTCTGAGGCGGACGCCAAGCGAACGAAAAGCCCCCCGCCGCCAGGCTGGGGGCTATCGTGCACGGAGAGCCCCAGAGCAGGATTGAACTGCCGACCTCACCCTTACCAAGGGTGTGCTCTACCACTGAGCTACCGGGGCAAAATGGTGGGAGGAGGTGGATTCGAACCACCGTAGGCAGAGCCGTCTGATTTACAGTCAGATCCCTTTGGCCACTCGGGCATCCTCCCAAAGGATGCTTCACTTTTCAAGGTGGAGCCGGCGACTGGAATCGAACCCGCAACCGCCTGATTACAAATCAGGTGCTCTACCGATTGAGCTACGCCGGCAGGCGTGACGAAATGGTATCAGGTGAGGCTCGCGAACGTCAACGGCCGCGATCCCCCACTCGGCACAGTCTGGTATGATCCCGGGAGTCTCCCCCGCCCCAGGAAGGCCCGACCCATGGCCGAGATTGAACTTCGAAGCGTCGTGAAGCGGTATGGTACCCAGCCCGTGGTGCGCGACCTGTCTTTGCGGATCGAGGACGGAGAGTTCCTCGTGCTGGTGGGGGCGAGTGGCTGCGGCAAGTCGACCACCTTACGGATGATCGCAGGGCTCGAGACGGCAGATGCCGGCGACCTGTTGATCGGGCAACGCCGCGTCAACGACGTGCCGCCCCGCGACCGGGATCTCGCGATGGTGTTCCAGAGCTACGCGCTCTACCCACACCTGACGGTGGCCGACAACATCGGCTTCAGTATGGCGCTGCGAGGCTTGCCGCGCGATCAGATCCGGGCGCGCGTCCGGCAGGCGGCGGCGAGCCTCCAGCTCGAGGCTTTGCTGGACCGCAAGCCCAAGGCCCTGTCCGGGGGCCAGCGCCAGCGGGTGGCGCTGGCGCGGGCCATCGTGCGGGAGCCCCAGGCCTTCCTGATGGACGAGCCCCTGTCCAACCTGGATGCAAAGCTCCGGGCCGAGACCCGCGTGGAGCTGAAGCGGCTCCATCAGCGCCTCGGGACCACGACCGTGTACGTCACCCACGACCAGACCGAGGCGATGACGATGGGCGACCGGATCGCCGTGATGCAACACGGTGACGTCGCTCAGCTAGCCACGCCCCGGGAGGTCTACGAGGCGCCAGCCAACCTCTTTGTCGCGGGCTTCATCGGCAGCCCCGGGATGAACGTGTTGCGAGGCCAGCTGGAGCTCCTGGAAGAAACCCCGCTGGTCCGCCTGGGGGGGCAGACGCTGCCCCTGGCAGGGGTGCCGGTGGGACACGTGGCTGACAGGGTCGGGCGCGAGGTGTTGCTGGGCCTTCGCCCGGAGACGCTGTCTCTCGGCAGCACGAACGGGGAGGCCGGCCTGCGCGGCACGGTGGAGGTGGTGGAGCCCTCCGGATCCCGCACCTATGTCCACCTGGCCAGTGAGGGCCAGCGGCTGGTTGCCGACCTCGACACCCTGGCAATTCCGGACCTCCGGCCTGGTGACCAGGTGTCTTTGCGGGTTCGGGCAGACCAGCTACACCTGTTCGACCCTGCCACGGAACGGGCCGTGCTGCACACGAGCCGGCTCTCGGTCGGAGCGGCGCTGGCATGAGACGGCTGCTGCGACAACTCGGCCTGCTGGCGGCCTGCCTGGTCCTCCCGCTGGGAGGTTGTGACGAGGGAGCAGGGGCCCGCACCCTGGTGTTGTGGCACGCCTGGGGTGGGCGCGAGCTCGACACGCTGAAGGCGCTGATCAAACGCTTCGAGGCCAGCCAGCCAGGCGTGGAGGTGCTTCCACTTCAGGTTCCCTACGACAAGCTGCGGGACAAGTTCATTCGCTCGGCCGCGGCGAACGGCGGTCCGGACGTCGTGATCGGGGACGCCGACTGGTCAGCCCGGTTCGCCGCCTCCGACCTGGTGACCCCGGTCGAGGAGCTGTTCTCCGGGGCCGAGTTGCAACGCTTCGCACCTGGCACGCTGGAGGCCCTCCGGTACGACGAGAAGGTGTATGCGCTGCCGGAATCCCGGGAGACGGTGGCGCTTTACTACAACAAGGATCTGATCGCCACGCCGCCCGCCCGCGTGGAGGACTGGCTGCGAGAGGCCTCGATCGTGGCGGCCAACAACCTGGGCACAGGCTTCGCCTTGAAGGCGGACTTTTATTTCAACATGGGGTACTTCTTCGGGGCTGGCGGGAGCCTGTTCGGGCCCGACGGGCACGTGGCTGTGGCGAGCCACGCTGGTCGTGAGTTGCTGGCTCACATTGTCCGCTTCGCGCGGGCCCCCGGCGTCCTGGCCAGCCCCGAGTACGCCAAGCCGGATGCGATGTTCAAGGCCCGTTCCGCTGCCATGATCGTGAACGGTCCCTGGGCATTGGTGGACTACCAGGCAGCGCTCGGCGACGCCCTCGGCGTGGCCCCGTTGCCCCGGTTGACGGACGGCCGGCCCGCGGCCAGCTGGGTCGGGGTGAAGTGCCTCATGTTCAATCGCAACTCCGATCAGGCGCACCGCAAGCTGGCTCGCGACTTCGGCGCCTTCTTGACCGGGCCGGAAAGCCAGGCCACCCTGGCCGAGCGCGCCGGCCACATTCCGGCGGTCACGGGGTACACCGCCCCGGCGGGCAGTGCGCTGGCAACCTTCGCGGCGCAGGCAGACTCGGGCACCCCCGTGTCGATCCGACCGGAGGTCGCGGCGGTCTGGGAACCGATGGACCGCGCCATCCGGAAGGTTGTGCAAGGACAGGCTGCCATCCCTGCGGCCTTGGAGGAGGCGCAGGCAACCATCCAGGCCCGCGTCGACGCTATGCGAAAGCCCCGCCCGTGAGGACCTGGCCCATGCACCCGACGACCCGCCTGGCCTACCTGTACATCGCCCCGGCCGCGCTCTTGATGGCAGCCATCACCTTCTACCCGATGTTGTATGGCATCTGGATGGCCTTCACGAACTTCGGGCCAGAGCACATCCGTCACCAGAACCCTGACTTTGTGGGGCTCGCCAACTTCTGGCAGCTGATGGCCGGGGGGGCAGAGTTGAACGCGAGTTTCCCGCGTGTGTTGGGTTTCACCTTGCTCTGGACGGGGGCGAACCTCGCCTTTCATGTCACCATCGGCGTGGCCCTGGCACTGCTGCTGAACAGGGAGGGGTTGCGAGGCAAGCGGTTATACCGGGCCCTGCTGATCCTGCCCTGGGCCGTGCCCGTGTACGTGACGGCCCTGGTCTGGCGGAACATGTTCGATGCCCAGTCGGGCGCGCTGAACCTGTTGCTGCAGGGCGCCGGGTTCCAGGGCGTCGAGTGGATGGCCTCGTTCCCGACGGCCTTTGCCGCCGTGTTGTTGACCAACATCTGGCTCGGCTTTCCTTTCATGATGATGGTCGCCACCGGGGGCCTCCAGGCCATCCCCAAAGACTACTACGAGGCAGCCAGCATCGACGGAGCCTCGGCCTGGACCCAGTTCTGGACCATCACCGTGCCGATGCTCCGGCCGACCATGCTGCCTGCCATCACCCTGGGGGCCGTCTGGACCTTCAACAACTTCCACGTCATCTACTTCGTGTCACGCGGCGAGCCGTTCGGGGCCACCGAGATCCTCGTGACACAGGCGTACAAGTTCGTGGACCCGATGGGCCTCTACGGCGTGGCGTCAGCCTTCTCGCTGCTGATCTTCTTCATCCTGTTCGGGCTGACGCAGCTGAACATGCGGCTCACCCGTGGCCTGGAGGACGCCTGATGTCTCCGAGACAGTGGCGGCGCCTCGGTGACGCCGTGGCCCACCTGGTGCTGAGCATCTTCGCGCTGTTCGCCGTGTTTCCCGTCTGGTGGGTGGTGGCGATGGCCCTGGACCCGCACAGCGTGGCAGCACCAACCAAGCTCGTACTCATCCCGGACGGGGTCTCCCTGGCTGCCTTCGCCCGTGTGATTGCCCAACCTACAGAGGTGGAAGGGCTGACGTTCGGTCGCCTCCTCTGGAACAGCGTCGTGCTGTCCGCTGGAACCACAGGGCTCGGCATCGGGTTGGGGGCCAGCGCCGCCTATGCCTTCAGCCGCTTCCGTTTCCCCGGGCGGAACGGCGGCCTTCAGAGCTTCCTGGTGCTTCAGATGTTCCCGGCCGTGGCGACGGTCGCGCCCTTGTACGTGCTGCTTTCGGCCTTGCACGTGCGCACCAGCCTGGTGGGGCTTGCCATCGCCTACGCGGCGGGCACCCTCCCGTTTGCCATCTGGAATATGAAGGGGTACTTCGACACCGTGCCCAAGGACCTCGAAGAGGCGGCACTGATCGACGGCTGCACGCAGACGGGCGCCTTCTGGCGGATCATCTTGCCGCTCTCCGCCCCTGCCGTGGCCGTCACCGCCCTGTTCGGCTTCATGACCGGCTGGACCGAGATCGTGCTCGCCTGGACGATGCTCGAGAACCCGAAGACCTTCACGCTGGCCATGGCCCTTTACGGCATGGTGGGCCAATACTCCACGACCAAGCCCTGGAGTGAGTTCGCGGCCCTGGCGATCCTGATCTCCCTGCCCGTTGTTGTGGTGATGCTGCTGCTGCAACGGTACATCGTCTCAGGCCTCACCAGCGGCGCGGTCAAGGGCTGAGGACGTGCCGAGCCGGCCCGTCCTCTCGGCCCGCGAACTGATGGCCTTCGGGGCGGGGGGGTTGTCGACCCTCGCGCTCTTGAGCGCCGGCCCGCTTCATGCCCGGCTGGTGCCATCCAGCTCGATGGCGCCCACCCTGCAGCCGGGCGACCGGCTGGCGGTGATCGCCACGGGGCCGTCTCAAAGGCCGACGCGCGGCCAGATCGTCGTGTTCAAGGCACCCTTCCGGGCGTTGCCCGGGGAGACGGCCCCGTGGATCTGGGGCCTGCTGGCAGGCCCTCCGCTGTTCGTGAAGCGCATCATCGGCCTCCCCGGCGACACGGTGGTGGTGGTGCCCGCGCGGGGCGTGCTCGTGAATGGCCGCCCGCTGGCAGAGCCGTACGTCGCCGAGCCCGCCCGGTACGCCTGGGGCCCTGCGCGGGTGCCCGCCGGCCGGGTGTGCGTGTTGGGCGACAACCGCAACGACTCCTTCGACAGTCACCACTGGGGCCTTCTACCGATCGACGCCATCGTGGGGCGGCCCGCGGCCGTCTTCTGGCCCCCTTCGCGGACCAGGATTTTCTGATAGCGGCTGCCCTGCGTGCTAAGATAGAACACCTGTTCTACACCCAGGAGGAGCCGATGGCCAAGATCAAGACCAGGTACGTGTGCCAGGGTTGTGGCGCAGAACAGGCCCGCTGGTTCGGTAAATGCCCGGAGTGTGATGCCTGGAACACGCTGGTTGAGGAGGCCGTGACGGCATCGAGTGGCGGACGGCCTGCCGCCCCTGGGGCGTTGCCCGCCCGCAGCCGTCCGGTGCCGATGGCGCAAGTCGTCCTCACGCAAGAAGAGCGGTTCGCGTCGGGGCTGGGCGAGCTGGACCGGGTGCTCGGTGGCGGCATCGTGCCGGGGTCCCTCGTGTTGCTGGGGGGTGACCCGGGCATCGGGAAGTCGACGTTGCTCCTGCAGGTGGCGCAGGAGGTGGCGGCCGCAGGCCTGACCGTGCTTTACGCCTCCGGCGAGGAGAGTGCCCGCCAGATCCGCCTGAGGGCCAGGCGGCTGGGGGCAGAGCACGAGAACCTGCACGTGCTGGCTGAAACCGACATGCGCAGCATCCAGGCCGCCATCCTGGAGCTGCGGCCAGCCTGGGCCGTCGTGGACTCCATTCAGGCCGTCTACGATCCTGACGCCAGCTCCCTGCCAGGCAGCGTCAGCCAGGTGCGTGCGGCCACCGGAGGCCTCATGAAGCTTGCCAAAGAGGAGGGCATCGCCATTTGCCTGGTCGGCCATGTCACGAAGGAGGGCACCCTCGCTGGCCCGCGCGTGCTGGAGCACATGGTGGACACCGTGCTCTACTTCGAGGGCGATCGTTTCAAGAGCCACCGGATGGTTCGAGGGGTGAAGAACCGGTTCGGGGCCACCAACGAGGTGGGGGTGTTCGAGATGGTGGCAGGCGGGCTGCGCGAGGTGACCAACCCTTCCGAGCTGTTCCTGGCGGAGCGGGCGCCGGACGCCAGTGGCTCCGCGATCGTGGCCACGATGGAGGGCACCCGGCCCCTGCTGGTGGAGGTGCAGGCCCTCGTCTGCCCCAGCGCCCTCGCGCAGCCCAGGCGCAGCGCCACGGGCCTGGAGTCCAACCGCCTCGTGCAGATCCTCGCCGTGCTCGAGAAGCGCGTCGGCTTGACGCTGGCCAGGGCTGATGCCTACCTGAACGTCGTCGGTGGCCTGGACGTCACCGAACCGGCGGCAGACCTCGCCGTCGCACTGGCGGTTGCCTCCAGCCTTCGTGATGTGGCGCTGCCTGCGGGCTTGGTGGCCGTCGGCGAGGTGGGGCTGAACGGAGAAATCAGAGCTGTTTCCGGGCTCGAGGCCCGCCTCAAGGAGGCCGCGAAACTGGGCTTCACGGCAGCCATCGTGCCCAGGCACAACCTCGGTGGGGTGCCCACGCCCCCCGGCCTCAAGGTCGTTGGGGTCACCCGCCTGATGGAGGCCATCCTTCGGGCCCTGGGGGTGGACGGCGGGGACGAGCCGGGCGATAAGCGCACCATGGCGACGGGTATGTAGGGGGCGGCCGCCAGTCTGCCCCCGCCTGACACACGGCGGCGCATCGGGGCCGAAGGGAGCCGCGTGTGGCTGGACTGGGCCTGGTCGTCCTCTTTGCACTGATCATCGCGTTCTTCCGGGGAGGCGACGCCATCCGGCTGCTCGACCTCCACGCGGCCGTGGTGGTCATTGGCGGCACGCTGGTGGCCGGCGCCTTCGCCTATCCGCAAGCCATTGTCGGCAGCCTTCGGCTCTTCCTGCTTGCCGTGACGTCGGAGGGGCTTCACCTGCCCACCGTGGTGGCCCAGTTCTTGAAGGTGCTCGATCGGGTCCGCCAGCAGGGCCGCGCTGCGGCTGGCTCCTTTGCCCGGGAGGTGGACGATGCCTTCCTCCGCAAGGGCCTCCAGCTGGTCGCCGAGGGCTTCGAGCCCGACGAGATCAGGCGGCTGCTGGAGGATGAGCTCAGCGCGATGCGAGCCCGCCACCGCAACGGCATCGGGCTGTTCGAGGGCCTCGGGGGCTTTGCCCCTACCTTCGGCATCCTGGGCACGGTGGAGGCGATGATCGGCATCCTCGGAAACCTTGAGAAGCCTGAGCGTATCGGCCTGGACATTGCCGTGGCGATGGTGGCGACGCTGTATGGCGTGGGCGTCGCCAACCTGGTGTTCATCCCCATCGCCAACCGGCTGCGCAAGCTCTCGGAGGAGGAGTTGCGGGTGCGTCAGGTGATGATCGAGGTGCTGGTCAGCCTGCAGGAGGGGGCCAAGCCGGAGTTCATCCGGGAGCGGCTGCGCGTGGCGTTGCCGCCCGAAACGCGACGCACCATCGCTGTGCTCTCGGAGCGACGGGCTCGGCGCACACGGGCGGCGGCTGCGACGGTGCCACCCGCGATGCCCGCGCAGCCGGCAGGTGAGGAGGAGTACTTCGACGACGGCTACGGGGGGGCCTCTTACGGCCCTCCGCCTGGCGACCAGGACGAGATCTACTGACGTGGCCAGAGAGTGGCTCCACGGGGGCGATGATGGCCACCAGGGCAGCAGCGAGGCAGGCGGACGCGAACGCTGGCTGGTGACCTACGCGGACCTGATCACGCTGCTGCTCGTCTTTTTCATCATCCTGTACGCGATGTCGAGCCGCATCGAGGGGGAGAAGTTCCAGCAACTCGCCACGAGCCTGGCCACCTCCATCAAGAAGGCCACCCCCAAGGTGTCGGACAAGCGGGCCTACCAGCGGGATGACAGCAAACAAACGCGGCGCTTCAAGGCGACGGCAGACGCCGTGCTGGAATCCATCATCCGCACCGACCCCAAGAGCGACGTGAAGGTCGACATCGACGAACGCGGCATGGTCGTGAGCCTGATCGACACGAGCTTCTTTGCGCCAGGTTCGGCCGCCATCAAGCCGGAAGGGCAACGCGTACTCAGGCGGATCGCAGCCAACTTCAAGGGCCTCAAGAACGACTTCCGCGTGGAAGGCCACACCGACAGCGTTCCCATCCGCACGGCCCGCTACCCCTCCAACTGGGAGCTTTCCGCCGCACGAGCCACCGCCGTGACCCGGTTCCTCATCCAGCAGTCCCACGTGTCGTCCACGCGGGTGTCGGTGGCGGCCTTTGCTGCGAACCACCCCGTGGCCAGCAACGGCACGGCCGAGGGTCGCAAGCGCAACCGCCGGGTGGACATCGTGATCCTCAAGGAGCAGGGCGCCGCCCCCATCGGCGTGGGGCTGCCGGTGGACCCGACCTCCGTCGGAGGGACACCGTCGGCCAAGCCGGAAACCTCCCCGCCGCCCGCACGGGGCTTCGCCAACCCGTTCCAGTGACCCCGCGCCCCTGCAGCCAGACCGCATCATCTGGGAAGATTTAACGCAAGCTTCAACGATGCTTACCTCTTAACGCGACAAGGACGCGGTCCTGTCCTCGGATGACACCGCTGTAGCCTCCGGGAGAGGCTCGCGGGAGGACGCAGAGATGCCGCAACAGGTGATGGGCTACTTCAACCCGCCGACGCCCCAGGCCGTTTCCCAGGGCGCAGTGGGAGCACCCGCCTCCTTCGGAATGGCGAACAGCGACGGGAGCACCCCCACGCCCCCTGGCCTGCAACCCATCGCAAGCTGGGACACGTGGGTACCCACCTCTGCAGCGGACCCCTACGTGGCCGGCGTGCGCACGAGCGCATCCGCGCTGGCCGCCGTGACGGGTGCCTCGGCGGCAGCCGTGAACGCCCGGTTCGCCGTGGCGAAGGGACTCAAGCTGGGTGGCGCACGCGTCAGCGCCAGCGCGGCCAGGTTCGCCGGCCGGGCGACCACCGCGGCCAAGCTGCCGAAGGGCATGCAGGCTGCCTCCACCGTGGCCCAGAAGGCCCAGTTCACGCAGGGCGTTCGCGCTGGAGTAGGCTCTGCCTTCCGACACACCTTCCTCTCGGCCGGGAACGTGGCGCGGGCGATCGGAGGCGCTGCCGTGCTCGCCGTGCCGATCTCGCTCGTGACCAACTTCCTCGATTTCCACGCCGGCAAGATCAACGTGCAGCAGCGGAACGCGCTGATCGTGGCCGATACGGCCGGCTACACGGCCACCGGCGCGACCGCGACGCTGGTCGGGGGGGTGGTGGGCTCGACCTTCCTGGGGCCAGCCCTTGGCACCCTGGTGGGGGTGGCCGCAGGTTTTGGGCTGGGCTACGTCTACGAGAAGTTCATCCGCCCGCAGTGGGGTGAGTGGGTCCGCACCACGCTCTACGCACAGCCCACCCCGCCGGAGCCGGTGGACCCATACCTGCCCAAATAACCGGCACCGCGCCCGCCGCCCCGGAGTCGGGGGAGCGACGGGCGTCGGAGTGGCCAGCTAGAGCACCAAGCAAGTCTTCCCCCGGCGGCTGGCTCGTTCTGACGCCCAGGGACGTCGTCACGCCTCGGTCACGTGCCTCAGGGCACGCTCCCTCGTCGTTCCTGGCTCTTGGACGTCAGCCCGTCGCCCTCCACGCGCGCTCGTGACTTGAACGGTGAGCTAGAGGGACCGTTCCTCTCGCGCAGGCACGGTGCTCGGCGCCGACGACGGGGCATTGCGGGTGGCCTCGACGTGCAACTGGAGGTGCATGACGCCGTCCACATGACGCACCGTGTGAGGCGGGACAACGGGCTGCGTGTTTTCCTTGGCCATAACAGGCTCCTTCCAACGGGGCGGCGCTGGGGCCGGGTTCAGCCCACATCGGCTGCACTGCCCGCCATTGGACATCCCATGCTACACGGGGGTGCCCCCGTCTGCCAAGGGCGCCCCCCCGGGACCGGGCGGCATCGCCACCTCCAGGGACCGCAAGAAGGCCTCGTCCGAGCGCGAGAGGGAGGCCTGCGCCAGGAGGTCAGGGCGACGCTCCCAGGTGCGACGCAGCGCCGCTCGACGCCGCCAGCGTGCCACCTCTGCATGGTTGCCGGACAGCAGCACCTCTGGCACCGACCACCCCATGTAGGACGCTGGCCGGGTGTAGTGAGGGTAATCCAGCAGCCCGTCCCAGAAGGAGTCCTCCTGGGGCGAGGCAGCCTTGCCAAGCGCACCAGGCAGCAAGCGAACCACGGCGTCGGTCATGACCAGGGCCGGAAGCTCTCCCCCCGTGAGCACGTAATCCCCGATGGAGACCTCGTCGGTCACAAGGTGCTCGTGGACCCGCTCGTCGATGCCCTCATAGTGGCCGCATACAAACACCAGGTGATGCTCGGCCGCCAGCTCTCTGGCGAAGGCCTGATCGAACGCGCGGCCCTGAGGGGTGGTGATGAGGATCCTGGCCCCCTCCGGCAGATCGAGTGCCAGCAGCGCCTTGTGAACGATGTCGGGCTTGAGCACCATGCCCACGCCCCCCCCGAAGGGTTTGTCATCCACCGTGCGATGCCGGTTGGTCGCCTGATCCCGCATGTCGTGCACGCCCGAGGTGACGATGCCCGCCTCATGCGCCCGCTTCAGAATCGAGGTGTGGAGGTACCCGAAGGCCTCCGGAAACAGCGTGAGGAAGTCGATGTGCAGGGGGCTCAATCGAGCAACCCCTCCAACACGTGCACGCGGACCTGGTTGGCCTCACGATCCACGGCCGCCACGAAGGCGTCAACCCAGGGCACCAGCACCTCGGCGCCGTCGGGACGGGTGACTTGCAGCAAGTCCTGCCCGGCACGCAGGACGTCGGAGACCTCTCCGAGTTGGTCCCCCGTGGCCGCATCCACGACGGCCATGCCAAGCACGTCGGCATACAGCACCTGCCCCGGGACCCGCTTGGCCTCCGCATAGGGGACCTGGAGCCACGCCTGTCGGAGGCGGGCAGCAGTCTCGGGGGCGTCGTGGCCCCGAAACTTGGCGATCACGACGCCGTCCTTGCGAAGCGTCACCCGCTCGATGCCCAGCGTCTCCCGCGCCCCAGTGGCCAGGAGGGCCGACACCTCCTGCAGGTCCCGCAGGCGCAACGGGTCGTCCGTCTCGGGGCGAACCTTGAGTTCACCCCGCACGCCCAGGGTCGTGATGACCTGGGCCAGGTTCAACCACTCAGGTCGCTTGGCCATCGGCGCTCAGGCAGACACGGGCGCATCGAGCGCCGCGATGATGGCGTCCGCGAACCCGTCAGTCGTGCCCTGGCCCGTGGGGTTGAGATCGGGCGTGAGGTGCTTGCCGTCACGCAGGACGCGCTTGATGGCCTCGTCGAGTCGCCGTGCGGCCTCGCGCTCGCCAAGGTGCTCCAGCATCAACTTGCCGGACAGCAACAGCGCCAGCGGGTTGGCAACCCCCTTGCCCGCGATGGTAGGGGCCGTGCCGTGGGTGGCCTCAAAGACCGTGGCTTGCAACCCGATGTTGGCACCGGGCGCCACGCCCAGGCCACCCACCAGGCCCGCACAGAGATCCGAAACGATGTCGCCGTAGAGGTTGCCCAGCACCATCACGTCGAAGGACTCAGGCCGGATGACGAGGTTCATGCAGGCCGCATCGACGATCATCTCCTCGAACTCGATCTCGGGATGTGCCGCCGCCACCTCCCGAGCCACCCGCAGGAACAGGCCATCAGAGGCCTTCATGATGTTGGCCTTGTGGATGGCGGTCACCTTCCGCCTCCCGTTCTGCTTGGCGTACTGGAAGGCAAACTCCACGATGCGCCGGCTGCCGGACTCGGAGATGGGCTTCAGGCTAACGGCGGCGTCCGACTGGATGCACTTCTTCGGCATGTGCGCCTTCACGACGTCACACACGGCCTGCGCGCCTGGCGATCCCATCTCGAACTCGATGCCCGCATAGAGGTCTTCCGTGTTCTCACGGACGATCACGAGATCGATGTCGCTGTAGCGAGACAGAATGCCGGGGTAAGTCTTGCAGGGGCGCACGCAGGCGTACAGGTCGAGACCCTGCCGAAGAGCCACGTTGACCGAGCGGAAGCCGGTGCCGATGGGGGTGCCAATGGGCCCCTTGAGCGCCAGCTTGTTCCGGCGAATCGACTCGACGACGGTGTCAGGGAGAGGCTCCAAGGCACCCTCGCGTTCCATCGCCGTGACCCCGGCCTGCACGGTCTCCCACGCGAAGGCGACGCCGGTGGCCTCCAGAATGCGCGTCGTGGCGGCGGTGATCTCGGGACCAATGCCGTCGCCGGGAATCAGGGTCACGCGATGGGTCATGGTGGGGGCTAAGCTCCATTGCTGCAAATGGCGGCGACGCCACATTGTACCCTGCCGTGCAGCCGCCACATCGCACCCGCCCCCTGATCAGCGCCACCTGCGTCCCGCCACGTGTCAGGACGACAGCCGGGCCACCACCGACTCCCCCGTGTCCTTCCGCCGCGCCACGGCGATGGTCGTCCGCTGGTACGTGCCCTCGCCAACGACGTAACGCGCCTCCCCCTTGCCCGCATCGAGCTTGATGGTAGAAGCGTCCGTCAGCGGAAGGTCGGGGAAGATGCCCACGAGTTCCAGGCGCGTGCGCAGCACCCGGCGCGCGTTCGCGACGCGCTCCAGCCAGCGGTCTACCGCCGCGGCCCCCAGAGCCTCAGCGGGCACCAGCGCCCGCACCATCGGCACACGTCGAGCGGCGCCAAGGTCCACCACCACCCGCACGTCGAAGGGGGCGTCTGGCGCGCCAAGGAACTCGGCGAGCGAGCGGCGATCACGCACGACCGGGCGATGGGGCGACAAGGGCTCGAAGGCCAGCCGCACGTCGGGCGCCGACAGCGTCACCGGCACGTCCCGCACGCAGATCGGGAAGGCCAAGGGGCGCAGCGTCCCGTCGGCCGCGGTCACGGCCAGGGCGTCCTGCGCCGAGGCAACGCGGGGCCGGAAGAGGGGCGTCATACCCTTGCCTTCAGCCCTGATTGCCCCCCGTGTCCCGGACGATGGGAAGCACGGAGGGTGCCGTCGGGGTGGCAGCAGGGGCACATGCAAGCTCGAGCGCGGCACGCACGCGGTTGAAAGGCTCCAGGGGGTCCAACCCGGCTGCGGCGGCAGTGAGGAACCAGGTGGCGACAGCCTCCTCGTCCCCGGCCTGCGGCTCGTGGAGCTTGAACCGAAGTGGGCTGCCCGCCTCCGTGACCTGCAGCAGCCACTCGCATTCATTGACGTCGTGAAGCTCGGCGGCGGCCGAGAAGGGCGGTAAACGCGTCTCCGCGACGTAAACGACCGCGGAGGCAGCGGGCTGGGAGAGCAGCCCTTCGTCGTCCACCAGCACCAACGTGGGCCGCGGCTCGATGCGTGTACACAGGTGGCGAAACAGCACCTCGGCTCGCATGAAACGGTCGAGTGAACGGCCGTAGAGCACCTCTTGCAGGCGCGTCGGCGTGATGGGTTCCGTGTAGCGGAAATCGAGCGGCAGGCCGGCGCTGTCGACGATCATGAGGCCCCCGGCATAGGCGCCGGAGGCCCAGACCATCGCCTTGAAGTACGCGAGCCGCTCCTCGGACACCAGGGGCTCAGACCCCCAGCGTCTTCGCGATGACGAGGCGCTGCACCTGGCTGGTCCCCTCGCCGATCTCGCAGAGCTTGGCGTCGCGCATCATGCGTTCCACCGGGTAGTCCCGGGTGTAGCCGTAACCACCGTGGATCTGGATGGCGTCCAGGCAGACCTGGGTGGCGATCTCCGAGGCGTACAGCTTGGCCTGGCAGGCCTCGAGCTTGAAATCCTCGTCGGCGTCGCGCAGGCGCGCGGCGTTGTACACGAGATGCCGCGCGGCGGCGATCTTGGTGCTCATGTCGGCCAGCATGAACTGCACGGCCTGGAACTTGCCGATGGGCTGACCGAACTGCTGCCGCTCCCTGGCGTAGCGCACGGACTCGCGGTAGGCCCCCTCCGCGATGCCCAGCGCCAGCGCCCCGATGGAGATCCGGCCCGAGTCCAGCGTGATCATCGCCTGCTTGTAGCCGGAGCCCTCCTCGCCGGACCGGTTGCCCACCGGCACCTTGACGTTGTCGAAGGCCAGCGAGCAGGTCGGCGAGCCGCGCATCCCCATCTTCTTCTCGTGCTTGCTGATGGAGAAGCCGTCCCACTCGGGCTCGACGAGGAAGGCCGAGATGCCGCGCGTCCCCTTGGCCCGGTCGGTCATGGCCATGATGGTGAAGACGCCCGCGTAGGGGCTGTTGGTGATGAAGTTCTTGGAGCCGTTGAGGACGTAGTGGTCGCCCTCCCGCACGGCAGTGGTCTTCTGGCCGGCGGCGTCGGAGCCGGCGCCCGGCTCCGTCAGGCCCCAGGCCCCCAGGTACTTGCCCGACGTCAGGCTGGGCAGGTAGCGCTGCTTCTGTTCCTCCGTGCCGAAGTACACGATCGGGCCGCAGCCCAGAGAGTTGTGGGCCGCGTAGGAGAGGCCGGTCGAGCCGCAGGCGGCCCCGAGTTCCTCCACGGCGAGGGCGTACTCCATGTAGCCAGCCCCGCCGCCGCCATACTCGGTGGGCACGGTGATGCCCAGCAGCCCGAGCCCGGCCAGCTTGTCGAAGACCTCCTTGCCGAAGCGCTCCTGTTCGTCCAGCTCCGGGGCCAGGGGGTAGACCTCCTTGGCGGCGAACTCCCGGACCATGGTTTGCAGCGCAAGCTGGTCCTCGGTGAGGTGGAAGGGGTTGGAGCGAGCGGCCTTCGCGAGCGTGGCCATGGGGTGACCTCCATCTTGGGGCTGCGGGATCGGCGCTGATCCCGTGGGGACGCGGCTGTTGCGACGTTCGGCATTGTAGCCGATTCCTGGAGCGTGCGTCCACGGCGGGCGGGCCCCCCGTGGTAGGATGGGGCCCTGTCAGGAGGTTCGGCATGCAACTGGGCTCCCTCACGATCGACTGGGTCGCGGCCGGGGACTTCAAGCTCGACGGCGGCGCCATGTTCGGGCCCGTCCCCAAGCCGCTCTGGTCCCGCAAGCTCGAGGCCGACGACCGCAATCGGATCTGGCTCGGCACCAACTGCATCCTCGTCACGGGCCCCTTCGGCCGCGTGCTGCTGGATGCCGGGCTCGGCAACAAGCTCGGCGAGAAGCAGCGCGACATCTACGCGATGGAGGCGCCCGAGACGCTCCTCGCTTCCCTCGCGGCGCGCGGGTTGACGCCGGCGGACATCGATCACGTCGTGCTGAGCCACTGCGACTTCGACCACCTCGGGGGCACCACCTGGCGGGAGGCCGACGGCTCCCTGCGCCCGACGTTCCCGAACGCCACCGTGCACATCCACCCGACGGAGTGGGAGGATCTGACGCACCCCAACGCCCGCGCCAAGGGCACCTACCTGCGGGAGAACTGGGAGCCGCTGGCCGAGGCCGGTCGCGTGTCGCTCATCCCCGCCCACGGGGAGATCGTGCCGGGCCTGCGCGTCCACCACACCGGCGGCCACACGCGCGGTCACGTCGTGATCGCGCTCGAGAGCGAGGGGGAGCGCGCCGCCTACATGGGCGACCTGATGCCCACCCGCCACCACCTCAACCCCCTGTGGGTGATGGCCTACGACAACTTCCCGCTGACCTCCATCGAGCAGCGCAGCAACTGGCTGGCACGCATCGCCGCGGAGGGCTGGTGGCTGCTCTTCTACCACGACACGGCGCTCGGCGCCGCCCGCCTGACCGAGGCGGGCGAGCTGGGAGACACCGTCGCCTTGCCGCCCCGCGCGGCCGCCACGCCCCCGCGCTGACACCCCCGTCCGCGCAGTCACACCAGAAAGGCCTCACCCCGATGAAGAAAGCCACCATCGAAACCGCCAAGGGCACCATCGAGCTGGAGCTCTTCCCGCAGGACGCCCCCGGCACCGTGGCGAACTTCGAGAAGCTCGCCAACTCCGGCTTCTACGATGGCGTCACGTTCCACCGCGTCATCCCCGGGTTCATGATCCAGGGCGGGGACCCGCGCTCCAAGGAACTGCCGCATGGCCACCCGAGCATCGGCTCCGGCGGGCCCGGCTACACCATCCCCTGCGAGGTCGCGAACAACCCGCGCAAGCACGGCCGCGGCGCCCTCTCGATGGCCAAGACCGCTGCGCCCAACACGGGCGGGTCCCAGTTCTTCATTACCCACGTGCCCACCCCGCACCTCGACGGCATCCACACCGTGTTCGGCCAGGTGTTGCAGGGCCAGGACGTGGTCGACGCCATCGAGGGCGGCGACGTGATGATGGCCGTCAAGGTGGTGGACGTGGCGGGCTGAGGCCCCCCCTCGGAGGTACCGGAGATGCTCTCGTTCGCCATCGAGCTGGCCCAGGCGGCCGGAGACGTGCTGCGGGACGGGTTCGACCGCCCCCACGAGGTGCGCTTCAAGGGGGCCATCGACCTCGTCACCGAGATGGACCTCGCCTCCGAGGCGGTGATCCTGGAGGGCATTCGCACCCGCTACCCGGATCACGCCATCCTGTCCGAGGAGGCGGGCGCAGAAGCCGGTGCCTCCTCGGCCTCGGGCGCGGCCTACCGGTGGGTGGTCGACCCCCTCGACGGCACCACCAACTATGCCCACGGCCTGCCCCTGTTCTGCGTGTCGATCGGCCTCGAGCACCACGGCGAACGGGTGCTCGGCGTGATCTACGCGCCGATGCTGGGCGAACTCTACGCCACGGAGCGGGGGGGCGGGGCGACGCTCAACGGCCGTCCGCTCCGGGTCTCCACCACCGAGCGCCTGGAGCGGGCGTTGCTCGTGACGGGCTTCCCCTACGACGTGCAGGTCAAGGCCACCAACCTTCAGCACTTCAGCGCGTTCATCCACCAGGCCCAGGCCGTGCGTCGACTGGGCTCGGCGGCGCTGGATCTGGCCTGGGTGGCGGCCGGTCGGTTCGACGGGTTCTGGGAGCCGCGCCTGGCGCCCTGGGACCTGTGCGCGGGCACCTTGCTCGTGGAGGAAGCCGGCGGGCGCGTGTCCGGCTACGCCGGGGGGCCCTTCTCCATCCACGGCAAGGAGGTGCTGGCCACCAACGGCCGGCTGCACGACGCGATGTGCGGGGTGCTGGCCTCCGAGCGCCCGGACGCCGACGGGCCGGAGCGGCCGCGGTGACGCAGCCGCCGCGCCCCCGGGGGCGGGACCCGTTCGGCCCCCCACTCGACGCCGGAGAACTTCGCGGCTGGCTGCGGCGCCTCACGGCCTTGCCCGAGGAACGGCAGCAAGCCGTGGTCGGCGGGGTGAACTGGCACCCCCTGGACGCGGCGTGCGAGGAGGCCCTGATGGGCTGGCTCGCGCACAGCCTGCTGACGGGCGCACCGACGGCCCAGGCCTTCGCCCTCAAGACGCTGGAGAAGGCTCCGCGCGTGCGGCGGCGGCGGCACCTGAGCCGCTTTCGGGCCATCGCGGCGCAGGCCGATGACGACATCGTCGCCCGGCTCACCAGCCTCTTCGGCCCCGGCCTGGCCACAGGCCTGACCCGGCGCCCACCCGCGCCCGCGCCCGCCGCGGGCGAGGACGACGTGGCCAAGCTCAGGGCGTTCTTCGAGCGCTCGGGCAAGGCCCGCTGAAGGAGACCCACCCATAACTGCAACCGCCCGGCTGGTCGGCGGCCTGAGCCTGGCACTGGTGGCCAGCGTGCTGAGCGCGCCCCCCGCCGCCGCCGACACCGGCTACTGGCACTGGACAGAGGCCCGCATCCCCCTGACGGCCCGTGCGCCCTGGACCGACCAGCCCGTCGTGTTCCGCACCTTCAGCGACGTGCGGTTCCTGGCGGCCACCCCGGGGCTGACGATGAACTTCTTCCGCGCAGGGCCCCTGTGGACGCTTGCGCCGTGGCTCGTGGTGGGTACCCAGGCGACGGCCATCTCGCTCACGGGGGATCCCCGCTTCACGCACGAGTACCGCGCGGAACTGGAGCCGACCCTGCTCGGCGCCTGGGGCGACTTCAAGATCATGGACCGCAACCGGCTGGAGTACCGGATGCGCTTCGGCAGCACCAGCACGGCTCACTTCCGCTACCGCAACATGCTGCGCGTCAACCACGCCCCGGCTGGAGCCGTGTGGATCCCGTACGTATGGAACGAGCCGCTCATCGAGCTTGGCGTGGACGGCTTCCAGAACCGGCTGGAGGCCGGCGTGGGCCGCCAGCTTGCCCGCGACGTGCGCGTTGATCTGGGCATCATGTGGCGAGCCCGCCAGGCCAGCGGCGCGTGGGACCACGACGTGTTCCTCAACGGCACCATGTACCTGGCACCCGAGATGAAGCCGATCCTCGACTGAGGCGGCGGGCCCCGGGCGGCGCCCTCAGTGGGACGGCGTCATCGCCCGCAGGGCCACGCCTGTCACGCGGAGGCGAGCCGAGATCGGCGCAGCGGACAGCCGGCTCGCCGCGTCAGACCCGCGGGCAGGCCAGCCCCGCGTCCACGACGGGCTCGCCGTCCGGTCCGAAGACCGTCCCGCAGGGGTGCTCCACGTGGCTCGGTGGGGTCAGGGGCACCCCAGCGAGCAGGTCCTGCACGGCCACGCCCACCATCATCAGCCCGAACATGGCCGGCATGTACGAGATGGTGCCGTTGATCTGGTTCTTCTGCTCGCAGTCGTTGACGCCCTTCTCGTGGGTGGGGGGGCAGATGCACTTCACGGGGCAGGCCGCGACCTCCGGCGCCGGGGCCACGGGCTTCTCGGTCGACCAGACGGCCTTGATGCCGTGCGTGATGCCGTACTTCCGCCGCAGCTCCTTGCGCACGTCGCGCGCGAGGGCGCAGGTCTGCGTCTCGGAGAGATCGCCCACTCGGAGCCGGGTGGGGTCGAGCTTGCTCGCCGCCCCCATCGCCGAGATGACGGGCATGCCGCGCCGGTGGGCCGTGGCGAGGAGGTGCAGCTTGGCCGTCACGTTGTCGATGCAGTCAAGCACGTAGTCGAAGCCCTGCCCGTCGGGCCCGGCCAGCAAGTCGTCGGCGCGGTCGGCGTTGTAGAAGGTCTGGTGCGCCACGACGCGGCCGTGAGGGTTGATCTTGCGGAGCCGCTCGGCCATCACCTCCGACTTCGGCTTGCCAATGGTGCCGATCATCGCGTGGAGCTGCCGGTTCACGTTGGTGGCGCACACGAGGTCGTAGTCCACGATCGTGAGGTGCCCAACTGCCGCGCGCGCGAGCGCCTCGGCGGCGTAGGAGCCCACGCCGCCCAGGCCAAAGACGGCAACACGCGCGGTCTTCAGCTGCGCATAGCCAGCCTCGCCAACGAGCAACTCCAACCGACTGAAGCGATGCAGCACGTCCCGACCTCCCAGGGGCTCTTTTCCCAGTCTAGCGCACCGCGGGCCGGTTGGGGCGCTGGGTCCCGCACTTGCCCCGGAGAAGGCCACCTGGCAGCCAGGCCACCCCACCGAGAGGCCCCACGCCAGACGGGCCACAGAGCCTGATTCCGCATTAACGCTCATCCCCGCTGACGCGGACCTTCGTGTGGGAGGAGAAGGGAGTGGAGACCGTCCGCACCCTTTGGATGAAACAGGATTTCGCTCCCCTCTCCCCCAGGGAGAGGGGAGCCGCACGCCGGGTGAGGGGCTATCGCGGCATCAGGAACAGACCCGGGAAACGGGGTACGATGGGGCGGAGCCGACGTCAGGAGCATCGCTTGCCACCCCCCGATCGCCCCCACCCCCCCACGACGCCCCACCGCGCCAGGCTGCTCAAGCCGCAGCTCAGGGTGGCGCACGTCTCGGAGATCGACCTCGACCACCTCGAGGCCCTCGGCATCGCTGGCTTCGTGTTCGACCTCGACGACACGCTCGTGCACGCGATGGAGCCACAGGCCGACCCGGGCATCCACGCGTGGGTGCAGGCCGTCCGGGAGCGATTCGCCGTTTGGGTGGTGTCCAACAACGGCTCTTTAACCCGCGTCGCCCGGGCCGCAGCGCACCTCGGCCTGCCCTACCGCGCCCGGGCCCTCAAGCCGAGCCGCCGCTCGTTCAGGGCCGTGCTGGCCGAAATGGGGCTGCCCCCCGAGCGCTGCGCCATCGTCGGGGACCAGCTCTTCACCGACGTGCTGGGAGGGAACAGGCTGGGGGCTTACACCATCCTGGTCGACCCTCTCTCCGAGGAGCGCCGCTGGCATCGCCGCTGGATGCGATCGCTGGAAACGTATATGCTCCGTCGGGGGGGCGGCACCCCGTACCACCGCCCGACGGGGGTCGAACCGCGTCGAGAGCCCGACCAGGCCTGACGCGCAGCCCTTTCCCGCCGCCCCCACGTCCGAGGACCTCGCATGCCGCATTCCCTGCCCCTGCACGACCCCGCCCCTGCCGCCGCTGCGCTGAGGACACGGCTCGACGCCACCCTCGGCGAGGTGCCGGCTGTGGCGGTGGTGCTGGGCTCTGGCATCAAGGCGCTGGACGACCTCCAAGGTGGCGGCAGCGTCTCCTATGCCGAGCTTCCGGGGTTCCCGGCTGCCACCGTTGCCGGCCACGCCGGCATCCTGAGCTGGGGGCGTATGGGGTCGAACGGGCCCGCAATCTTCGTCGCGCGAGGCCGCTTTCACCTGTATGAGGGTCACGGCCTCCCGGAGGCATTGACATTGGTCGAGCTGTTCCACGCCCTCGGCGTGGCAGACCTCGTCCTCACCAACGCGGCAGGCGGGCTCCGGGCCGACTGGCAGCCGGGCGACCTGATGCTCGTCGACGACCACATCAACATGCAAGGCGTGCAGGCCGGCTTCCCTCCGCCGGCGGCGGGGCCGCTCTGCCCGGAGTGGACAGGTTGGCGTCCCGTGGAGGTCTATGATGGCGGCTGGCGCCAGCGCCTTGCAGCCTCAGCCCTGATGCAGGGGATTCCCCTCCGCTCCGGCATCTACGTGGGGCTGCTGGGCCCGTCGTACGAGACCATGGCGGAGAACCGCTACCTGCTGTATGCGGGCGTGGACGCCGTGGGCATGTCGACGGTGCCGGAGGCCGCCCGCGCCCGCGCCCGCGGCATGGCCGTCGTCGCCATCTCCTGCATCACCAACATCTCGATCACGCCCCAGGGGGCCTCAGAGACCTCCCACCATGAGGTGGTGGACGTCGCCAAGGCGGCCTCGGCGAACATGGAGGCCCTCCTCCGGGCCGCTGTGGGGAGCGCCCCCGGGCTGCGCCACTGAGACCGGGTCGAGGCCTCAGCACCCGCCTCTGGTCCCGGCCTGCCTGCTCGGCTATAATGAAGCAGCCGATCAGGGAGCCGCGATCCGTTGTCCACGCCCCGGCGGGGCGTCAGCCCTGCGCCCCCCCGTATGCCCGCTGGCGGGCTCACCCGCCGGAACGCGGCCCCGCCCCCCCTCCCCACCCGGCGCGAGCGCTGGAGGAGGGTGCTGGGGAGCCTCTCGTTGTTCCTGGCAGCGGTGCTGGGAGCGGGCCTGCTGGGCTGCCTGGGAGGCCTGGCGGTGACGCTGTCGAGGCTTCCTGACGTCAGCACCCTCCAGCACTACGTCCCCCACGAGACCACCAAGATCTTCGACAAGGACGGACGGCTGCTCGCCAACGTGCACGGCGAGGAGAACCGGGTGGTCATTCCGCTGCATGACATCCCCAAGTCTCTCCAGCACGCCGTCATCGCGATGGAGGACACGGAGTTCTATTACCACTACGGCATCAACCCGAAGGGCATCGGCCGGGCGTTGCTCGTGAACGTGGCGGAGGGTCAGACGGTGGAGGGTGCCTCCACCCTCACCCAGCAGCTGGCCAAAAATCTGTTTCTGGAGCCCGCCCGCACCCTTCCACGCAAGATCGCCGAGGCCTGGCTCGCCATCCAGATCGAGCACCACTATGGCAAGAACCAGATCCTGGAGATGTACCTGAACCAGGTCTACTGGGGCCACAATGCTTATGGCGTGGAGGCCGCCGCGCTGAACTACTTCGGAAAATCCTCGCGCAAGCTCTCGCTGGCCGAGAGCGCAATGCTGGCTGGCATCCTCCGAGGCCCGGAGTTTTACTCGCCCTACCGCAACCCCAAGGGTGCCGAGAAGCTCAGAAAGCTGGTGCTGGATCGGATGCGCGTGGCCGGCTTTATCGCAGACCGACAGTACAAACAGGCCCTCACCCAGAAGCTGGTGCACCCCGGCATCACCAGCTACACCTACAAGGTGCCCTACTTCACGGCCTGGATGGTCCAGCAGCTGGTCGACCGCTATGGGGCCGACACGGTGATGAAGGGTGGGCTGCGGGTCCACACCACGCTCGATCTCGACCTGCAGAACCAGGCCGAACGCATGCTCCGAGAGGCCGTCGCGAAGAACACGATCTACAACATCCACCAGGGGGCGCTCGTGGCCGTCGAGCCGAAGACCGGCTATGTCCGCGCGATCGTCGGTGGCACTGACTTCAAGAAGACCAAGTTCAACCGGGCAACCCAGGCACTTCGACCGCCAGGCTCGACGTTCAAGCCCTTCGTCTACCTGGCGGCGCTCTCTGATGGCTTTGCCCCGAGCTCCATCATCGACGACGAGCCCGTCAGCATCCCCGTGGGGAACGGCGAGATCTACGCGCCCAATAACTACGACTACAAGTTCCGCGGGCCCATCACCATGCGACGCGCCCTCGAAAGCTCGGTCAACATCGTGGCCGTCAAGCTCGGGCAGGCCGTCGGGCTCAAGCGGGTGATCAAGGTCGCGCAGGCGTTCGGGATCACGAGCCCTCTCGGGGCCAACCTGTCGCTGCCACTGGGCACCTCGGAGGTGACCCCCTACGAGCTGGCAGGCGCCTACGCGGTGCTTGCCAACGACGGTGTTCGCAACGCTTCCACGATCGTGGTGAAGGTCGAGGACCGTCACGGCCGCCTCCTGGAGGACAACCGGCCACACCCACAGCGGGTGCATGACGCGGAGCCCGTGCGCCAGCTGGTCGGCATGATGAAGGGCGTCATCGAGCACGGCACCGGCACGGCGGCGCGGATCGGCCGCCCAGCGGCGGGCAAGACCGGCACCACCAGCGACGCCAGAGACGTTTGGTTCGTCGGCTTCACGCCCGATCTCGCCTGCGCCGTCTGGATGGGCAACGACGACAACTCCAAGCTCAACTACGGGAGCACGGGCGGCACCATCTGCGCCCCCCTCTGGCGAGAATTCATGACCTATGCCCACCGCAACGTGAAGCCGAAAGCCTTCCCGGCCCCCACCCGGCGCGACACCGGGGGCAAGAACCTGGCCAAGTCGCCAGAGCCCGTCGATCCAGCCGTTGGAAAGCTGCCGGAGCGCCCCGCCGTCGGAGGCAGCCCGGAAGCCGAGACGTCACCCGGCCCTGCGGAAACGCCTCCGCCTTCCGTGAGGATCCGCCCCCTGGGCGTTGGCCGGCCCGTCCCGGCCCGCCCGACGCCCCGACCGTTGCCTCCACGGCCCCGCCTGCGCCCGGTGCCACAGCCCGTGCAGGCGGAACCCGTCGACCAGCAGACCGACGAAACCCTGCTGGAGCCGGCGCCCGAGTTCCCCGCTGACGTGCCGTGATGACGTCGTTCTCGCTGGGCTGGCTGGCCGCGTTGGTGCTCGGTGCGGCCACGGGCGTGCTCTCCGGACTCTTTGGCGTCGGCGGCGGCTTTCTGCTCGTGCCAGCCCTGGCGCTCGCCGGCTGGCCGGTGGCCAGCGCGGTGGGCACCAGCCTGGTCTACGTGGCGGCAGTGGGGGCCGGAGGCGCCTGGGCGCACTGGCGAGCTGGCAACATGGATCTCAGGATCGTGCTCTGGACCGCCGTGCCTGCTGCGGTCGTGACGCCCCTGGGGGCGACCGCGGCCGTCCACGTCCCGGATGCCTGGCTCTCGGTGGCCTTTGCAGCCTTCCTGGCGGTCGTCGTGTGGCACCTGCGGGCCCGAGACCTGCCCGAAGGCGACGTGGAGACGCAGCCTGGCAACCGCTGGCGCGCGGTCACGCTGGGGGGCTTCGTCGGGCTCCTGTCCGGGCTGTTCGGCGTGGGCGGAGGCCTGCTGCTCGTGCCTGGTCAGGTGCTGTGGCTGGGCGTGCCCCTCAAGCGAGCGGTGGGCAACAGCCTGGGGGCGGTGCTCCTCACGGGCCTGGTGGGCACAACAGCCCACGCCAGGCTCGGCACGGTGGCCTGGAGCCACGCCTGGGTGCTCGTGTCAGGGGGGCTGGTGGGGGTGGCTGTGGGCGCACGCCTGCTGACGGTGCTTCCCACGGACCGGTTGAGGGTGGCCATGCGCGCATTCATCGCCCTCCTTGCCCTGGCCATGGCCTGGCGAGGCCTGCGCGCCATCTAGAGCACCGTTCAAGTCATGAGCGCGAGTGGATGGCGACGGGCTGGCGTCCAGGGGCTAGAAACGACGAGGGAGCGTGCCCGGAGGCACGCGACCGAGGCGTGACGACGTCCCTGGGCGTCAGAACGAGCCAGCCGCCGGGCGAAGCCTTGATTGGCGCTCTGGAGGCACCCCCCGCCAAAGGGCCAGAAAGCATCGCGGGGGGCGAGGGACGTCGAACGTGGGCGGTCAGCGCTGGCCGGGTGGCATCACCAGGGGGCCGGTGTTGCCCCGAATGCGTTTCAGCCAGGCAAAGAAGCCTCCAGTCGCCTCGGGCGCCAGCTGCTTGAGCTCTCCGGGGTCGAGCCAAGTGCCGTGACACCCCACGCACTCGTCCACCCGGATGCCCTCGTACTCCCGCTCTCGCAGGGCGCTGCCGCACTTGGGGCAGTGCATCCAGTGAAGCGCCTTGAGGGCCTCGCGCTGCTCCACGGCGAAGCGATGCTCGGCGGCCGCCACCTCATCCTGTCGCTTGCGTCGCTCCTCTTCGCGAAACCAGGCTTCCTCGTTGTCGCTCGGCTTTTGCATCCCGTCCCCCTTTCACCCTACACGCCTGGCCTCCGACCCGAGTGCCCGGGCTTGGCCCCGGCCAGGCCAGCAGCGCTCCACTCCCGAGGTGCCAGGCCCGGGACGAGCCCGGGCCTGCCCGGTCCCGTTATACCCCGTCCCTGCCGCATCTTGCGGCAGCGCGGACCAAAGCAGTGCCCGGGGTGGCCGGCTCAGGGCAGCCACGGGTGGTACAGCCAGCGCAAGTAGTAATACACGGCCGCTCCGGTGAGAAGGTACGAGTCGAGCCGGTCGAGCATCCCGCCGTGGCCCGGGATCGAGCTCCCGGAGTCCTTCGTGCCAGCATCGCGCTTGAGCAGGGACTCGGTGAGATCACCAATCTGGGCCACCAGACTCACGATCAGCCCGAGGGCCAGGCCGTGCCCCAGCGGGAACTCGAACACCAGGCCCCAGGCTGCCCCGAGCAGACCAGCGCTGACCAGCCCGCTGAGGCTCCCCTCCAGGGTCTTCTTGGGGCTGACGGCCTCGAGGAGTTTGGTACGGCCGAGCCACCGCCCCCCAAAGTAGGCCATGATGTCGGTGGCCCAGATGCAGGTGTTCAGCAGCACGCTGAACTGAAACCCGTAGGGCTCGGGCAGGTTCCGCACCAGGATGAGGTGACACGGCAGGAAGCCGATGTAGATCAGCGCAAACCAGCTCGTGGCGATGTCGCCGATGCCAGCACGGGGCCGGGGCCGCGCCAGCAGCCACACGAGGATCGCGATCGCGCCGATGGTGAACAGGGGGGCCATGTAGGTTGCCCCCAGGAAGCCTCCCAGCAGATCCAGCGTCAGCACCGAGGCCGTGATGAACAGCGTGGCCGGGGTGTAGCCCTTCAGCACGAACAGCCGGCACAGCTCGCGCACGCACAGCAGCGCGAAGCCCGTGATCATCAACGTGTGGGCCGTCCCACCGAGCCAGAGGCACGTCAGCGCCACGCCGATGAAGGCAGCGCCGCTGATCACCCTCAGCCGGAGCACTTCGCGTCCTCACGCGGTGCCAGGGCCATCGGGGGGCTCACCACCCAGCGCGGCCCGGCAGGCCCGACGTCCACACGGACCACTCGCCAGGCAGCCAGCGGCAGAGGCGCCACCGACTGACGGGGAGGCAAGGCCTTCAGCAGCGCGGGGACGCTCCCCGCGCACGCCTCCACCCGCGCTGTCGCCTCGGCGACCGTCAGCCCGAGCAGCTCCTCGGAGGCCTTCATCAGACCTCCATGACCTCTCTCTCCTTGGCCGCGAGCAGCTCGTCGAGCTCCTTGACGAAGCGATCCGTCAGCTTCTGAACCTGGTCCTCGCCCCGCTTGCGCTCATCTTCCGTGCAGTCCCCGGCCTTCTCGAGCTTCTTCAGGGCGTCCATCTCATCACGCCGAACGTTTCGGATGGCGATCCGGCCCTCCTCGGCACTCTTCTTCAGGACCTTGACGAGATCCTTGCGCCGCTCCTCCGTCAGCATCGGGATGTTCAGCCGGATGAGTTGGCCGTCCGTGTTGGGCGTCAGGCCGAGGTCGCTTTTCTGGATTGCCTTCTCCACCAGAGAGACCGACTGGCGGTCGAAGACCTGAATCTGGATCGTGCGCGCATCCGGCGTGGAGACGTTGCCCATCGCCTTGAGGGGCGTCTCGGCGCCGTAGTAATCAACATGGATCCGGTCCAACAGCGCCGCGGAGGCGCGGCCCGTACGCACGGTGGCGAAGTCTCGCTGGGTCGCAGCGACCGCCTTTTTCATCTTGTCTTCGGCTTGGTGGATGACGTCTTTGATGGACATGGCGAGTGCTCCTCGAAGGGCGTTCAGCGATGGACGGCCGTGCCGATGGACTCCCCGCACAGCACCCGTTCGAGGTTGCCTGCAGGCGAGAGGTCGAACACGACGATGGGGATGTCGTTGTCCTTGCAGAGGGTGATGGCGGTGAGATCCATGACGCGGAGATCCTGCGTCAGCACGTCCAGGTACGACAGAGAGTCATACTTGACGGCCCCCGGCTCACGCACAGGGTCCCTGTCGTAGACGCCGCCGACCTTCTTGGCCATCAGCAGGACCTCGGCCCCGATCTCCGCGGCGCGGAGGCTGGCAGCCGTGTCCGTCGTGAAATAGGGGTTTCCGGTGCCGCCCCCGAAGATGACCACGCGACCCTTCTCCAGGTGCCGGAGCGCCCGCCGCCGGATGAACGGCTCGGCGACCTCCCTGATCTCCATCGCAGAGAGCACCCGGGTGGTGACGCCGGCCTTTTCGAGGCCATCCTGCAGCGCCAGGGCGTTCATCACCGTGGCGAGCATGCCGACGTAGTCTGCCTGCGCCCGGTCCATGCCTTTGGCGCTGGCAGCCATGCCTCGGAAAATGTTGCCCCCGCCGACCACCACGGCCACCTCGACGCCGCGCTCCACGGCGCGGCGGATCTCAGTGGCGATGTGCTGGACCACCTTGGGGTCGATGCCATAGCCCAGTTCCCCCATCAGGGCCTCTCCACTGAGCTTGAGCAAGACACGTTTGTAACGGAGGTTGGTCACCGGAGGCTCCGAGCAGACGGTTGGGCGGCAAACGAAGGGGGAGCCGGCCTCACGACCTGCTCCCCCGGGGAAGGCCATCAGGCCTTCATGTAGGAGGCGACCTCCTCCGCGAAGTTCTCCTGCTTCTTCTCCAGGCCCTCTCCGAGGCCAAACCGCACAAAACGGGTGACGGAGGCGTCAGCCTTCCCGAGCAGGTCCTTCACCGTCAAGGCGGGATCCTTCACGAAAGGCTGCTCGACGAGGCAGATCTGCTCGAAGAACTTACCGATGCGCCCCTCGACCATCTTGGCTCGGACGTTCTCAGGCTTCGACTGAAGGTCAGGCTGAGCGAGCAAGATCTCCCGCTCCTTCTCGACGACCTCCGAGGAGACGTCTTCGCGCTTGATGAACTGGGGCTGGGAGGCAGCCACGTGCATCGCAACATCCTTGGCGAGCGCGGCATCACCGCCCTGCAACTCAACGAGCACGCCAATCTTGCCACCCAGGTGGATGTAGCACCCGAGGGTTGCGCCCGCAGCCCCCTCGTAGCGTTCGAAGCGCCGGATGTCGATCTTCTCGCCGGTCTTCTGGATCGCTTCCTTGATGCTTTCGTCAACCGTCTTGCCAGCCTCCCAGCCAGGCAACTCCAACAGGTCGGCGCCTGAGCCGTTCGCCTTACCGGCCCGGTCGACGACAAACTGAGCCACCGCACCGACCAGCTCGACGAAGGTCTCGTTCCGGCCAACAAAGTCCGTCTCGCAGTTGACCTCAACGATGCCGCCGGTGCGACCATCGGCCGCCACGTAGGCGCTCACCAGGCCCTCAGTGGCGATGCGGCTCCCCTTGGCGGCAGCCTTGGCCATTCCCTTCTTCCGGAGCAGGTCGATGGCAGCCTCGAGGTCGCCATTCGTCTCCGTGAGAGCCTTCTTGCAATCCATCATGCCGACGTTGGTCTTCTCGCGAAGCTCCTTCACGAGCGCGGCGCTAATCTCCGCCATGGTTGGTTTCCTCCTGGGGAATGTGGCTGTTTCGCCGGCGCGCGCGCCTGGCGACAATGCGCAGAATGGTTACGTGGAGCGGGTTGCGCCGCCCCGACCGGAGACAGCAGGATACCACGCCCAGCCCCTGACCGCCAGCCACGGCGGCCTTTTCCAGCCCCTCCTAAAAAGGGGGCTCGGACAGCGTCCGAGCCCCCCGGCCAGCTCTGGCTTCAGACCGCGGCGGCCTCGGTGGCCGCCGCGGCGGGAGCCTCCTGGTGCTGCTCACCCTGCCGGCCCTCGAGGACCGCGTCGGCCATCGCAGCGGCAATCAGCTTCACCGAGCGGATCGCGTCGTCGTTCGACGGGATGACGTAATCCACCTCGTCGGGGTCGCAGTTCGTATCGACCATCCCGACGATGGGGATGCCCAGCTTCCGGGCTTCCTTGACGGCGATGTGCTCCTTGCGCGGGTCGACCACGAACAG
>JAYKHL010000056.1:0-18768 GCA_035284865.1 Candidatus Sericytochromatia bacterium | reverse complement strand
CGGCTTGCTCCTGGTCCCGAAGCTGGGACGCCTTCTCGAAGTCCTGCGCCCGGATGGCCGCTTCCTTCTCCTTCGTGTAACCACGCAGCTCTTTTTCGAGCTCCTTGGCTGCCGGTGGAAGGGAACTGCTGCGGAGCCGAACCCGGCTGCTGGCCTCGTCCATCAGGTCGATGGCCTTGTCCGGCAGGAAGCGATCGGAGATGTAGCGGTCCGCCAGCTTGGCCGAGGCAACCAGTGCCTCGTCGGTGATGGTGAGGCGGTGATGGGTCTCGTACCGCTCCCGCAGGCCCTTGAGGATCTCGATGGTCTCGTCCACAGACGGCTCGTTGACATTGACGGGCTGGAAGCGCCGCTCGAGCGCGGCATCGCGCTCGATGTGCTTCCGGTACTCGTCGAGCGTGGTGGCGCCGATGCACTGGAGCTCGCCCCGGGCCAGAGCGGGCTTCAGGATGTTCGCCGCGTCCACGGCCCCCTCCGCTGCCCCGGCGCCAATCAGCGTGTGAAGCTCGTCAATCACGAGGATGATGTTGCTCGCGTTGCGGATCTCCTCCATGATTTTCTTGAGGCGCTCTTCGAACTCGCCGCGGTACTTGGTCCCCGCCACCAGGGAGCCAATGTCGAGCGTCACCACCCGCTTGTCCGCCAGGATGTCCGGCACCTCTCCGGCCGTGATGCGCAGGGCCAGGCCTTCGGCGATCGCCGTCTTACCCACGCCTGGCTCGCCGATGAGCACGGGGTTGTTCTTGGTGCGTCGGCCCAGGATCTGGATGACGCGCTCGATCTCCTTTTCCCGACCCACCACCGGGTCCAGCCGATGTTCCTCGGCCATCTGCGTCAAGTTGGACCCGAACTCGTCCAGCGTCGGGGTCTTGCTGCGGTGCTGACCGCTGGTGGTCGTGGTGGCGTTCTCGCCCAGCATCCGGATGACGTTGGACCGCACGCGGGAGAGGTCCACCCCCAGGTTCTCGAGGACCCGCACGGCCACGCCCTCCCCCTCCCGGATGAGCCCGAGGAGCAGGTGCTCGGTGCCGATGTAGTTGTGGCCCAGCTGGCGTGCCTCATCCCAGGCGAGCTCGAGCACCCGCTTCGCGCGGGGCGTGAAGGGAATCTCGACGGCAACGAAGCCGGACCCCCGCCCGATGATCTTCTCAACTTCGATGCGCGCATCCTTCAGGCTGACCCCGAGGCTCTTCAGCGTCTTGGCTGCCACCCCCGTGCCCTCCCCGATGAGCCCGAGCAGGATTTGCTCGGTGCCCACGAAGTTGTGGCCGAGCCGACGCGCCTCCTCCTGCGCGAGCATGATGACCTTGATGGCCTTCTCGGTGAAGCGCTCGAACATGGTGAACCCCCTTTTGCCAGGGACGGGTGGACCAGACCGGTTGGGTGAGGGTGACGGTTTGGCGTGAAGCCGGTGGCCGTGGCGCCTGTTCAGATGGAGAGTGGCCCCGGACGAGGCGCTGAGGCTGGCGCTGCGCCCTGTTGGATCCCGCGGATCCGCCAGAATCTTAGCACACCGGGTTCCGGCCGTTTCGGAGCCCGGCCACGACCGGAGCGGGAGGGACGGTGGCTGCCCCGGCCCGGCCGCCCGGCGGCGTTGTTGAACGTCCGGGGAGGGGCGAGGCGGGGCCACCTTACCATGGCATTTACCCATTTGCCAGGTGTTACTCGTGCCCTTCTTCGTCCGTGGCCGACTCGCGAATTTTGCGCTTGATGGCCTTGATGTCCTTCTCCTTGGCGTCCTTGATCTCCGCCAGGGCGTTCAGGCGAGACTCGATGAGTTGCAGCTCCTGCTCCTTGAACTTTTTCAGGTCCTCCAGCTCGTTCTGCAGGCGGATGATCTTCTCGACGCCAGCGAGGTTGATGCCCAGCTCCTGGGTGAGTTGCTGGATGTACTGGAGGCGCTCGATGTCGTGCTGGGAGTAGAGCCTGTTCTTGCCCTGCCGCTTGGGGGCCACGAGGCCGCGCCGCTCATACAGCCTCAGGGTCTGGGGGTGCATGTTCACGAGGTCGGCGGCGACGCTGATGATGTAGAGCGGGCGGTCGTTGGGGTGATACTGGTCGGTCATGGGACCTCTGGGTCGGGCTGAGACCAGCTGGGAACCGAGGCTTGGGGTCGCGCCGGGGCGGTCCCCGGCGGTCACGGCGGCGGGCCAGGAAGCGTCGGGTCGGTGGGTGTGCTTTGTAAGCACACTTGATAGGGTTTGTATCAAATGCCCATGCTATGAAACGCCCCCGGCCCTTGTCAATCGACCTTGCTGCCGAAACCTGTCACCACGCCGAAGCCCTCCCGTGGGGTTCAGTGGCGAGCGGCCGGAGCCCGTGGTAGGATCGGGCGTCTCCCCGGCGGAGCCTGCAGCGAAGCAGGAAAAGCCGGCCTTGACTCGGGCCGTCGCCCGAGGGTTGAGAGGGTTGTTACCAATGAGCGCGAACGTGGCAGTCAACAAGGGCCTCGAGGATGTGGTGGTCAGCACCTCGTCCATCTGCTCCATCATCGACGACATGCTCACTTATGGTGGCTACAGCATCGATGAGCTGACGGAGCAGGCCAATTGCTTCGAAGAAATTGTCTGGTTGCTGTGGCACGGCAACCTGCCCACCCAGGCCCAGCTGGACGGCATCAAGGCCGAGATCGCCGCAGGGGCGGTCCTGCCAGAGCCGGTGCTGGCCCTGCTGCGGAGCTTCCCGAAGGACGCCAACCCGATGGACGTGCTGCGGACCGCCGTGTCTGCCTTGGGGCTGTACGACCCCGCTGCGGGAGATGACACTGCTGCTGCCAACCTGGCCAAGGCCAAGCGGTTGCAGGGGCAGATTCCTACCATCGTGGCAGCTTGGGAGCGGATCCGGGGGGGCAAGGAGCCGGTGGCCCCCAAAGCGGGCGTCACGCTGGCGCACAACTTCCTCTACATGATGTTCGGCGCGGACCCCGACGCGGTGTCCGTCAAGGCGATGGAGAAGGCGCTCATCCTGCACGCGGATCACGAGTTCAACGCCTCCACCTTCTGCGCGCGGCAGACCGCGTCGACCCTGTCGGATATGCACTCCTGCATCACCGCCGCCATTGGCACCCTGAAGGGGCCGCTGCACGGGGGGGCCAACACCGCCGTGATGAAGATGCTGGCCGAGATCGGCACGGTGGCCAACGCCGAGCCCTGGATCCTGGATGCGTTGGAAAAGAAGAAGAAGATCATGGGCTTTGGGCACCGGGTTTATGAGAACGGCGACCCGCGGGCCAAGCACTTGCGCCGGATGTCCGAGGAGCTTGGCCGCATCAAGGGCGACATGTCCTGGTACGAGATGTCGATCAAGGTCGACGAGGTCGTCAAGCGGGAGAAGGGCTTGCTGACGAACGTCGACTTCTATTCCGCGTCCACCTACCATTACATGGGCATTCCGGGCGACCAGTTCACGCCGATCTTTGCCGTGAGCCGGCTCTCCGGCTGGGCTGCTCACGTGATGGAGCAGCTGGCCAACAACCGCCTGATTCGCCCCCGGGCCGAGTACATCGGGCCTGGTGCTCGCCACTACGTGCCGCTTTCTCAGCGCTGAGTCGGCCGGGTCTCCGAGAGGGGCCACCTGAGGGTGGCCCCTCTTCGCGTCTGAGGCCACCGGGAATGTCTCAAAATTAACGACTTCTTAAACGGTTCTTCCGCCGGGCTGCCTATAACAGAGAAAGTGGAGCCTGGCTCGCCCCGATGAGGCCTATGCGTCGGCAATCCCGTCACCTCTTGTTCAACGCGGTGCTGGCCCTGCTGCTGGGCGTCACGCCCTCGCTCGTCGGGTGCGGTCGTGACCCGCTGGTGGCGGCCCCGATCCTGACGCCGGGCGGCGACGTGATGCGGCCCGGGCCCGGGGGCACCACCCGGTTCCTGGCGCGCAACCTGCTTTATCGCCTCGACCAGCGCGTGTCGATGTTCCTCGTGGAGATGAACGCGGATGTCGTGCTCAGGGACCCGAGCCTGCCGTTCATCCCTGCCAACAAGGGTGACTACAAGCTCATCATCCACCGGGCCATTGTCGAGAAGGGGGCCGGTGACCTCCAGCATCTGATGAACACCTACGTGTTCAACGACGCGGATTCCCCGCTTCGGGACCTGCGCCTGAGCTTCCGGGGCGACCGCCTGGTGATGGCTGGCAAGATGAAGCAGGGAGTCTGGGTCGGCTTCGAGATGGAAGGCACGCTGGAGCCGACGCCCGACGGCCGGCTGCGGCTGGTGCCACGGGTGATCAGGTCAATGGGCTTGCGGGTCGATGGCCTGATGGCGCTCTTCGGGATCGAGATGGCCAGGCTGTTGAAGATGCGTGAGGACAAGGGCCTCATCCTGCAGGGCAACGACATCGTGATGGACCTCAGCAAGCTGTACCCTCCCCCGACGCTGCTGGCGCGGGTCACGCGGGTCACCATCCGGAACAACACGATGCACATCGAGATGGACGACGGCCGGGCCAGGCCCTGGCCGGAAGACCTGCCCGTGCCCCAGGCCCGCTCCTGCCTGCTCATGTGGGGCGGGGATGTGCTGATCAACTCGGTGCTGAACCTGAACGCCAAGATGCAGGTGCTGGATGCCACGCCCCACACGCCCCAGGTCTTTGCGCTGGACCGCTACCGGGAGCAACTTGAGGCAGGCACCGTGACGCCGACGCGCCAGGGGCACCTGATTGCCTACGTGCCCGACGTGCTGGACTACGATGGCGACATGGGGCGGTACAGCCCGGTGGTGGGCATCAAGGAGGGGCCGTCGGACATCCTGCCGGGCTCGGGTGGGCCGCGGTTCACGGGGCCCACCGGTGCTCCCCCGGCAGGCTCTGAGGGCCGAGCGGCGCTGGCCGTGGGGAGGCCTCAGCCTCGCCAATAAAAAAGGGGAAGGCAAGCAGCCACCCCTTTGCATGCCTTCAGCTTAGCCGTCCAGCGGACCTGGTGTCGTGACAGGCGTCACACGAGGGCGCCGGCGCAGGCGGGCAGCAGCCCTCAGCGCATCACGGGCTTGCGCCCCCAGCGCGGGAGTGGCCACCAGCACCAGCAGGTAGGTCAGGCCCCCGAGCACGGTGCCTGCAGCCAGGCCTGTGCCGGGCGGCAGGGCCACCGCGGGCCCTGCCGCGGCGGCTCCTGCAGCCACGGCCGCCAGCGCGATCCACCCCAGGCGCTCGCCGTCCGGCCAGCACCCCGCCGGGCTGGAGCGTACCCGCCAGGTGCCCAGCACCAGGCACGTCGCCTGGGCCCCGACGGTGGCGATGGCAGCCTCGAGGGCGCCGCCGCCCGGCACGAGCAGCGCCACGCCCAGGCCATACACCGCCGCCCCGGCCAGGCCTGTGCGCTGCACCGCAGCCGGGCGGTCAAGGGCATACAGCAGGCTGCTGGCGGGAAACCCCAGGACCGCGGAGGCTGCCCCTCCCAGCAGCAGCAGCGCCAGCGGTGCGGCCATCGGGCCGTAGGCCGGGCCGAACAGGAGGGTGACGAGGGGCTGGGCGACCGTTGCGCCGATCGTCCCGAGGGGCAACGCCACGAGCGCGAGCACGCGCCCCGTGCGACGGTACAGCCGGGCCAGGTCGGCCTCGTGGCCAGCCCCCCGCGTGCGCGCCATCGCCGGTAGCAGGACGCCGACCAGCGCCCCTGGCCCGGTGCGCATGGCCATCTGGGCGAGGGAGAAGGCGAGGGCGTAGTAACCCACCTCGGCGGCGCTCGACCAGCGCTCCAGCACCAGCACGCCGGACCGTTGCCACACGATGGCATCCACGACCACGATCAGGGCGAGGGTCCTGCCGAAGCGTGTCAGGGTGGCGTGCAGCGCCTGGGAAGGGCGCTCTCGCCACCAGCCCGGCCGCCAGGCCGCCAGCGCCAGCCCGAGCGGCCAGCAGGCGAGGGCCTGGGCGACCCCCTGCGTCAGGATGATCCCGTCCACGCCGAGCCCAGCCCAGACCACGAGCGACAGCCCCACCCCCTGGGTCGCCAGCGCCAGCGCCGCGGCCGTGGCGACGGCCCGGTGCAGGTGCAGGCCCTGGCAGGCGCCGGTCAGGCCCATCGCCAGGGTGCTCGGCAGCAGCACCAGGGCCGTGAGCAGCCAGGTGGTGTGGGACACAGGCAGTGGAAGGAGCGCGCCGACGAGCGCCCAGGCCCCCAGCCCCCAGGCGAGGTGGCGAGCCCACCGGGTGAGCCCGTGCACCAGCACGCCGCAAGCCTCCGGAAGGTCGCCGCGGCCGGCGGCCTCTGCCAGGTGCTTGGTCGTGGTGGTGAGGCCCCCGAGGTGCACCACGATGGCCCCCAGCGCGAGCAGCCAGGTGAGCCAGCTGTACGTGCCCATCGCGATCGGTCCCAGGGTTCGGGCGGCCACGATGCTCATGGCGAGCGCGCTGAAGGCGTTCAGCAGGACGGCGGTGGCGTTGTGGCGGGCGTGCCTGGCGAGGGACATGGGGGGCCTCAGGCGTGGCCTGGCAGGCTGCGCAAGAGCCTCGCGGGCACCCCGGCCACCAGGCTGCCAGCGGGAAACGACCGGGTCACGACGGCGCCTGCAGCCACGACGCAGCCGGCCCCGAGCGTCACGCCCTTCACCACCGTGACGTGGGCGCCCAGCCACACGTTGGCCCCGAGGCGGACGGGGGCCACCGTGTAGCCCTGGTCACGGTAGGGCCTGTCGACCCGGGTCAGGGCGTGGTCGTGGTCCCGGAGCGAGACGCACTCGGCGATCAGGCAGTCGTCGCCGATCTCCACCTCGTTCAGCACGCTCAGGGTGCTCCACGGACCGATGTGAACGCGGCTTCCCAGGGTGAGCCTGGCGCCCCGATCCGCCTTGAGCTCCACGCCCCGTCGAAGGTGGCATCCTGCCCCCACCACCACCTCTGCATCCGGCGCGAGTCGCCAGAGCACGCCACCCTCGAGGCGGCACCCACGCCCCAGTCGGAGCCCAGGGTGGCGCGCCAGGAGCCTTTGCCGCCCCAGGCTGGCGGCACCGCCCCGCAACCACCCCTCGAGCTGCTCGAGGACGGCAACGGCGTTCGTCATGAAGGCCTCCCGGCGTTGGTGGTGGCCGCGTGGTGGGCGAGGGCGGCGTGGTAGCAGGCCTCCGTTCGGGCTGCCAGGGCCTCGAGCGAGAACCTGGCCTCGACGGCTCGACGAGCCCCCTGGCCCATGGCACACAGCCCGTCGGGGTCAGCCAGCGCCGCGTGGATGCAGGCCGCGAGGGCGGGGGCGTTCTGGGGGGGGACCAGCCAGCCGGTGGCCCCGTCCACGACGATTTCCGGCACGCCGCCCGCCAGGCAGCCGATGACGGCGCGCCCACAGGCCATGGCCTCCAGGTAGACGAGGCCAAAGGGCTCGGCGGTGGAGGGGGCCACGAAGAGATCGGCCGCGGCGTACAGCGCCGGCAGCTCGGCGGGCGGGACGTGGCCGAGCAGCCGCAGGTGGGCCGCGACGCCGGCCTGGTGTGCCTCGGCCACCAGCGCCTCGCGGAGGGGAAGCCCCTTGCCAGCTGGCGGGTCTCCCCCTGCCAGCACCAGCAACGCCTCGCGGTGGTGACGCACCACCTCCGTGAAGGCCTGCAGGAGGGTCCACACCCCTTTCCGGGCCTCCAGCCGGCCGACATAGAGCAGCACAGGGGCTTGCGGGCTGGCCCCGAGCCGGGCCCGCAGGGGCGCTCCGGCACCCGGCTGGAAGTGGTGACAGTCGATGCCCAGCGGCACGAGGGTCACACGGTCGGGAGGGAGGCTGGCCGCAAATTCACGCCGGGCCTCCTCCGCGAGGCACCCGGAGCTGGCCATCACCCGCGTGGCACGGCGGAGCGTGGCCGCCTCGAGCTGGCCGCAGAGCCTGGCATCGGCGTCGAGCGGCTGGCCGTTGAGGCGCCTCACCAGGGCGGTGTGCCCGTGCAACCTGGCGACGACCGGGCCCCGTGTGAGGGCGGCGGCTGCGAGCCCCCAGCCCTGGTACTCGGGCACCTCCACGACGTCGAACGGGCCCTCCCGACGCAAGGCCCGGGCCGCGCGCAGCGCGAAGGGGGCCGTGCGGGCCGCCATGCCGAGCCACCGCGAGGGCCAGGGGGCGCGCCAGGTGTCGCGCGCCCCGACCCCGACCAGCCGGACCCCGCCCGCCTCCCTGGCCCCCTCGGGGCCGTGGGCCAGGACCGTGACCGCGTGGCCGCGCGCCGCCAGGGCCCGGGCGAGGTGGTGCGTGTGGGCGCCGATGCCACCCGTCGGGCCGAAGGCCGGGTGCTCCCGGGTGATGAGGCAGACCCTGAGTGCCGCGTCAGGCATGACGCTGCTCCACCGGGGCCGGGGCTGGGCTGCCCTGCGCTTGCTCGGCCGCCTCGACCTGGGCGCGCAACGGCCGGATGCGCCAGCGCTGGACGGCCCAGCGCAACCCGGCGGTCACCCTGGCCAGCCCCCGGGCCTGCTCCAGCTGGCGGGTCCGGGTCACGAGCTCCAGCTCGGCCGCCGCCCAGGCATGGGCCAGCCGCACCTCGGCGTGGTCGAGCCCGTGGGTGCGCACCAGGCCGCTGTAGCCGGTGTAGCTGCGGTAGGGGCCTTCGGCGTGGTAGCCCGCGGCCATGAAGGCGTCCCGCATCGCCGTGCCGTGGTAGGGGGTCATCAGCGAGACGCTGTACGCGCAGGGCAGCCGGCGGGCCGTCTCGACGGTGTTGCGAACGGTCCGCCAGGTCTCGTGGAGCGAGCCCACGATGAAGAAGCCCGTCACGGCGATGCCCAGCTCGGCGCAGCGCTCCATGTTGGCGATGGAACGCTTGAGGGCCACATCGTTCTGGTGGATCTCTCGCAGGATCTCGACGTCCACGGACTCGACGCCCGTCATGATGCGCCGGAAGCCGGCATCGCGCAGGCGCTTCAGGTCCTCGGCGTCGAGGGCCTCCAGGTCGGTCTCGGTCGTGATGGCGAGGTCGGTCTGGCCCGCCAGGCGATCGGCGATCGCCCTCAGGTGGGGCTTCCTCCACGAGATGTTGGGATCGCGGGTTTGCACCAGGCGGGCCCCCAGCTTTCGAAGGTGTTCGACCTCGGCCATCACGCTCTCCACGCTGCGTGCCCGCCAGGCCTTGCCCTGGTGCACGTAGTAGGGGCACATCGAGCACCCCTTCGGGCACCCCCGGCTGGTCAGCAAGTAATAGACGAAGGCCTCTGGCCTGCCGCCCGGCGCATAGGCGGCCCGGTCGACCCGCTCCCAGGCTGGAAAGGGCAAGGCATCCAGGTTGTCGACCACGGCCCAGGCGGGCGGAGGCTCCCCTGGCTGCCCGGGGCGCACGACGGCCGCCTCCGGGTGGCCGTCGAGGTAAGGCACCAGCACGGCCTCGAGCTCGCCGTGGAACGCGGCGTCCCCCTCGAACCGGGGCAGCCAGGTCTGGCAGGTGGTTTTGATCACCTGCCCGAACACGAACACCGACGCCTGGGGAAACTCCCGGGCCACCAGGTTCGCCAGGGCCAGGTCCTCCGCGAGCGACGGCAGGCTGAGGCGGATGCCCACCCGGTCCGGGTGAGCGCGGCGCACGGCGGCCAGCGTCTCCTCCACCCCCCAGCGCCCGGCCACGGCATCCACGAGGTGAGGCTCGTGGCCCGCGCGGTCGGCCAGAGCCAGGCCGTACAGCAGGTCCATGGCTGGCGTGGGCGGCAGGTACCGCGCACGCCAGGTGGGCCGGAAGGGGCGAGCGACGCCCAGGCCGCCAGCCTTGTCCCGGTCGCTGACGTGGCCCGGCAGCTCCGGGGGGTTCACAAGCAAAACTTTCACGATGGCACCTCCCGATACCTCCATGCGGGCCTAGCGGCCCACTCCCACGTACAGGAACCCGAGCTCCTTCAGCACCGCTGGCTCGAACTGGTTCCGGCCATCGATGAAGACGTGGTGGCCGCGCATGGCCAGCCGCATCCGGCCGAGGTCCAGGGTGCGGAACTCCGGCCACTCCGTGGCCACCACCAGCGCGTCGCAGCCCTCGGCGACGACGTAGGGGTCGTCGCACGTGCGCAGCGCCGGGAGCTCTGCCTGGGCCCGGCTGGCAGCGATGGGGTCGTAGGCGCGCACGCTGGCCCCGAGCTTCAGCAGCTGCCGGGCCAGGCCCATGGCGGGCGCCTCCCGGAGGTCGTCCGTGTCGGGCTTGAAGGCCAACCCCAGCAGGCCGATGGTCTTGCCCTTGAGCGACTTGAGGTGCTGCTGAAGCTTGACGAGGGCCACCTGGCGTTGCGCCTCGTTCACCTCGATGACGGCGGCCAGCAGGCGCGCGTCGTAGCCGTAGTCCCGGGCAATGTGGGTCATGGCCCGCACGTCCTTCGGGAAGCAGCTCCCCCCCCAGCCGATGCCAGCATTCAGGAAGTGCCGACCGATCCGATGGTCCAGGCCGATGCCTGCCGCCACCTGGGTCACGTCAGCGCCCACGCGCTCGCAGACGTTGGCGATCTCGTTGATGAAGCTCACCTTGGTGGCCAGGAAGCAGTTGGCGGCGTACTTGATCATCTCGGCCGAGCCGAGGTCGGTGACGATGAAGGGGATGGGCCGCTGGGGCGCGCCGCCGGGGAAGCGCTGCTCGATCAAGGGGGCGTAGAGCGCTCGCATCACGCCGATGGCCCTGGGGCTGGCGGACCCCACCACGATGCGATCGCCGTGGAAGGTGTCGTGGATGGCGCTGCCCTCGCGCAAGAACTCCGGGCAGCTCACGACGTCGAAGCCGGGAGCCTCCAGGGGGGGCTGTCCGTCAACGCCCTCGTCCGGTGCCTGCCCGCCACCCGTGGCACCCGCGGGCAGCCAGGCCGCCCGTCGCGCAGCGATGCCCTCTCGCACGAGCATGGCGACCCAGTCACCACACCCGATGGGGACGGTGCTCTTGTTGACGATCACCTTGTAGCCGTTGAGGGCCGCCCCGATGCCCCTTGCCACCGCCTCCACGCTGCTGAGGTCGGCCTCGCCATTTGCGGCCGGAGGGGTGCCAACGGTGATGAAGACGACCTCAGCCCGCGACACCGCGGCGGCGAGGTCCGTGGTGTACGCCAGCCGGCCGGCCGCGCGCTGTGCACGCACCAGGTCGGGCAGCCCCGGCTCGAAGATCGGCAGCACCCCCCGCTCGAGCCCCTCGACCTTGGCAGCATCTCGGTCGACGCAGACCACCTGGTGCCCCACGTGAGCGAGGCAGGCGCCCGTGACGAGACCCACGTAGCCGGTTCCCACGACGCAGATGCGCATTCGACGATCTCCTTCTTGCGCGAGAGGCGGGGCGACCACCTCGCTGGCATCGTGGCGGTTGCTGGCGCGGTCTGACACGTGCGGAGGGGCTGAACTCCCCTGGTCACCTTGGCCCCCTGGGCAGGTGGCCGGCGAGGCGCTACCATGACGCGGTGATGGAGCCTGCCGACCTCCCTGCCCTGTTGGACCCCCGGCTCGCTGCCTGGCTGGCCGAACGGGACGACGCCCTGCTCGCCGCGTTCTGCGGGGGAGGAGGCCACGGCACGGAGGCGGCCTCGCTGGCCGCGGGCTTGCTGGACGTGGTGGAGGCCGGCCCCGCCTACCGGGGCGAACGGGAGCGGGAGCTGGCGGTCGAGCGAGGCCTGCTGGAGCTGGCGGCTCGCCTCGCGGCGCTGGTGGGAGATGCCTCTCTGGAAGCCCGGGCGGCCCTGGCAGGGGCCAGGCGGGCCCAGACCGGCAGCCCGGAGCGCCTCGCGGCGACGCGTCGTGCCTGGGAGGCGGCCTGCTCGGTCCCGGCTGGGGCCCACGAAGACCTGGCGGCGGAGGCCGTGGCCGAGGCCCTGACGCACGGGGATGTGGCCTGGCTTTGTGCCATCGCGGGGCGTGGGGCGGCTGGGGGGAGGGGGGGCTGGCTCTGGCGGACCCTGCGGGCCTGGCTGGTCGGGGCCGTCGGTGGTGCCGCGGTGCTGGCGGCCTGGCTGGAGGCCGCCCGGGGCGCGGGCGATCGCGCAGGGCTGGCCTGGGCTTGCCTGGCGGCCGCCGAGGTGCGGCTGACGGAGGGCCATCCGGCCCAGGCCCTGACCCGGCTGGACGAGGCGGTGGCCCTGTTTGCCGAGGATGGTGACGATGAGGGCCTGGCCCGGGCCCTCGGGTTGCGGCTCCGGACCTGCCTGGAGCAGCAGGACGACGAAGGTGCAGAGGTGGCGGCGGAAGGCCTCGCCAGGCTGGCCGTCACCACCCGGTGCCCGCGGGCCAGGGAGGTCCTGGCCTGTCCCTTCAGCGCCTGACCCCGGCGCGGGCTTGCTGCTCGATCCGGCGACGGACGGCCTCCACCATCGCCGGCAGGCCCTGACGCTGCAGGTACAGCACGAGCGCCTGGGGAGCGGGCACGTCGGGCACCAGGCGGCAGCGGTAGGTGATCACGGTGCCCCCGGGCGCCCGCTCGAAACGCCACTCGCCGGCGTTCTCGCGGAGGTCGCCGGAGAGGCGGTGCCAGCTGATGCGGTCGGGACCTCGGTGCCGCCGGGAGACGAGGCGGAAGTGAAAGGGCCCCTGCCCCCCCTGTTGCTCGACATCCGCCGTGTCCGGGCCGCTGGCCACCACCCGGCAGGCCTGCACGTGGGGCATGAACTCCGGAAACCGCGCGTGGTCCCAAAGCACGGCCCGGGCCACTTCCAGGGGGGCCGCGGCGAAGAAGATGGCCTCAACCTCTCCGCTGGAGCCGACCATCCTGTCCCGGACCCGCAGGCCCTGCCGTTGCAGGGCCGTCACGTCTTCTTCTCGCCAAGGCGTCGCGTCGGTGGCGGTGCACAGGGCGAGTTGGACCACCACGAGCCCCAGGGCCAGACCCAGTCGGCGCAGCGCCCGCACGGCCGTTAGCGGTAGCGCCGAGCGGGAGACCGGTCTCGGGCCCGGTGCTCCAGGGGGAGGACCTGCGCGACGGCGGCCGAGGCGTCACCTGGCTCCGGGGCCCTGCTGGAGGAGCGGACGCGACCCCGCTTGGTGGCTGTCGGAGGGGCATCGTAGCAGCCGTACACCACGAGGCAGAAAGACGCGAACGCCAGCATCAACGACAGCTTCATGCGGTGCGCGGCCCCCTCCGTGAATTCAATCCCGCCTGGCGGCCCGAAGGGGCAACCGAGGCGGGACTGAAGCAATGGTCGGGATGACTGGATTCGAACCAGCGACCCCCTCGTCCCGAACGAGGTGCGCTACCAAGCTGCGCTACATCCCGGCGCTGCTCCAAGATAGCACTCCCCCGGGCGGGTGGCAAGGCTGTGCCGTCTCTCACGACAGCACGAGCCGGGCGGTCTCCCCCTCCTCGTCGGCGGGCAGCACGCCACGCACCCGGGCCTTGCGCACGAAGATGTCGACCAGGTCCGCGTCGAGCTGGGTGCCGCGACTCGCTTCAAGGATCGCAATGGCCTTCTCGAGCGACATGCCATCCCTGTAAGGCCGGTTCGACGTCAGGGCGTCGAAGGTGTCTGCGATTGCCGCGATGCGGGCGTTCAGCGGGATCTGGTCGCCCGGCAGGCCATGCGGGTAGCCCCGTCCGTCGATGCGCTCGTGGTGGGAGAGGACGATGGGCAGCAAGCTCTCGAGCTCCTCGATGGGCCGCAGAATCTTGTAGCCGACGCTCGGGTGGATCTTGATGTGCTCGTACTCCTCTGCCGTGAGCCGGCCGGGCTTGTTGAGGACCTCCTCGCGAACGGCGATCTTGCCGATGTCGTGCAGGATGCCCCCGTGCGTGAGCACCTCCTGCTGGGCTGCGTCATAGCCCAGGTCTTCGGCGATCCAGCAGGAATAGACGCCCACCCGACGGGAGTGTCCGTGGGTGTAGGGGTCCCGGGCCTCGAGGGTGGTCGCGAGGGTGTCGATGACCCGGATGACGCTCTCGCGCAGCCGGCGGGCCAGCGCGTCCTTCTCCCTGAGCACGCGCATGTGGTCGATGTTGCGCTGCACGCTGTGCAGGAAGGTCTCGATGTCGAAGGGCTTGAAGATGTAGTCCTGGACGCCGAGCCGAAGGGCTGCGACGGGCGTTTCCTCGCTGGCATAGCCCGTGATGATGATGGCGCAAACCCCCGGTTGCTGCTCCCGGATGCGGCGGATGGTCTCGACGCCATCGATGCCTGGCATCCGCACGTCCGAGATCACCATCTCGAAGGGGGTGGTGGCGGCGATCGCCACCGCTTGCTCGCCGCTTTCGGCAAGCACAACGTCGAAGCCGGCACGCACCAGCAGCTTTTCCACCGTGCGGCGGGTGAGCTCCTCGTCGTCGACCACCAGGATGCGTTCGGTCATCAGGGACCTCCCTCGTCGTGTGCAGAACGTGGCCGTTGCGGACCGGCGCCTGCTGCGCCCCCGGGGCGGGCCTGGCTGGCGGAGGGGAGGCGCCGCAGCTTCTCCCGTCGCGGCAGGCGTTTGAACGTCCACTCGGCCCGCAGGGCCTCCTCGCGCGTGGCGTGCGGCCACCAGGCACACAGCGCGACCGGCAGCCGGGAGCGGGTGTACCGCGCGCCTTTGCCCGCCGCGTGGGTGGCCAGGCGGCGGGCCACATCCGTCGAGTAACCCGTGTACAGGCTGCCATCACCACAACGCAGCACGTACACGTAGTGCCCCCGAGCGTCCGGCAAGGGGAGGTCGGCCAAGCTAGCCAAGGAGGCTTTTGAGGATGTCGAGGGCCCTGGCATCGAAGTTCTGCGTCGTGATGGCATTCTGCAGGAAGGCCTTCTCTTCGGACGTCACCTGCCCGTCACGCAGGAGAAGCTCTTTGAGGGACTCCGCCTCCAGCCTGTCGATGAGGTTGTCGTCCTCCAGAAAGAACGCCAGGGCCTGGCGGAGGGTACGGACAGTGATCTCGGGCTGAGGGTCGGTCGGCATGTCACATCCTTATCTGAACTTCGAAGTCCCGCGCCACCCGTCACGTACCCGCGGCGGCCGCCTGCGTCACGGTGCGGAGCCAGGGGCGGAGGCGACCGCTGGAGCGAACCAGGAGGGCGCCAGCGGCTTCCACCTCCACCCCCTGGTGGTGCATCACCACGGCCAGCTTGACGTGGCCCCCTGCGGCGCGGAGGAGCCGCCCTGCGGCCTCCTCGTCGAGCCCGGTCAGGCGCTGGAGCAGGCGTTCTGCCCGCACGCGCAGCTTCTGGTTCGACACCGTCAGATCCACCATCAGGTTGTCGTGCACCTTGCCGAGCGCCACCATCGTCAGCGTGGTGATCATGTTCAGCACCAGCTTCGTGGCGGTGCCGGCCTTGAGTCGGGTCGAGCCCGACACGAGCTCTGGCCCCGTGGGCAGCACGATGACGTGGTCCGGCGTGGCCAGCGAGGCAGGGGGCGGGTTGCACGTCACGAGGGCGGTAACCGCACCGATCGCCTGGGCCGCCTGCAGCGCTCCGCGGACGTAGGGGGCCCCCCCGTTCGCGCTCAGCCCCACGACCACGTCTCCGGCCCGCAGGCCCCGGCTACGCAGCTCCGTCGCCCCGGCCGCCTCGTCATCCTCCGCCCCCTCCACCGCCTGTCGGAGCGCCGCGTCGCCCCCCGCGATCAGGCCCTGCACGAGGTCTGGAGGCGTCGAGTAGGTGGGAGGGCATTCGCTGGCATCGAGCACCCCGAGCCGTCCGCTGGTGCCTGCCCCGAGGTAGAACAGCCGCCCCCCAGCCCGCAGGGCCGCCGTGGTCGCCGTCACCAGGGAGGCCACGGCGGCCTGGGCCTCCCCCACGGCCCGCACGGCCTCCCAGTCCTGGGCGTGCATGACCGCCACGGCCTCGGTGGCAGACAGGGTGTCGAGCCCGATGGAGTCAGGGTTGACGGCCTCAGTCGTCGGGCATTCGTTGGCCGTCCGCGCCGGCGCGAGCACGACGCGGCGCATGTTGCGCCCCGGCGAGATGCTGCCCAGCACCCAGGGCTCCGCCCCTCCCCCCGTGGCCCCAGGCAGCGAGGTGGGCACGCCCTGAACGGCCTGGTGGGCCAGCAGCGCGAAGGCGAAGGCTTCCTTGAACGCGGGGGCAACCCCCAACACCCCCAGGTCCGACACCGTGGCGGGGGCCAGCCGGGCTGCCAGCTCCCGCATCAGCGACGCGTTGCGGGCTCCGCCGCCGCTCACGAAGACGCGAAGGCCTGCGGACCCACCGGGCAGGAACCGCCTGTAGCCGTCCGCCACGGTGGCTGCGCTGAAGGCCGTGACGGTGGCGACGAGGTCCTCGTCCGTCAGCCGGGCCGCGACGGCGTCGGCCCGCAGGCGGGCCACGTAACGCGCGTCATAGTGCTCCCTGCCCGTGGACCTGGGGGGGGGCAGCCGCAGAAAAGGATCCTCCTGCAGCCAGCGTGTCACCAGGGCCTCGTCCACGCTGCCGCGCGCTGCGAGGTCTCCGCCTTCGTCCCACGCCGCCGCGCCCCCCGTGATCGCGGCCACGCAGGCGTCGATGAGGCGGTTGCCCGGACCCGTGTCGAAGGCGAGCAGCGCATCCCCCTCAAGCCAGGTGACGTTGCCGATGCCCCCCATGTTCTGGAAGGCCAGGCGCTCTCCCGGGGCGCGGCTCGCCGCGATGAGACGATCCACATACGGCACCAGCGGAGCGCCCTGGCCTCCGAGCGCGACGTCCGCAGAGCGAAAATCGCTGACGGTCGTCACGCCCGTGAGGGCCGCGATGGCCGCCCCGCTGCCCGCCTGCCACGTCACCCCGAGGGGTCCTCCCGGCTGGTGCCAGAGCGTCTGGCCGTGGCTCCCGATCACGGCCACGTCCGGGAGTCGCAGGCCGGCTGCCTCCGCACAGCCCCTGGCCGCCTCCGCGAAGGCCCGGGCGAGCCTGGCGTCCAGCTCTGCCAGGCGAGCCACCGGGCGCGAGGCGCCGGCCGTGACCGCCTCGAGGTCCTGCCGGAGGTCGGCCGGAAGGGGCGTGGTGCAGGCGTGAAGCACCTCCCAGCGTAGCCGCTCACCCGCGCCGAACACGTCGATCAGGCAGGCATCCACGCCATCGAGCGAGGTGCCCGACATCAGCCCCAGGACCCTCACGCGTCGCCCCCTCCCCCACGTCGTTCGGCCGCCCGGCGCGGCTTGGACTTTCACCGAAGCAATGGTGTAGATTATGCACCATCCAGCGCCCGCCTGCGGCCCGGGGGCGCGCTCCCAGGCTGCCCGCCCAGCCTCGGGGGATCCCACGTGCGCCTCAGCCCCTCACAGCTCACCATCCGGGAACTGATCGGGCAGCTGCTCATGCCGAAGCTGCCCGACACGCCGGAGCTGTCAGACCGTGCCACCTGGCAGCGGGTGGTCGAGGACCAGGCGCGGTTTCATTATGGCGGGTACATCGTCTTCCGGGGAGACTGGCGCACGACGCCGCCGCTGCTGGAGGAACTCCAGGACCTCAGCGAGCTGCCGCTGCTCATCGGGTCGGACCTGGAGCGGGGAGCGGGCCAGCAGCTTGCCGGCGCCACCGACTTCCCGCACGGCATGGCGCTGGGGGCAGCCCGCGACCCGGACCTGGCCTACCAGCAAGGGGCGATCACGGCCCTGGAGGCCCGGAGGGCAGGCGTCCATTGGATCTTCGCCCCTTCCCTGGATCTCGTGACGCTGCCGGACAACCCCATCATCAACGTCCGGGGCATCGGCGACACGCCCCGGGCGGTGGGGCAGCTCGGGGCTGCCTTCATCGAGGGCGTCCAGCGGCACCGGGCCCTCGCCTGCGGCAAGCACTTCCCCGGCCACGGCCAGAGGGGGGTGGATTCCCACGACGATCTGCGGGTGTTGCAGGTCTCCCGTCATCGCCTGGAGACGGAGGACCTGGTCCCGTTTCGTCACGCCATCCAGGCCGGCCTCAGGTCGGTGATGGTGGGACACCTGGCGGTGCCGGCCCTGGACGAGACGGGTCTGCCTGCCACCATGTCCAAGCGCATCGTCACGGACCTGCTGCGCGACCAGCTGGGGTTCACGGGCCTCATCGTCACGGATGCCCTCGACATGGGAGCCATCACCCGGCGATACGATCCGGGCCTGGCCGCCGTGCGGGCGTTGCAGGCTGGGGTCGACGTCCTTCTCATGCCCCCGGACCCGGAGGCCGTGGTCGAGGCGGTGCTGCGCGCCATCGAGGAGGGGGGGCTCACCAAGCATCGGCTCCTCGAGTCGGCTGAGCGCATCGACCAGGCGCGCCTGGAGCTGGGGCTCTGGCGACTCGGGGACGACGACGAGCCCGGCCCCGCGGCGTGGCCGGACTACACCCCGGCGGTGGCCGCGATCGCGGATGCCGCCGTCACGCTGGTGGAGGACCCCGCGGGCCTGCTGCCGCTGCCCGAGGGTGGCTCGGTGTGTGCGTTGATCCTGGACGACGACGCCGACGCCCGGGCGCAGCAGGACTGGGGCACGGTGCTGCGGGAGCTCGGTGGGGCAGCCACCGAGCTGCGGGTGGGGGCCCTGAGCAGCGCGTCCGACGAGGGGGCCGTGGCCGCGGCCTGCGAGGAGGCTGCGCGCTGCGAGGTGGTCGTGGTGCCGGTGTTCATGGCCGTGCGGGCCTGGAAGAACCGGGTGACGTTGCCGCCCCTGCTCGCCTCGGTGCCGGAGCGCCTGAAGGCGGCCGGGGCCCGCGTGGTCGTGGTTTCCTTCACCAGCCCGTTCTTGAACCGCCAGCTCGCAGCGGCAGATGCTTACGTCTGCGCCTACTCGCCGAACGTCCACTGTCAGCGGGCAGCCGTGCAGGCCCTGTGGGGGCGACAGCGCTTCACCGGGCGGCTGCCGGTGGCGCTGGCCTAGGAGCCCCAATCAAGTCTTCGCCCGGCGGCTGGCTCGTTCTGACGCCCAGGGACGTCGTCACGCCTCGGTCACGTGCCTCCGGGCACGCTCCCTCGTCGTTCCTGGCCCCTGGACGCCAGCCCGTCGCCATCCACTCGCGCTC
>JAYKHL010000055.1:0-9518 GCA_035284865.1 Candidatus Sericytochromatia bacterium | reverse complement strand
GCCGTCCGGCTGAGCTCCGCGTGGTTGAGCAGCCCGGCGCTGCGGGCTGCCAGCAGGCTGAACAGCCTCGGCAGCTCGGTGGCTCGCTCGATGGCGGCCAGCTCGCGCACGTCGCGCTGCAGGAGGGTGGTGACGTAGCCTTCGAACCAGGCCTCGCGCCGCTCGGACGTCGCCCGAGCGAGGGCATCGGGGAACCCCCCGCGGCAGATGCGCCACGCCAGCTCCGCCCGCGTCAGCTGGCCCCGGGTTGGCGGCAGGGCGCCGCCCTCCCAGATGTGCGCGAGCAACCCCCCGGGGCTTCCCTCCAGCTCCTGCTGGGACAGGGGCCACAACACGTGGGGCTCCATGCGGCCCACCAGGGACTCCGCCACCCGGGGCAGCAGCAACACGTCGGCAGAGCCTGTCAGCAAGAACCGCCCCGGCCTGCGATCGCGGTCCACGGCGGCCTTGATCGCAAGAAACAGCTCGGGCGCCCGCTGGATCTCGTCAATGGCCACAGGGCCCGCCAGGCCGTCGATGAAGCCAGCCGGGTCCAGGCGGGCAGCCGCCAGCGTGGCTCCGTCGTCCAGTGTCAGGTAGCGGCCGGCAGGTCGATGGTCCATCAGCAGCCTGGCCAGCGTGCTCTTGCCTGCCTGACGTGGGCCCTGCAGAAGCACCACGGGGGTGTCGGCCAGGGCGGCCTCGAGGCGGGGTTGCAGGCTGCGGGCGTACACCCCATCAGCCTATCGGCTTGATGGTTGAAATTCAACCAGCTGCCGGATGAATTTCAACCTGATTTCGTCTTCGTCTGCCTTCGCCCGGCCCGCCAGGCTCCCCCTCACCGCGCATCCAGCCACGCCACGAGGTCCGCGGGGCCCGCGAAGTCGATCGCCGCCTCGACGAGGTCCTCGAGGGCCTCTGCGGGCAGGGCGGCCAGCCTGGCCTGCACCTCCGGGCCAGGCAGCCCCACGCGGCGCCCGAGCAGGCGCAGGGCGGCGCGCAACGCGCCCTCGTGGCGGCCTTCCTGGAGGCCCTGCTCGAGGCCCTTTTGCTTCCCTTCCTCCATCCACGAGTTGGTCCATTCGGTCATGAGCACCTCCTTGAGGGGTGGCTGCAGGGCGTCGACCCTGGCACGGAACTCGGCGTCCTGGTCGGGCGTGAGGGGACTGTAGGCCTCGGTCAGGCCGACGAGGAAGCGACGCTCCTCCCGGCTCAGCGGCAACGCCAGCAGCCGCATCCAGCTCTCCCATTTTACCCGGACCCGGTCGGCCGAGGCGACGCCCATCTGGACGAGGAGGGCTGCGGCCACGGGGTTGGGAAGCGCGATGAAATCCTGCCAGCGCAGCGCGCTCAGCTGGACCACCTGGTACTCGAAGCGCGCCACCCGCCGGCCCGCGACGACCTCCTCGTAGACGTCGGGGGAAGCCTTCCGAGGGCGGGCGTGGGTCAGGAAGGCGATCGGGAAGACGGGCCGATCGTGCCGTGCCCGCAGGCGCACCCAGTAGGCGTACATGCGGGCAGGGAGGTCGGGCTGGTGGCGGTGTTGGGCCTCGATATGGATCAGGAACCAGGCTTCTTCGCCTTTCATTCGCCCACGCAGCACGAGGTCCGGCAGGCGATCGCGGGCGTGGGGCTCCTGGCCCCGGGTGGCGGGGTCGATGGGCTCGAGCGGGCTGTCGTCGAGGGCGGCTGCCAGGTCGGGCACGAAGGCCGCGAGGAAGTCGCGGGCGAAGCCCTCGAGGAGGGTCTTGTACCGGCGGTCGTGGGGCATGGCACCCACGGTATCGGGCGGCTGGGGCGTGTGTCAGCCTTTCGCACCGTGTCTGCGAGGCGTTTACAGCTGGCGCCTCAGCCCACGGCCCCCTCACTTCTCCTCGTGGTACTCCTCTTCCGTGTTGATCCCCCAGATGGCCTCCGGGTCCCGCACGCCGGCCGCGATCTGGTCCACGGCCGTCATGGCCGTGAGCATCGAGTGGTCCTGGTTGTTGTAGCGGTGCATGCCGTTGCGGCCCACGAGCCAGAGGTTCGCGAAGCCGTCGAGGTAGGCGCGGACCTCGCCGAAGCGGTCGTAGGCGCCGAAGTAGCCCGGGTAGGCCTTGGGCTGGCGGATGACGCAGGCGTCGCGCACGCTGCCGGGGGCGATGAGCCCGATCTTCACGAGCTCCTGCTCGCCCAGGGCCTTGAGCGCCGCGTCGTCCAGGGCCCAGAGGGCGTCGCCCTCGTTCGCGAAGTACTCCAGGCCGAGCCACACGGTGGCGGGGTCCGCCACCATCCAGGGGCTCCAGTTGTTGAAGATCTGCAGCCGGCCGAGCTGGACGTCGGGCTCCTGGATGTAGATCCAGTTGTCGCGGATCGGCCGGGGGCCGTCGGGGCCGGGCTCCGTCACGCGCAGGCGGTCGACGAGCAGGCCCACCGTCAGGAAGTCCCGGTACTCCAGCGCGTCGCTGACGGCCTTGACCTCGGGGGGCGGGGGCGGGTCAAGGGCCTGCATCAGCTCCCGCACGGGCATCGTCGAGACCACGTGCTCGGGCGACCAGCCGCGCGTCTCGCCCGTCTGGCCGTGGCGGGCCGTGACGCCCGTGATGCGGCCCTCGGCGTGCGTCAGGCGCACCACCTGCCAGCCCGTGTGCACCTCGCCACCAGCCGCCTGCACGCGGCGGGCCGTTTCCTCCCACATCTGGCCGGGGCCGTGCTTGGGGTAGAGGAACTGCTCGATGAGGGAGGTCTCGACGGCCTTCCCGGCGGCGCTGCGCCCGAGCAGCTTGCCGAGGAAGTGCGCGATGGCCTTGGTGACGGAGAGCCCCTTGATGCGCTGGGCGCCCCACTCCGCGCTGATGTCCTTGCAGGCGCGGCCCCAGACCTTCTCGGTGTAGGCCTTGAAGAAGGTCTGGTAGAGCTCGCGGCCGAAGCGGTTGATGAAGAAGGCCTCGAGGTGGGTCTCCGGGCGGATGGGGAACAGCACGCTGCGCAGGTAGCTGAGGCCGATGCGGACGGTGCGCACGGGCCCCAGCTTGCCGAGGGTGTCGGGGTCGAGCTTGATGGGGTAGGGGAAGAAGCGGCGCAGGAAGTAGATGCGGCTCTGGCGCTCGCGCAGCAGCATCACGGCGTCGGTGGTGGCCGGGTCAGGGCCGTCGCCCGCCACGTCAAGCTCACGCGTCCGGTGGTGGTAGGTGATCGGCGTGGTGCCCGGCGGCAGGGCCTGCACGGGCAGCTTGTCGAGCCACCACGCCATCACGCGGTCGGACTTCGAGAAGAAGCGGTGGCCGCCGATGTCGATGCGGTTGCCGTGGTGGTTGACGGTGCGGGAGATGCCGCCGAGGGCGTCCGTCTGCTCCAGCACGACGGGCGCGACGTCGGTGCGCGTCGCCAGCTCGTGGGCCGCGGTGAGGCCGGCGGGGCCGGCGCCGATGATGAGGGCTTGGCGGGAGGGCATGGCGGCGGTGGGGCTGCGTGGGGGCGGATGCTACAGGCTACCACCCGGCAGGGGGCGGGGCAAACAGGTGGCTCACGTTGCAGCCGGCGGCTTGTCTGGGAAGGCGGCCCGGGCCAGCGTCGTCGTTCCCGACTGCCGGGGTCCCGTCACGGCCAGGACGGGGAAGCCCGGAGCCAGCCGCAGCAAGGTTGCGTGGGCCTCGCAGGGCCCCTACGGCCCCTCACCGGCCAGCCCCGCCAGCCGCTCCGCCAGCTTGGACCAGCGGCGCTCCACCTGCGCCCCCCGCACGGCGATGGCCAGGGCCTTGCGCTGGCCCACCAGCACCACCAGCTGCTTGCCGCGCGTCACGCCGGTGTAGATGAGGTTGCGCTTGAGCATCGGGAAGTGCTGCAGGGCCACGGGCATCACCACCGCCGGGTACTCGGAGCCCTGCGCCTTGTGGATGGTCGTCGCGTAGGCCAGCACGAGCTCGTCGAGGTCGCCGAAGGCGTAGGTCACGGGCCGGCCGTCGAAGGTCACGGTCAGCGCCTGCTCCTCGAGGTCGATGGCGCTGACGCGCCCGATGTCCCCGTTGTAGACCTCCTGGTCGTGGTTGTTCTCGATTTGCATGACCTTGTCGCCCACGCTGAAGCGGCTGCCGAACTTCTCGACGCTGCCGGGGCCGGGCGGGTTGAGCGCCTCCTGCAGCGCCATGTTGAGGCCGCGGGCGCCAGCCTCCCCCCGGTTCATCGGGCAGAGCACCTGGACGTCCCGGATCGGGTCGAGCCCGAAGCGACGCGGGATGTGGCGCTGGACCAGGTCCACCACGAGGCGCGCGATGCTGGGGGCATCCTCCCCCGGCACGAAGTACAGGTCCGAGGCCTCGCCCTTGGCCGGGAAGGGGGGCAGCTGCCCTCGGTTGAAGGCATGCGCCGTGCTCACGATGCGCGAGCTGGCCGCCTGCCGGAACACCTCCGTGAGCCGCACCACGGGCACGGCCCCGCTCGCGATCATGTCGCGCAGCACCTGCCCGGGCCCCACGGAGGGCAGCTGGTCGACGTCCCCCACCAGCAGCACGGCCGCCTCCGTGCGCACGGCGCGCAGCAGCTGGTGCATCAGGGGCACGTCGATCATCGAGCCCTCGTCCACCACCAGCACGTCGGCCGGCAGCGGCGAGCGCTCGTTGCGCCGGAACTGGCCATCTGCCGGGTTCACCTCCAGCAGCCGGTGGATGGTCTTCGCCTCGAGCCCACTGGACTCCGCCAGGCGCTTGGCGGCCCGCCCCGTGGGCGCGCAGAGCTGCGGCCGGACGCCCTTGGCCTGCAGGATGGTCAGGATGGCCTTCAGCAGCGTCGTCTTGCCCACGCCTGGCCCGCCCGTGATGACCAGCACCTTGGAGGCCAGCGCCAGCCGCACGGCTGCCTGCTGGCTTGCGGCGAGCGCCACGCCGAGCCGCTCCTCCACCCAGGGCAGGGCCTTGTCCGCGTCGAGGGCGGGCCAGGGCGGGGCCCCTGCGCGCAGCCTGGCCACGTGGCTTGCGATGCCGCGCTCGGCCGCGTGCAGGGACGCGAGGAACACGCAGGGCTCCCCCGCCACGCTGTCCGCCACCAGGCGGCCCTCGGCCACCTCGTCCCCGATCGCCGCCTCGATGATCGGGGCGGGGATGTCGAGCAGCTTGATGGCGGCCTCCACCAGCGCCGCGTGAGGCAGGCCGCAGTGGCCCTCGGTCGAGGCCTCGGCCAGCGCGTGCGCCACGCCGGCCCGCGCCCGCAAGGGCGAGTCGGGGGCGATGCCCACCCGCTGGGCGATGCGGTCGGCCGTGAGGAAGCCGATGCCGCGGATGTCGCGCGCGAGGCGGTAGGGGTCCTGCTCGACCACCGCCACCGCGGCCTCCCCGTAGGCCTTGAAGATGCGCACGGCCCGGGAGGTCGACACGCCGTGCCCGTGCAGGAACACCATGATGCCCCTGATCACCTGCTGGTCGGCCCAGCCGCTGACGATGCGGGCCGCCCGCCGGGGCCCGATGCCCGTCACCTCCCGCAGCCGCTCGGGGGCCTGCTCGATGACGGCGAAGACCTCTGCCCCGAAAGCCTGGACCAGCTTGCCCGCGTTCACGGGCCCGATGCCCTTTACCATCCCCGAGCCGAGGTAGCGCTCGATGCCCGCCAGCGTCGTCGGGGGCGTGATGGCGAGGTGGGCCGCCCGGAACTGCCGGCCGTGCTCCCGGTCCATGGTCCAGGCCCCGAGCGCGGAGGCGTACTCGCCAGGCGAGACGACGGGCGCATGGCCGAGGACCGTCACGAGGTCCCGCTCGCCGCGCACCTTGAGGCGCAGCACGCAGAAGCCCGTCTCCTCGCTGTGGAAGGTCACGCGCTCGACGAGGCCTTCCAGGCGCTCGTGGGCTGGGGGCGCGGCGGCCATGTCAGGGCGGACACTCCCGCATCAGGCGCGCGTGCATGGCCGCCACCACCTCGGGGTGCCGGGCGGCCACGTCCTGACGGGCGTCGGGGTCGGCTGGCATGTCGTACAGCGCGAGGCCGGGCTGCGGCGTGACCACCTTGACCAGCTTCCAGCGCGCGGTGTACGCGACCACCCGCTGGTGGGGGGTGCCCCCGTCATGCTTCCCGCCCATGGCCCAGTGGTAGACCTGGCGGTCGGGCAGGGGCTCGGGGCCCGTCAGCACCCGGCCCGGGAAGCCGGCGGGGGGGCGCTCGAAGACCTGGGCGAGGATGGTAGGCACGAGGTCGATGTGGGTGCAAGGGCCGGGCTTGACGACGGGGCGGGTCTGTCCAGGCAGGTGGATGACGAGGGGGACGTTCGTGATCCACTCGGAGGTGAGGCCGTTGGCATGGCCGAGGATCGGGGCGTCATCCGTGTAGTCCTCGCCGTGGTCGGAGGTGGCGACGAGCATCGTGCGCTCCCAGAGCCCCCGGGCGCGCAGGCCCTCGACGAAGCGGGTGAGCTCGGCCTCCGCGAACGCCGCGTAGCCCCGGTAGGTCTCGCGCAGCCCTTCACGGGCGCCCGGGGCCACGGTGTCGGGGTAGGGTTGGGGGGCCGGGTCGTAGTCGAGGCCGGCCACCAGCGGGTGTTCGCCGGGCCGCACGTGCATGCGGAAGCAGGGGGTGTGGGGCGCGGGCAGGTGCAGCCACACGAAGCGGTTGCCAGCACCGCTGGCTAGCAGGTGCAGGGCCTCGTCGAAGCTTCGTCGGGTGAGCTGGACCTCGTCTGGCGGCCGCGGGAGGTTGTGCTGCTCGAGGAAGGCCGCGAGCCTGGGCGTCGGGTTGGTGAGCACGTCCCACCCGGGGTTGAACGCGGTGGTGTTGAAAGCCGGGTAGGGCTTGTGGGCGAGGTGGAGGTCGAACTCCTGCCGCATCCCGAACGTGTCAGGCCCCACCCAGGTCGACGAACAGGCCGTCGTGTAGCCGGCCGCCCGCAGGTGGCCGGCCAGGCCCCGCAGCGCGCCCTGGCGAAACTCCAGGATGGAGGTGTCCGGGTGACTGCAGACAGCTGGCGGGTGCTGCCCCGAGAGCAGCACGGGCAGGCTGATGCGCGTGCGCTCGCTGGCGGCTCGGAGCCCGGGAAAGGAGAAGGACGAGGCCGCCAGGGCCGCGAACCCGACCCCGGCCGCGGGACGAGCCGACGCGAGCGAGGAGGCCCGGCGGGCGAAGGCGTCGAAGGTGACCAGGACGATGACCTCCGGGGGGCTCTGGCGCGGCGTGAGGCCCCCTGGCCGGCGCTGCAAAGGCGGGTGGTCTGCGGCCCAGGCACCCAGCACCCAGGGCAGGGTGAGGAAGGGGGCCAGGGTGGCGACCAGCCCCGCCTTGAGCAGCCCTGACGCCAGGCGAGCCTGGGTGGCAGGCGGGTGGCGCAGGAAGGGGCCCGCGAGGAGCAGGGCAAGGGCCAGCGTGGCCACGGCGCCTGGCACGTGCCAGGCCACCCGCGCCGAGGCGAACACCGTGGCGCCCATCACCCCCATGTTGAGGGCAAACGCCAGCCACACCAGGCGGGGCCACCACCTCGACCAACGCGGGGCGGTCGGGCGCATCGCCAGCAGGGCCGCAAGCGGCAGCGTCAGGCCCCAGGCCACCCCGTCGAGCGTGAGGAACAGGGCGGCCGTCCGCTCGAGCGACACGTGGGCCCTGGCCTGGGTGCCCAGCCAGTACAGGGGGTACGCCCCGAGCATGACCCCGCTGGCCATCAGGCTGCCCCAGGTCCGGAGACACCGCTCAGCGTAGCGCATCAGCGACGCTCGAAGCTCACGAGCCGACGCGTGGCCGTCAGCGGCACGACCTCGCCGCGCGTGAAGCCACGGGCTGCCATCGCCTCGACCAGCAGCGCCAGGTTGTGCTCCGGGAACTCCCGCCGGGCCGTGGCCAGCAGCACCTGGCTCATCGGGTCCTCGAGGTCCACCCACTCGATCAAGGCGCACCGCCTCGTCACACGTGCCGCGAGGTCCGCCACGTGCGTGACCTTCAGCTGGTGGGTGATCAGCAGGTGGTGCAGCAGGGCGAGCATCAGGGTCACGTCGCCCGAGAGGCGCTCCCAGGTGGCGGGCCGCTCCTGGCCGTTCCAGCCGGCGCCCGCCGAGGGGTGGCACATGTTGAGGTGCAGGGGCAGGATGTCGAGCCCGTCCTGGCGGGCCTGCCGGTAGAGGTGGGAGAGGGCCTCGTCGTCCTGGTCGACGGCCACGACGGAGGCCCCCTGGCGGGCGGCCAGCACGGCATAGGCGCCCCTGTTGCAGCCGAGATCGAGCACGCGCTGGGGGCGCCACGCCTCGAGGAGGCGCGCCACGACCTGGAGCTTGGCCTGCTGCTCGTCTCCGGACATCCCTGGACAGGTCTCGTAGTAGCCTGACCACGCGCTGGGGCCCGGTGACGGCCTCAGGGCAGCCAGCTCGCGCTGCAGCCTGGCGAAGAAGGGGCGGCGCACCTGCCGCAAGGTGGCCGGGTCCGGCCGCGAGGTGGCCGCCCGTGCCCTTGGAGCGGTGCGGCCCGGGGACAGCCACCGACGCAGCTGCAGGCTGCCCCAGAGCCCGGGGTGGCCGGCCAGGTAGGAGAGCGGGAGGGCCCGCAGGCACAGATCGTCGCTGATGCCCTGCGAGAGGTCGTGCAGCTGGGCCGTCGCCAGTTCGGGCAGGCCGGCGCGGCGCAGGTGGAGGGGGTAAAGGCAGAAGGCCAGGAACTGCTGGTGGGCCGGCCACAGCAGGTCGGTGGGCTCTGGCCCGAGGGAGCCCACGTCGATGAAGGTGGGACGACCCCGGTGGATCAGCACGTTCCAGGGGTGGCCGTCAGCCAGGCCGAGGCCCTCCTCGGCCGCGGCCTGCGCGACCTGCAGCACCACGCTGGCGGCGTCGTGGAAGAGGGCGCCGGGCCACTCGTGCGGGTAGGTGAGCGGCGCGATGGGGTCATGGCCGAGCACGAGGCCGGCGTCGTCGTCCCGTTCGACCCACGTCGGCACGAGCAGCCCGGCGGCCACCCACCGCGCGAGGGCCGGGGAGGCGGCCAGGGTGCGGAAGAAGGGCGCCGCGCCGGGTCGGATCTGGCGGGTCAGCTTCCCTGCCTGCCACACAACCGTGCCGGAGGGGTCGCGAAACGAGGCGGGATCTGGCCGGCGGGCCTCCGCCTCAGCGGTCTGCGGCGTCTGAGCCACGAGAGCCTCCGCGGCGCCCGAGGGCACGGCTCGCTGCCGCCCACAGCCGGCTGGCGGCCGCCTTGATGCGCTGCGGGAAGGTCACGAGCGCCAGGACCGCCGTCATCATCGCCAGGTACAGGGACTGAAGGAACTGGCCGGCGGCCGTGGGGTCCACGTAGGCCAGGGCGGGACCTGCCAGGGCGCCCAGGAGCGCAGCCGTGAAGGTTGCTCCGAACAGACAAGGTGACATGGCTCCCCCTCAATCGGTGCCTCGGCGGCTGGGCTTCGCCCCAGCCTGGACATAAATAACATAAAATGACCGACGTGCGGGGGGGCCTTGCGGGCTGATGGCTGGCGCACCCATCAAGGCTTCGCCCGGCGGCTGGCTCGTTCTGACGCCCAGGGACGTCGTCACGCCTCGGTCACGTGCCTCCGGGCACGCTCCCTCGTCGTTCCTGGCCCCTGGACGCCAGCCCGTCGCCATCCACTCGCGCTC
>JAYKHL010000054.1:0-3759 GCA_035284865.1 Candidatus Sericytochromatia bacterium | reverse complement strand
CTTCGCCCGGCGGCTGGCTCGTTCTGACGCCCAGGGACGTCGTCACGCCTCGGTCACGTGCCTCCGGGCACGCTCCCTCGTCGTTCCTGGCCCCTGGACGCCAGCCCGTCGCCATCCACTCGCGCTCAGGACTTGAACGGTGCTCCAGGGTGCCCCGGCTCGCGCGGCCCAACGAGGCCTGCGGGCTGCTTGCCCATCCGGTCTCACGGCACCTATAATAGCGGCCCGCGCCCTGCTGGCGCGCCTTCGTTGGGGTGAGCCGGTCCCCTGTCCCATGAGTTCTTCGCCCCGTCGTCGGGCCCGCCGTCGCGGGCCAGGCCTCAAAGAGTACCTGATTGCGCTGGTCGTCACCGTGGTGACCGGCCTGGGTGTTGGCGTGCTCGTGGGGGAGATCTACGCCCCCTCCGGGGCCCCCGAGGGGCCCGACCCCACGGCGCAGGCGCCGACCGGCAGCGCCTCGGATGCCAGCTTCTCCCTGGTGCCTCGGCTGGCCGAGCCGATGAACGTGCTCGTGATGGCGACGGACGTGACGTACACCTTCCGGGGGGGGCGTCGGGTGATGGGGCTCGGGGGCAACACCGACACCATCGTGCTGGCCCGGTTCGACCCGGCCAGCGGGCAGGTGCGGGCACTCTCCATCCCGCGAGACACCCGGGTGCGGATCCCCGAGCACGGGACTTTCAAGATCAACGCGGCCAACCCTTACGGGGGACCGGTGCTCTCAGCCCGCGTGGTCGCGGACTTCCTCGGCGTCCAGGTGGACCGCTACGTCTTGCTGAACACCCGGGCCGTGGTGCAGATCGTGGATGCGCTGGGCGGCATCGATCTGTATGTCCCGAAGCGCATGTATTACAACGACTGGTCGGGCGGGCTGCACATCAACCTCCAGAAGGGCTGGAACCGCCTGGACGGCCAGCAGGCTCACAATTTCTTGCGTTTCCGGCACGACGAGCTCGGAGACATCGGGCGGGTGCAGCGCCAGCAGGCCTTCGTGCAGGCCGTGATGAAGACCTTCCTGACGCCCAGCAACGTGGTCAAGACGCCACAGCTGCTCGGGGTGGCCAAGGAGAACCTCGAGACGAACCTCACGGGCGACGAGTTGCTGCGCCTGGTCTCGCTGGGCAAGGATCTGGACCGGGAACGCGTCCAGCTTGCCATGGTGCCTGGCGTCGCGACCAGCATTGATGGCGTGAGCTACTGGGTGGCCGACGAGGCCGCGAAGCAACGCATCGTCGAACGCTTCTTGCTGGCTCAGCAGCCGGGGGAGGCCCGGGCTCCGGCTGCGTACCGGATCGCCATCCGGGATGGGGTGGGCGACCGGGCCGCCGTGCGGACCCTGCGGGGGCACCTGCGGCAGCTCGGGTACGGCGGGGTGGAGCTGGACGGGCTGGCGCCGCAGCTCGGGCTCGACGAGACCCAGATCATCGCCCAGAACGCGGACGTGGCCGGGGCACAGCGGCTGGCGGAGGAGCTTGGCGTGGGCAAGGTCGTGGTGGCCGCCACGGGCAACATCTACGCCGACTACACGGTGGTGGTGGGCAGGGACTGGGTGCAGCGCCAGCCCCCCAGCCCGCGTTGAGGACCCCGGGAGGCCCGCCCGTGAATGCGCCCTGCTCTCGGCTGATGGCCCTGTCGCTCGCCCTGTGGTTCGCGCTGAGCCCGCCGGCGCGTGCAGGGGGGGGCGAGGTGCGCCTGACGTCGCAGGAAGCGGAGGCCATCGAGCGCGCCTTGATCGAGGGCAAGCCCAACATCGCGACGGTGGCTATCGCCTCCTTCGTCTTCCCGGGTGCCGCCCAGGCCCAGATGGGGCACATTGATCACACGCTGGCGCTGTGGGGGAGCTACCTGGCCGCCTACACCGCGGCGAAGGCGCTCCTCGCGGACGACATGGTCAGCGCCGGCCAACGGGTCAGCGACTGGGTCGTGCTCGTGGCGTTTCTTGGCATGGCGGGCGTCAGCGCCGCTGATGCCTATGGGCTTGCGCAGCGCCGGCGGGCACGCATCGACGTGATCCTCAACCGGCTGCTGGCGCGGCCCCGGGCCTCCGGGGCCGAGACCCCGGCGGGCTCGCCGCCGCGGTGACCAGGCTCAGCGCACGACGCCTGGCAAAAACTTGTAGACCTTTTTCTTGGCCTGATCCACCACGTAGACCCGGCCTCCTGCGTCCACCGTCACCGCCACCGGCTTCTCGAAGACGCCGGCGCCGACCTTGCCGATCAGCGTGCCCATCGGATCGTACACCAGCACGGCCTGCTGGCCCCGGTCGACCACGACAACATGCCCACTGCGCGGGTCCACGGCCAGATCGACAGGGTCGGAAAATGCCGCCTGACCATCCAGCCCGGACGCGCCGAACTCCAGGGCCACCGCGCCCTCCGGCGTCAGGCGGGCGACCCGTTGCCCCAGCACGACCCAGATGGCATCCCGGCCAGCTGCCACGGCACGGCAGTCCGCGAGCGTCCCCACCGGCTGTCCTCCCTCGCCTTCGGGGGTCAGCCGGGTGAGCCCCGAGGCACCCGCCACCAGCAGGTGCCCCTGGGCGTCCGTGGCGAGATCCACGGCGTCCACCGACAGCTCCGTGCGCTTGTTCTTCTGGCCGTTGGCCTCGAAGCGCCACAGCACCTTGCCACCGTCCAGCACCACGGCCCGTCCCTGCCCGTCGAGCGTGATGGCCGTGACGGTGTCTTTCATCTGGGTGAACCCGAGCCACTTGCTGTAGTCGCCGAACTTGCCCTGAAAGCTCGCGGCCTCCGCATCATACTGGCGGATCACGCCGGTCTTCACAAAGCTGGCGGCGTTGCGGTCCAGCACCAGCACGGCAGCCCCTCGCGCCGCGACCCCCACAGGCGACAGCAAGGTCGCGGGGGCCTCTCCGAGGCGACCGAAGTCCTTGTCCAGCACGTACGACACGCTGGTGATTCCGGAGGGGCCCAGGCCGGGGACCATCATCAGGGTCGGGACCTCCGCGGCTTCCCCGGGCATCACCAGGGTGCCAGCAGGGCTGGCCTGACTGAGGCCAGTGCTCATCGCCTTGAAGGTGTAGTTTCCGAGGGGCAGCCCGCCGAGGGTGAAGGCCCCCGCCGCGTCCGTCACGGCCCGTTGCCCGCCTGGCTCAGCCACCACGGTGGCGCCGGCCACGGGCTGGCGGGTGTCTTGCCGGAGCACCTGACCCCTGGCCGTGCCCACGCCCGTGGAGGCGAAGGCGATGGTCGGCCCCGCGACGCCGCCTGCTCGTGCCGGGACGCTGGCTGTGGCGGTGGCCCGCACGCCGCTCACGGGGGCCGCCGGGCGGGCGGGCTGGGCAGGTGCCACGCGGCCACACCCGGCCATGGTGGTGGCGAGCAGGACGCTGGCGGTGGTCAGGAGCTTTGCGGGACGCATTGGGACAGTCTCCAGAGGGACACGCTGCTTATCGGGGGTGGAGCCCGGGGCCTTGTCGGGCTCAGGTTGTACCGCGTTTAAGTCTTCTGGAAGGTTTTCTTAACCGGCCCGCCTGGCGGCTGGGCGCGCGAAGTTAGCCGGGGCTTAACCCAAAGGACCCCTTTTTGGAACCCGGCTGGGCCTGGCCCGGCCGATCCAGCCCTCGTTCCTGGTTCCCCCTTGAAGGAGGCCTCGATGTCGATGAGCGTCATGTCCGCCGCCGCGAAGCGGACGGTGCGGCAGGCCGTGGGAGCCGGGCCCCGGCCGGCTGCCGGCCTGGCCAGGCAGGTGGCCCAGGATGCCCTTCAAGCAGGGGGGCCGGGGGGGCGGGGCCAGGCC
>JAYKHL010000053.1:0-5821 GCA_035284865.1 Candidatus Sericytochromatia bacterium | reverse complement strand
CTGCGCGAAGGCCTCGGGCGCGACGGCCTTGCCGGCGGCCTTCTTCGGCACCATCACCGTCATCATCTCGTCCTTGAACTTGCCCTCGCGCGTGGCGCGGAAGGCCTTCTTGTGCGAGTCGACGGCGAACCTGTCCTGCTCCTCGCGCGTGATGCCGAACTCCTCGACGAGGTTCTCGGCGGTGGCGCCCATCAGCTGGTTGCAGACGGGGTCGTTCAGGCCCTCCCAGAGCGTGTCGATGAGCTGCGAGTGACGCAACCGCTTGCCGAAGCGCATGTCCCGGTTGATGTAGGGCGCGTTGCTCATCGACTCGGTGCCCCCGACGATCACCACGTCGCTGTCCCCCATCGCCACGGCCTGGTAGCCGCTGACGATCGCCTGGATCCCCGAGGCGCAGTTGCGGTGCACCGTGAACGCCGGCACCTCCTTGGGGACCCCCGCGTTCAGCGCGATCACGCGCGCGATGTTGGGGGCGTCGGAGCCCTGGGAGGCGCAGCCGAACACGACCTCGCCCACGACCGCAGGGTCGATCTTCGTGCGGTCCAGCAGCTCGCGCACGACGATGCGCCCCAGCTCCTGGGCCGTGACGTCCTTCAGGGCACCGCCGAACGTGGCCACCGGGGTCCGCACGCCATCGATGACGACGACTTCTCTCATGGGTTCAACCTTTCGTTACACGGTGGGATTCAACCAGCACCGGCCACCGGGCCGGCAGGGGGGGGCGTGAGGGCTGCCTCCGCCTCGGTGGCCTCATCGTGCATCAGGCGCTCGATGAAGGCGATCTCCTCGGCGTTGGCGTGGGCATGGAAGCGGATCAAGGCGCGGCGGTAGCGATCGAGCCCCGAGCTCGGGATCTCCTCCATCTCCGCCAGGCTCTCGCGGTTCTCGTGCAGGAACTTCAGGCGCTGACCCAGCAGGCCGAGCCGCGCCTCCGGGGCCAGGTAGCGGAAGAAGGTGAGCCGGAGCGTGAACTTGTGCGGGTCGGAGATCTCGGTGGGCGAGGCCACCTCGGCCATCATCGCGAGGAAGGTCACCTCCCCCTGCGCCGTCAGGGCGTACACGTGGCGCGCCGGGCCCTTGCCGTCGCGAACCGTCTGCCGCGTCAGCTCGCCCCGCCGCTCGAGCCGGCGCAGGGCCGGGTAGAGCGTGCCGTAGCTGAGCTGCCAGATGTGGCCCACGATGAACGACAGGTAGTGTCGCAGCTCGTAGCCGTGCATCGGCTGCTCCTTGAGAACCCCCAGAATGGCCAGCTCGAGCACCGTTGCTCTCCCCGTGGGATCAAAAGGACCTTATGCTTGGGTTGTACCCAACTTGCTATATCGATACACAATAACTATATCGAACGGAGATACTATATACCGAACCGATATAGGGGGCAAGGGGCGGGCAGCCCCCTACCCGACGGCCTGCCCGCTGAAACCCGGGTCCCGCCGCCTGCAGTGTTCGCCAGCCCGCGCCGCCGGCTGCGCCCCGAGGCACCCGGGGCGCAACCGACCCGTCAGGCAAGCCCCCTCACAGCGCCAGCTCCACACGACGCCCCGAGACCCGCAGCCCGCCCGTGCGGTCCACGCGCCGCAGCCGGCGGACCTGGGCGAGGGCCCGCGGGGCCAGGCCGGGGGCGTCCCAGGCCATGACCTCCAGCGTCCACGCCCCGGGCTCCAGGCGCCCGAGGGGCTGCAGCAGCCGCACGCCGGGCGCCACGGTGAACGCCTCCCACGGCCACCCGTCCCCGTGCCGGGGGCCCGCCAGGCGCACGGTGTAGCCAGCAGCCCCCGCCACGGCGGGCCAGCCGAGGTCCCCCCCCAGCGCCAGCACGGGGGGCGGGTCCAGGGCCGCGGGCGGGAGCATCGCCTCGGCCCACACGACCTCCGCCCGGGCCCAATCGAGGCCAACGCCAGGCCGCTCCACGCGGCTGTAGGCGAGCCCGTCGGGGGAGCGGGCCTCGATCGCCAGGTCGAACGCCAGGCCCGCCACCTCGGCCAGCCGGAACCCCTCGCCGGCATCCACCAGCCCAAGCCGCGTCCCATCCACCGCCCGCAGCGTGAGCGTGGTGCGTGGCGGGGGCAGGCCAGGCGGCGCCGGGGCCGAGACCTTCAGCGTGAGGGTGGCCGGGGCCACGACCAGCGGGGGCAAGCTGCGGCTCGCAGGCCCGACGGTGACGCCCTGCAGCACGCCGAGCTCCCCGCCCAGCACGCCCGCCGCCAGCACCGTGGCCGCTGGCACCCCCGCCTCGGGCAGGGCCGCAGCGAGCACGTAGCGCCCGCTGGCATCCGTCGTGGCGGCCGGGGCGCCAGCCAGCCCCGCCCCCCCAAGCACCACCACGACGCCCGGCCGACCCCGGCCGGCCGCGTCGAGGACCTGCCCCTCGAGGGCCACGGAGCGGGTGGGCAGACGCACGGCCGCCGCACGCGTCACGGCCAGGGGCTCGAGGTGCAACAAGGCAGGGGGCTCGGGCCCGAGCCCGGCCACCACGGACGTGACATGGCCAGGCGCACCGGCCAGCCACAGGCCATCCCCCGGGCCCTCTCCCTCCCAGCGGAACCAACCCGCGCCATCCGCCTGGACGCGCCGCCCGTCGGAGCTGGCCACCCAGCCTGCCGAGACGGGGCGGGCCTCGCCATCCACCAGCGCCACGACGCGACCTGTCCCGGCCCGCCCGCCGGACGCCTCGGCCGCCCGGGCCGCCGCGCCTGCCAGGCCGGGGTCCGCCTCGGGCCCGGCAACGCCTGGGGCGGGGGCGCCTGGTCGGCCCCCCTCCGGCTCGCCGCCAGGGCTGGCCGCGACGACGTCTGCCGCCACCGGCCCCGCCAGCACGAAGGCCGTGCCGACCGGCAGCCGTGGGGGGCCGCTGCAGCCAGCCACCAGCGCCACCAGGCCCACCAGCAGGAATGCCCCCCCGCAACGAGGCAGGGCCTGGCGCCTAGTCGTCCGTCCCATAGCGGTACACCCGGTTCGGGTTGCCCAGGCTGACGTACAGATCCCCCCCCTTGGTCTGGAGGTTGCTGTAGGGGTCGATCAGCAAGAAGCGAGCGCCATAGGGGCTGGCAACCTGGCCCCCGGAGACGGGCAACTCCTTGCCCGCGATGCCCGCCTGGTCCAGGTCCGAGCCTCCGAGGTCGTCTGCGGCGCGCCCCGAGGTCGCCCGGTCGGGCTTGATCTTCGAGAGGGCAACGTCCCAGCTGGACGTGCCGCCGTCGTAGGCCTGGCTCAGCACGTGGACGCTGGACACGTCGAAGGCCGGGACAGGCGTCACCTTGTTGCGGTAGAAGGCCCCGCCTGCGTCCCGCGCGCCGAAGCGGGCGGTGGCGGCGTCCCGCGCCAGGTAGGCCACCTGGTAGCCCGTGTGCGAGTCTGCGGCGTCCGCGTCCATCCAGGCCGTGGGGTCGTCGAACTTCAAGCAGAACAGCACGTTCGAGACGTACACGTAGACGCGCTTGCGGGTGGCATCAAGGATCGGGGCCGTCTCGACCGGGAAGCTCGGCCGGTTGGCCACCGTGCGGTGCTGCAGGCGCAGCAAGGGGTAATCCGAAGACCCGGGCTCGAACTCCGGGGCGCCGTAGTAGTTCGGAGACGTCTCGGCGTCGCTGTAGCGCAGCGCGAAGGCCACCTGCCCCACAGGGGTGGGGGCCGGCAGGGCATCGAGCACGCGCCACTGGTACAGGTTGGTCGCCGTGAAGGTCGTGGAGGCGGCAAAGAGGCCTCCCCCGGCCGTGAACCCCTGGCGGTTCTCGTGCGTTGCGTCGAAGATCACGGGCGCCGTGCCCGGATCCAGGGCGTTGGTGCTGGTGTCCCACAGCGTGGTGGTGCCCCGCTTGAAGCGTCCCGTCGAGCCCGTGGCGTCAAGCCCCGCCACGCGGTAGATGGCCGGCGGGGCCACGGCCCGGGTCTGGGTGCTGTAGAGCTCCAGCTCGGCCTCCGTCAGCACCGCGCCGGAGGCCAGGCCACTGGTGTCCACGCGGAAGAAGACGTTGCTGCCGCCCCCGTTGCCGTCCAGGAAGTCGGTACAAGGCAACAGCTTGGCCGCCAGGTAGGCCTGGCCACCGGCCGGCGGGGGGAAGGTGCTGCCGCTCGTGTCGGCGACGGACAGCGCCCGTCCGCTCGTGCCGTCCACCTCGATCTCCGTGGTGCCGGAGGCCGAGACGTCGTAGCCATACGCCTTGAGCTCCCCGAAGTCGTCCCCCGCCTGGTCATCCAGGAACAGCGGCTGGGAGAAGGTGACGGTCCGGCGCGCCAGGTCGACCCAGGCACAGGCCGGGCCGGAGGCCCGCGTCACGTTGACGAAGGCATGGCGTGGGTCGTACGCGTTGAGCGTGACGGTGGCGCCAGCCGCGTCGGTGAAGGTGCCGGCCGCGTCGTCCAGCTCGATGGCAGGGGGCGCCGCGATGCCAGCGACGCTCGACACCGGGTACGTGGCCAGGGCCACGTCGTTGGTCATGTCGTGGTCGTGCAGGCGGCCCTGGGTGTCGCCCACGAAGTAGCGGCCCCGAAAGGCCACGCCGGGCGCGGCGAGCTTGTGGCTCGAGAAGTCGCCGCACCCGTCACAGCCCGTGCGGGCGACGGCGTCCGTGGCGACGGCCCGGGCCGCAGAGACGGAGGGCGTCGTGTCGTTCCGGCCCATGCGCACGACGTAGACGTTGCCGTCGTTGTTTGGCACGTACACGACGTCGGCGAAGTCATCATGCATGCTGAGGGCCGGGTCCACCGTCGGCGCGAGGAAGTGCGCGGTGCTCGACCCCACCGTGGTGCCCCCCGTGTTGATCACGGTCATGGCGTTCAGGTCGATCACGAAGAGCTGGCTCGCCCCGTTCAGCACGTAGGCCCGGGTGGCGGCCGGGCTCAGCGCAATGCTGGTGTTCTCGAAGGTGCCACTGAGGGTCACGGCGACAGGGCTCGTGCCAGGGGCGTCCCCCCGCACGCGCAGGAAGACGCCGTTCTTGGTGAGCATGTAGATGTAGCGCTCGGTGCTGCCCACCTGCCAGGGCATGCCCGCAGCCATCCCGTTGACGACCTCGCCGCAGCCCGCCGAGACCGAGGTGGGGTCGAACCCGGCAGCGGTCCACCCCGCGTGGGCCGCCGGCCAGGTGCCGAGCAGCCCGAACGGGCGCGCCCCCGCCAGCGCCAGGCTGGCCCGGCGGCGCCCGTCGAGCCAGGCCTGCCGCCGCTCCCCCAGCCCCGGCGCCCCGATCCGGGTGGTGGCCCAGTCCACGCCCCGGGGCTCGGCCAGGCTGCGCAGGCCCGGGCCTGCTGCCGGCGCGACCACCAGCCCCAGCCCCCCCCACGCCGCGCAGCCCACCTGCAGGGCAGCCAGCGTCAGCCAGGCAAACGTCAGGGGACGGACAGGCATCGGCTTCATCGCGGGCTCCACTGGCAACATACCCAAGCTCGAAAGGTCACTGGATGAAGGAGACCTCGCGGTGGGCCACGCGCAGGCCCTGGCTGCGATCGACGCGCCGGAGGGCCCGCACCCCGGCCACCTGGGCCAGCGCCCGGGCGGTGGCGCCCGGGGCGTCCCAGGCCGTGATGCCCAGGCGGTACAGGCCAGGCTCCAGGGTGCCGCCCGGGAGCGAGAGCTTCAGCGGCGGGGCCGCGGCGAAGCCCTCCCAGGGCCAGCCCTCGGTGCTGTTCGGGGCCGTCACGCGCACCGTGTAGCCCACCGCCCCGGCCACGGGCGCCCAGGCCAGGGTGCCCCCCAGGGCCAGCGGCACGGGCGGCTCGAAGGCAGGCGGCGCGAGCAACGCCTCCTCCCGCACCGAGCCAGGCAGGCTCCAGTCGGGCGTGATGCCCGGCCGCTCGATCAGGCTGTAGGCGCTGCCGTCGGCCG
>JAYKHL010000052.1:0-9782 GCA_035284865.1 Candidatus Sericytochromatia bacterium | reverse complement strand
CTCGGCCACGATGGCGCGGCGCTCGGCGGGGTTGGTGATGCGACGTCGGGACACGGCTCGATTCCTCCGAGCCGAGCTTGGCAGAGCCCGCGACGGGGTTCACCCCGGGGTAGGGCGAGTTTGTACCGTGTTTGGCATCGAGGGGCGGCTCGGGCACCCCTTTTTCAGCAGCCTGATAGGGACCGGAGTACGTCCGCACGCCAGGCTACCCCGCGCTGATTGCGGTCGGGGTGGCGCTGGGGCACCCGCTTGCAGCCACCTTGCTGCTCCAGCTCGTGCTCGCGCTCGGCACCATGGTGGGGGTCTACGTGCTCACGCGTCACCTGACGGACCGGCGGGGCCCTGCCCTGCTGGCCGCAGCGTTGTTCGCTCTGGAGCCCCTGTCGTTGTTCTACGGCGCCAAGATCCTGTCTGAGACCCTCTTCACGGCGCTCCTCACGGCCCATGTCGTGCTGCTGGGTTAGCAAAAAATCAACCGACAGCCAACGCACCACGCTTGATACCACTCGCAAGACGTGCGAAGCTTCTGAAGTGTCGTTGTACACTCTCATCGCCCGCAAGAAACACAGTAGCAAAAGTGACCAGGTCCACCTACCTGCCTTTCGGTCGCCCCGAATTCGGGCCAGAAGAGGAAGATGCCGTTCTGCGAGTCTTGCGGAGCGGCTGGGTGGGCATGGGGTCGGAAACCGTTGCCTTCGAGCAGGAACTTGCGGACTACCTAGGTGTCCCCGAGGTGGTCACGGTCAGCTCCTGCACGGCTGCCCTGCACCTCTCCTTGCTGGTGAACAAGGTCGGGCCTGGCGACGAGGTTATCGTTCCCTCGCTCACGTGGTGCAGCACAGCCAACGCTGCGCTGTATGTCGGTGCCACTCCGGTCTTTTGCGATGTTGATGCCGATACGATGTGCGCCACGTGGGAGACGATCGCCCCGAAGATCACCGAACGCACACGCGCCGTCATCGTGGTGCATTATGGGGGCTTTGCAGCTGACACGCAGCAGATCCGCACCCATTTACCGGCGCACATCGCCCTGATCGAGGATGCCGCGCACGCGTTGGGGACGCGCCATCCCGACGGCAGCATGGTGGGAAGCCACGGCAACATGACGTGCTTCAGCTTCTATGCGAACAAGAACCTGAGCGCGGGGGAGGGCGGCGCGATCGCGTTGTTCGACAGCGCCGAGGCTGAACACCTGCGCAAACTCAGGCTGCACGCCCTGCAAACCAATGCCTGGAAACGCTTCACCAGCAAGCAGGTCTTCGATATCGGCCTTTCAGAACTCGGCTACAAAATGAACTGGACGGACCTGCAGGCCTCCATCGCCCGGGTGCAACTGCGTCGGCAAGAGGAGTTCCACGTGACGCGCCAAGCCATCGTCGCGCGGTACTGTGAAGCCCTGCCCCGGATCCTGCCGGGGATCACCTGGCAGACAGGCTTCGACGGTCCGGGACGCCACGCGGGACACCTGTTTGTCGTGAAGCTACCGCTTGAGGCGCTGCCGATGTCTCGCGATGAATTGCTCTTGGGAATGCGGAGCCACAACGTGGGAGCCTCGTTGCACTATGCGCTCCTGCACACGATGCCCCTCTACACGGGCTCGAAGCCCGCCGCCTCCCTCCCGACGGTGGAGTTCCTGGGGCCCAGGCTGCTCACGCTGCCGATCAGCGCAAGCATGAAAGAGACGGACGTGGCGGACGTCCTGAGCGCGCTGCAACAGACCCTCGAAAAACCCTCGTCATCTGCGCTCCGCACCTGAACTTTCCGAGGACCCAACGATGAACGAACCTCACGTCCAATCCGACACGCAACGTTCCTACGGCTTCTACGGTCGGCTCAGCGCCGAGTTCCCATCCCAGATCATCGTCGACGTGACGGAGCAGTGCAACCTGGCTTGCACGCACTGCCCGCACCCGGAGTTCAAGCAGTCGGAGCATTACGCGGGACGCCACCTGACGGTCGAGCTCAACCAGAAGCTTGTGGACGAGGTGCGCGCCCATGGAGCCGGCCACACGCAGTACATCCGTTACACGAGCAACGGGGAGCCGCTGCTGCACGCCAAGATTTTCGAGATGCTGGCCTACGCGAAGGCCCACTCTGGCACCACCGTGACGCTCACGACCAACGGCACGGCCCTGACGGCCACGAACGTGGAGCGGTTGCTGGACACGGGCGTGGACCTCGTGGACATCAGCATCGACGCCCTCACGCCGGAGGTCTATGCCAAGATCCGGGTCAAGGGCAACCTGGAGGTCACCCGGCGCAACGTGCTTCGCCTGCTCGAGCGCCGCAGCGCCCGCGGGCACCACGTCAAGGTGGTCACCAGCTTCGTGGAGCAACCTGGCAACACGCACGAGATGCAGGCGTTCCACGATTTCTGGACGGCCCAGGGGGTCGACTACGTGGTGCTTCGCCGACTGCACTCCGCCGCCGGAGCGGTGACGGTCGTCGCCAGTGCGATGTGGGCCGAGGTGCAGCCCGAGGCCAGAACGCCCTGCGTTTATCCGTGGGAGAGGGTTCTGGTCAGTCCCTCGGGTCACCTCTCGTTCTGTCCGACCGACTGGTCGCACGGTTCAGCCATCGCTGATTACCGCGAAACCACCATCAAAGACACCTGGCAGGGGGAGTTCTATCGCAAGCTCCGAGAGGCGCACCTGCGCAACAACTTCAGCTGCCACTCGTTTTGCGGCAATTGCCCCGACTGGAAGGCGACACGCTGGCCTCACGAAGGTCGCGCCTACGCCGACATGGTCGAGGATTTCAGGCGCGAGGGGGCGGACGTGCGGGCACTCGTTCGTTGAACTGGCTGCAGCATCGTGGTAAAGCGGATAGCAATCCTTCAATCGAACTACATTCCCTGGAAAGGATATTTCGATTTAATATCCAGCGCCGATGAGTTCATCATGTTCGATAGTGCGCAATACACAAAACGAGACTGGCGAAGCCGAAACATAATAAAAACCCCTCGTGGCCCTCAATGGATCACTGTCCCCGTTGTTTCAAAGGGTTCTACAGAACGCTCAATCAAGGATATCGAAATAGATGGATTTGCCTGGAACAAGTCGCACTGGCGAAGTTTAGAACAGAACTACAGGCGAGCGGCGCATTTCAACGCGGTAGCGTCTTGGCTGGAGCCCCTCTACTTCGCGGAGCAGCACACGCACCTGTCGCCACTGAACCGCCGCTTCATAGAGGCGATCTGCGGCTACCTGGGAATTACCACGCAGTTGCGGTGGTCGTGGGAGTATGAGCTGGTCCATGGTAAGACGGCACGCCTCGTGCATCTGTGTCAGCAAGCCGGAGCCACCACTTATATTTCGGGCCCGGCGGCAAAAGCCTACCTCGACGAGGCGGCTTTCACCGCCGCTGGCATCGCCGTGGAATGGTTCGACTACAGCGGCTACCCCGAGTATCCGCAACTCTGGGGCCCGTTTACCCACCACGTCACAGTGCTGGACGTATTGTTCAACTGCGGTGAACGCTCCCGAGACTTCCTCCGGCGGCTTCCGAGTCGCTGACCCCATAGGTAGAGGTAAAGGCACACCATGCACAAGGATAGCCACACGACCAGCCCAGCAACAAACCGCATCGAGGAAATGGTGCGGGACGTCCCAGGATGGTCGCCGCTCGACCAGCTCCAAGTGCTGTTCGGGTTGGTGTTCGCGACGGGGGGCATCGCTGGCGACGTGATCGAAGTTGGCTCTTGGTGTGGGCGCTCCGCCTCAGCCTTGGGGCTGGCAGCCAAACTCACCGGCAACACCCTCGTACACTGCATCGATCTATTCCCGGCCCGTGAGGATTGGAGGCGCACGCCGGAAGGTGATGCGTGGTTCGAAACAATCATCGACGGACAGCATCTGGGCGGTTATCAGACTCAACTGGTGTGGAAAGAACCCTTCGAGCGTGACATCGTGCCGCTCTATGCGGAGCGTGAGGGCATACTCGAGATCTTCAAAGAAACCATCGCGCGCAATGGGCTGACGGACGTCATCCGCCCCTTCCGCGGCAACGGGGCGATGTTTGCGCGTGCGGCCGCGCCCGATCTCCGCTGCCGAGTTGCCTTCATAGACGGGGATCACGGCTATGATGAGGTGTGCGCCGACATCGCCACCATAGAACGCTTCCTCGTGCCCGGGGGCTGGATCTGCTTCGATGACGCCTTCTCTTCCTACGAGGGCGTCAACCGTGCCATCGAAGACCGGATCATCAAGAACCCAAACTACGAGCTCGGCCAGCAGATGACGCGCAAGTGCTTCATCGCAAGGCGTAAAGCTGGTTAGCCAGACGATGCTTATCGGCTTCGCGGGCAACGCAAACAACTACCCGCTCATGCTGGCCAGAGCCTTAAAGCGCCAAGGCGGCGAGGTGCGGTTTCTGGTAACGTCACGGCTCCGACTGGACCGCCCAGAAAATAGATATCCGGAGTATGAGGCGGGTTACCCGGACTGGGTCATTGACTGTGGTGAGATCGACTTCCTGAATTGGCTTTTGCCAAGGGCTAGCACCCGCAGAGCACTGAAATTGCTGCGCGAGTGCGATTTAGTTGTTCTCAATCAGTTGAGCCCCACGCTCGCTGGCCGACTGGCACGCCCTTGGGTTGCGTTACTCACTGGTTCTGATCTGGCGACATTAGCTAACCCCAAGTACATTGACATTGCTGTCAAGGAGACGCGGCGGGCGCCACGACCACTATTTCGTTTCGTCAAACGGCTGTTGTTGCAACGCTTGGTTGCCGCCCAGCGTCACGGTATCGCAGAGGCCGGGCTGGTATACACCCCCATCCGCGGCCTTCTTCCAGCCTATGATGCACTCCTGGATGGGCTAGGCGTAAGCGATGACAAGCGCGAATGGTTAGGTATGACCGAAATCGACAGAATTGCGGTGGTTCCTCCGCCCAATAACCCGACACTGCGAATCTTATGTGGGGCCAGACTCAACTGGGTTCGTCCAATTCCGTTGGGGATGAGCGAGTTGGACTACAAGGGGACGGATGTTTTGTTAGAGGGCGTGGCACAATTTGCCAAGAAGTGCGCCTTGCCCTTTGAACTCCGGCTCGTCCGGAAGGGGCTCCACGTCGCTGAAACCGAACAACTCGTAAGGCAACTAGGCCTCGAAGGCCACGTGACTTGGCTGAACGAGATGTCCCAGCGGGCGATTCAGGCCGAATTCGAGGCAGCTGACGTCGTCGTCGATCAACTCGGAAATGGTTTCGTGGGAATGGTCGGATTGGACGCTATGGCCACCGGCAGACCCGTAATCGCCAACGGGCGGCCCGAATTTTACGAACCGTTGTTGGGCGAGCCCTCTCCTATCTGCCAAGCCACAACGGCAGCAGAAGTGGCCGACCAGCTAACAAAGCTCACGGTGATGGCGGAGCGAGTCCGAATAGGGCAGGCTAGTCGAGCATACGTGGCGCGCCACCTGTCCACCGACGCAGCGGCGCGACGATTGATGGCGAGAGCCCAAAGACTTATCAATAGGTAACAGACAGACTAACGAAAAACGACAACACCCCAGTCTCACGTGCTTCAGCACCCTTACCCAAAGGGTTCTTGCCCCCAGGCCCCTTTCCCGTAAAATCCATGAGCGAACCGCACAAAGCTGAAACATCCGCAGGCGACCGCTTCGCCTTCGGCGAAAACTGGTCCCGCTTCTTGCGCGTGCTCAATGAGCAGCGCATCAGCAAGGCCACGCAGGACCTGGCAGCGATGCTCGGAGTTGACAGCCTTGCGGGCCAGACCTTCCTTGACATCGGCTCCGGCAGTGGGCTCTCCAGCCTGGCGGCTCGGCGGCTGGGGGCAAAGGTCGTCAGCTTCGACTACGACCCGAACTCCGTCGCCTGCACGGCAGAGCTGCGCCGGCGGTTCTTCCCCGACGATCCCGACTGGCAAGTGTTCGAGGGATCCGTTCTCAACCCGGAGACGATGGCCGGGTTGGGTACCTTCAATGTGGTCTACTCCTGGGGCGTGCTGCACCACACGGGAGCCCAGTGGCAGGCACTGGCGGAAGCGGGAAAAGCCGTCGATGCTGGGGGTCGGCTTTTCATCTCGATCTACAACGACCAGGGCAGGTTCAGCCGGTGGTGGCTGCGCGTGAAGGTCCTTTACAACAGGTTGCCCCGGATTTTTCGAATCCCTTATGCCGTGCTGGTGATGACCCCGCGCGAGCTTGCCTCGCTGACACTTGCCGTGCTGGCCTTGCGGCCGATGTCTTATGTTCGCAGCTGGACCCATTACGGAAAGAACCGCGGCATGAGCCGGTGGCACGACCTGATCGACTGGGTCGGCGGCTACCCGTTCGAGGTGGCCAAACCCGAGGAGGTGTTCGAGTTTTACAGGGCCCGTGGGTTCGTTCTGGAGAAGCTGAAGACCTGCGGAGGAGGCCTGGGCTGTAACGAGTATGTCTTCAAGCGCACGACCGACTGAGCAACGGCAGGTTGTCGGCCGCTCCAAAAGGCTCTTGCTGGTCATCTCAACGCTTGGCACCGGTGGTGCCGAACGTGTGCTGACGCTGCTCGCGAACGCGTGGTCGGCAATGGGCCACGAGGTGACGCTCGTGACCTTCGATGCGCCAGACGCCGAACCGTTCTTCTTGCTCGCCCCAGCGGTGAAACGGGTTGGCCTGAACGCGATGCGTGCGTCTGCAGGCGTGTGGGAAGCGCTCCGAAACAACGCAAGCCGGCTGCGTAAACTACGCCAAGCGGTTCGAGCGGCCCAGCCGGACGTTGTCGTGTCGTTCATTGACACCACGAACGTTACCACCCTCCTGGCGGTTTCTGGCCTCAGTTTCCCGGTCGTCGTCTCGGAGCGCACCGATCCCCATCATCACGCCATCGGACGCGCCTGGACACGCCTGCGCCGCCTCACCTACCCGCGGGCGACGGCCGTGGTCGTCCAAAGTCACCGGGCGGCCGCCTACTTCGCCAACACCACAGTCACCCCCCTCGTCATTCCCAATCCGGTTAAGCTGCCAGCCCTACCAGCGCGAACGGTCGCCTCAGATGAGAGACATCGACTCGTGACCCTCGGCCGCCTGCAGCCTGTGAAGGGCCAGGAGAAGTTGCTGAGTGCGTTTGCCCGCCTCGCCCCCCACCACCCTTCCTGGACCCTGACCATCCACGGGGAGGGCCCCGAGCGCGCTCAACTGGAGGCCACCGTCTCCGCACTCGGCCTCCAAAATCGGGTCTTCCTGCCCGGCGCTACCACCGAGCCGTTTGCCCGGCTCGTGGAGGCCGACCTCTTTGTGCTGAGTTCTGCCCGTGAGGGATTCCCCAACGCCCTCTGCGAGGCCATGGCCGTTGGCCTCCCTGTCGTCAGCTTCGACTGCCCGAGTGGCCCGGCCGAGCTCATCACCCACAACGTGGACGGCCTGCTGGTGCCGCCTGGGGACGTGGAGGCGCTGGCCGCAGCGCTGGACCGGTTGATGGGTGATCCCGCTGAACGCGCGCGGCTCGGGACCCGGGCGCGCGAGGTGCGGGAGCGGCTCGCGCTGCCGCGCATCCTGGCGATGTGGGACGAGGTGTTTCGGGAGGCCCTCGAGGGAAGGGCTTCAAGATGGTCCTGAAACCGTCTTCCGCAGGACGCTTTGGGGAATCCAAGGCGGGCCCCCGTGCGCCAAAGGCGCTGGACAGCTGGCCGTGACCTCCATGGCATCAACGCTGCCGTCGGCCTCGGGCACTCGCATCACCCTCCTCTTGCCCTCCCTGGCGGGAGGTGGGGCTGAACGCGTCTTCCTCACGCTTCTCCAGCACCTGGACCGCCAGCGGTTCGCACCCGAGCTGGTCTTGCTGAATGGCGGCCCCCCCGAACACGATGCCGCCCTGCCAGCCGACATCCCGGTGACGGCCCTCGAGAGGCCCCGGGCCCGCGAGGCCCCCCTCGCGCTTCTGGCGCACCTGAGGCGCGCGAGGCCAGCCGCGGTGGTCACCACGCTGGGCCACATGAACCTGCTGCTGGCGACCCTTCGGCCCGTGCTGCCGAAGCGCATGAAACTCATCGGACGCGAGACCAACATGGTGTCCGAGGCCATCGCAGCCGGCTTCATGCCGCGCTGGATGGGCCAGGCATATCGCTTCGGGCTCCCCGGTCTCGACCACCTCGTGTGCCAGTCCGCGATGATGCGAGCGGACCTCGTGGACCACTTCGGCTTCCCAGGCGCCAGGGCCAGCGTCATCCCCAACCCCGTGGACCTCGAAGTGGCGCAGCAGGCAGCAAGGGAATCCCCGTGGAGCGCGGCAAAGGGCGGGCTGCGGCTCGTTGCGGCGGGTCGGCTGGAGCGCATCAAGGGGTTTGACCTGCTCGTCGACGCCTTGGAGCGCTGCGGGGACCTGCCGCTCACGCTAGAGATCCACGGCGAAGGTCCGGAGCGGGAGACGCTCCAGCGCCACATCGACGCGGCTGGCCTCCAGGAGCGGGTGCGGCTTCGAGGCTTCACCCCGGCGTTGCAGCCGTGGCTGGCAGCGGCCGACGGCTTCGTGCTGAGCTCCCGCGTGGATTCGTTCCCCAATGCTGCGATCGAAGCCCTCGCCTGCGGCACCCCCGTCATCGCCGTCCCCGCCCCCGGTGGCATCCGGGAAATCATCGCTGACGTCCCGGGCTGCGAGCTCGCAGACGCCGTCTCTGCCGAGGCGCTGGCGGCCGCCCTGCGGCGCTGGGCGGCCCGCGGCCCGCAGCGGGTGGGCCCCGAGGCCGTGGCCCGGTATGAGGTGGGGCAGGTTGTGCGACAATACGAGGCCGTGATCGAGTCGGTCATCCGGAGCCCCCGCCGCTGAGCCAGCCCTCCCCCCACATCCTCCACCTCATCACCGGCCTCGGCCAGGGCGGCGCCGAGGGCGCCCTGGCGCGCCTGGTCACGACGGACACGGCCCACCGGCACACCGTCGTCTCCCTGATGGACGAGGGCGTGCACGGGCCACGGCTGCGCGCGGCGGGGATCGCGGTGCATTCTGTCGGCCTGCCGCGCGGCCGCGTCACGCTGGCGGGCCTGCGCCGGCTGCGCGGGCTGGTGGCGGACCTCCGCCCCGACGTGCTGCAGACCTGGCTCTACCATGCGGACCTGCTGGGCGGCCTGGTGGGCCGGGCCGAGGGGGTGCCGGCCATCGTGTGGAACCTGCGCAACTCCTATTTGCGCGCCGACCGCACCTCGCGCACCACCCGGCTGGTGGCCTGGCTCTGCGCCCGGCTCTCGCGCCGGCTGCCGGACGCCATCGTCTCGTGCTCGCGCCAGGCCCTGGAGACCCACGCCGCGCTGGGCTACGACCGGGCCCGGATGCAGGTGATCCCGAACGGCTACGACATGGCACACCTGATGCCAGACCCGGCGGCGCGGGCGCGGCTCCGGGCCGCCTGGGGCGTGGAGCCGGAGACCTGCCTGCTGGGCCTTGTGGGGCGCTGGGATCCCATCAAGGGCCATGCCGTGCTGCTCGACGCGCTGGCCCGGCTGGCGCGCCACGCGCCCACCCCCTGGCGCTGCGTACTGGTGGGGGCTGGCGTCGACACCGGCAACGCCACGCTTCAGCAGCTGGTCGCGGCGCACTCGCTCGGCAACCAGGTGCGCTGCCTCGGCCCCCGTGACGACGTGCCGGCCGTGATGGCGGCGCTGGACCTCCACGTGCTGGCCAGCGACGGGGAGGCCTTCCCCAACGTCCTCGCCGAGGCCATGGCCTGCGGCACCCCCTGCGTGACCACCGACGTCGGCGACGCCGCCCTGATCGTCGGGGAGACGGGCTGGGTCGTGCCGCCCCGCTCGCCCGAGGCGCTGGCCGGGGCCCTCGCCGCCGCCCAGAC
>JAYKHL010000051.1:0-16550 GCA_035284865.1 Candidatus Sericytochromatia bacterium | reverse complement strand
GGGCCCCACAGGCTCCGCGCCGGGGGAGCCAGGCCCGGACCCCACCGCTGCGCCGCTCGACGGCCAGTCCTAGCCGTTTTGACGCCCCCCCACCCCCGTGCTATCGTGCACGGGTCGGTTGCCCTCTGGCCGGCTGGAGCCGGCCCGAGCGCCCCCGCCACCACCGCGGGCCGAGGGTTGCTTGGCCGTTTCTGCTCCACGGAGGTCCTCATGCCACCCTGCTCTCGCCTCTTGGCCCTTGCGCTCGTGGGCGTCCTGCCGCTTGGCCCGGGGCTCACGCAGCCCGCCGCCGCGTTCACGCCCGTGCGCGAGATGAAGGACCTGCCTGCAGACCACTGGGCCTTCGAGGCGATCCAGGCGCTGGTCGAGAAGTACGAGGTGATGGACGGCTTTGCCGACAAGACCTTCCGCGGGGCGCGCACCATCACCCGCTACGAGGCAGCGGCCGCGCTGGCGCGGGTGATGGCGAAGGTGGAGGAGCTGGTCTCGAGCGCCACGGGAAACCCCGTCAGCATCGAGCCCGGCGTGAGTTCCGACGACCTGCGCACCATTGCCAGGCTGCAGCGCGAGTTCCGGGACGAGCTCGAGGTGATCAAGGGCAAGGTGGAGACCCTGGACGCGCGGGTCGGAACCCTCGAGAAGCGGGTCCGGGTGGGCGGTGAGATGCGCAACGAGTACCGCTCATACCTGGGGGCCATGCCCGCAGCGCAGGCCCCGATGGACGATGTCCGCATCCGCAACCGCGTGAACCTGGATGCCACGCTGGGAGACGACCTGGTCGCCCGCACGTCCCTGTTCTGGGATGTCTACGGCCCATCCGGGCCGGGCGCCCCCTTCGGCGCTCCTGGCCAGCCCGAGGGCTGGTTGGAGGCCTACCTCAGCCGGGCTCACATCAGCTACACGCCGGGGACCTGGGCAGCACACGTCGGCGTGCTGAACCCGAGCGAGGTGCTGACGCTGGGCTCTTCCTTGAAGAACCCGTTCACCGGCAACGTCTGGCGCGAGGGCCTGGGCGGCTGGGGCTTCGTGGGCACGCCCGGGCTGCCCGTCGGCGGCGGCGCGGGGGCCGTGGGGCTGGGCGGGGACCCCGCCCAACCCGTCTGGTGGCTGCCCGGCACGGACATCGGCTTGCAGGCCTTGGACCCGAACGCGACCCAGCTGGTGGGCCCCCGAGGGAACTATGGCGCGGTGGCCTCCACCCAGGCCGGGCCTTTCCTGCTCGGGGTGGCCTACTACCAGGGTGGCACGGCCGGACGTGAGCTCGCCCGGTTCGACACCCTCGGCCTGCCGGCCAGCCTGCCGCAGCCGGAGCTGGCGCTGCCGGGCGGCCGCGTGCTGGCCGCCCTCGGGGCCGACTTCGGCGTCGTGAGGGCCCAGCTGGCCGCCAAGACGGTCGGCCTGCCCACGGATGCGCCCGGGGTGGCCAACAAGACCGTGACCGGGACGCTCGACCTCGGCTCTGATGCGTTCGGCCTCAGCCTCCAAGGCGTCGCGCGAACGGCCTTCACGGGCGAATTCAGCCCCTCGCAGGCCAGCGTCACGCTGGCGAGCAACGACCTGCTGGGCACCGGGTTCGGGCTGGGCCTGGGCCTCAACGCGGGCTCGGTCGTGGGCACCCGCCTGGGCCCCTCGGGCGGCAGCTTCCAGCTCGGCAGCCGCACCCTGCTGGGCGGCCTGGGCGCCCTGGACTACGCCAGCTATGGGCTGGCCCTCCGGATCCCCGGGTTCTCGGTCTTCCCCCACCTGACGCTCGCCGCGCAGCAGACGGCGGGGGCGGGGTTCGAACGCACCATGGCCTCCGGCCTGACGTTGCAGACTGAGGTGCTGCTCGCCGGCTTGCCCCGGCTGCAGCTCGAGTACAGCTCCGGCAAGTTCACGCCGGGGCTGGACAACTCCCTGCTGAACAACCAGTCGCTCGTGTCCCACGAGCAGCTTTCTGCCCAGATGGTCGTCCCCTTCTGAGGCATCGCGCCCGCGGGCTCCCCCCGCGGCAGGAGGTTCTGACATGACGCAAGCCCTGTACCTCGTAGAGGGGGCCCGCACCCCGTTCGGCACCTACATGGGAGAGCTGCGGCACGTGTCCGCGTCTCAGCTGGCGGTGACCGCTGGTCGGGCCGCGCTCGCGCGCGCGGGCGTCGCCCCCGACGCGGTGGACAGCGTGGTGCTGGGCAACGTGATGCAAGCCGAGCGGGAGAGCTACTACCTCTCCAAGCACGTGGGCACCCAGCTCGGGATGGCTGACACCATCACGGGCCTCGTCGTGAACCGGCTGTGCGGCTCAGGCATGCAGGCCGTGATCAGTGCCTGCCAGGCGATGCGCCTCGACGAGAGTGAGCTGACGCTGGTGGGAGGCACGGAGTGTATGAGCCGGGCGCCCTTCATCCTGCGGGGTGGCCGGGACGGCCTGCGCGGCGACCAGACGCTCGAGGACCCCTTGCTGGGACCGCACTCGGTGTTCGTGGACCCTGCCTGCGGCCTGATCATGGGAGAAACCGCCGAGGAACTTGCCATCGAGTACGGCGTGACCCGCGCCGAGATGGACGCCTTCGCCCTGCGCTCCCAGCAGACAGCGCGGGCTGCCATCGAACGGGGCCGGCTCGCCCGCGAGATCGTGCCCGTCGAGGTGCCGAGCAAGGGGGGGGCCAAGGTCGTGAGCCTTGACGAGCACCCCCGCGAGACGACGCTGGAGAAGCTGGCCTCGTTGAAACCCGCCTTCCGGAAAGGAGGCGAGGTGACCCCGGGCAACGCCTCGGGCATCAACGACGGCGCGTGCGCCCTGGTGCTCGCCACCGAGGCGCAGGTGACCGCGCGCGGCCTGAAGCCCCAGGCGCGGATCGTCTCCTGGGGCGTGGCGGGGGTGTCAGGCCGGCGGATGGGCATCGGCCCGGCGCCAGCCATCCGGCTCGCGCTGGGCCGGGCCGGCCTCACGCTCGACGACATGGCCGTCATCGAGATCAACGAGGCCTTCGCCGCCCAGTACCTGGCCGTGGAAAAGGAGCTCGGGCTCGACCGCGACCGGGTGAACCCCAACGGAGGTGCCATCGCGCTCGGACACCCGATCGGAGCCTCTGGTGCCCGCATCCTGCTGTCGCTGATGTACGAGCTGCAGGAGCGCCAGGCTCGCTACGGGGTGGCCTCCGCGTGCATCGGAGGCGGCCAGGGCATCGCGATGGTGCTCGAGCGGGTTTGACGCGGGCCCGCTGGGCCCGGAGTGGGGCCACGCCTGGCTGTGGTACAATACGCAGGCCCGGGCCTCCGCTCCTTCCGTAGCACTGTATGACTCTCAAAGACTGGTTCACAGCCCGCAGCGCCCGCGCAGAAGTCAAGGGCGCCACGTTTCGTCGTGACATCCCGGACGGCCTGTGGACGAAGTGCGCGGCCTGCGCCGAAGCCCTGTTCACCAAGGACCTGGCCGGCAACCTGCAGGTGTGCCCTCGCTGTGGGTTTCACTTCCGGCTCGACGCCCGCGAGCGCATCGAGCAACTGGCGGACGAGGGGTCTTTCGTGGCGATGGACGCCCATCTGCGGTCCACGGATCCGCTCGCCTTTGTCGACACGCGGCGCTACGCCGAGCGCCTCAAGGACGCCTACGCCAAGCAGGGGCCTGAGGAGGGGGTGATCACCGGTCTCGCCACCCTGGATGGCGTGCGCGTGGCCCTCGGTGTGATGAACTTCTACTTCATGGGGGGCTCGATGGGCTCCGTGGTGGGCGAGAAGATCGCCCGGCTGATCGAGCGTGCCGCGGACGAGCGTCTGCCCCTCGTGACGGTGACGGCTTCGGGAGGGGCGCGGATGCAGGAGGGCACCCTCTCCTTGATGCAGATGGCAAAGACCACGGCGGCCTTGCAGCAATTCCATCGGGTTCGGCAGGTCTACGTCGCCGTGATGGCGGATCCGACCACGGGCGGCGTGACGGCAAGCTTCCCCTCCCTCGCAGACATCATCGTGTCGGAGCCAGGGGCTCTCATTGGCTTCGCGGGCCGCCGCGTGATCGAGCAGACGATCCGCCAGAAGCCCCCGGCAGACTTCCAGACTGCGGAGTCCCTGCTGCGGCACGGCCTCATTGACATGATCGTCCCGCGGCCCCGGCTGAAGGCCGAGCTTGGCCGCCTCTTGCGGCTGCACGCGCGGGCGGACGTTCCCACGGAAGACAAGGTGCGGCCGCATGGCTAAGCGTTTCGAGCTGGATTTCGAGCGCCCGCTCACGGAGCTCGAGGACAAGATCGCACAGTTCAAGCGCATGGCCACGGAGCATGGCATCACCTTGGACGGCGAGGTCCAACGCCTGGAGGAGCGCGCGAGAGAGCTGCGCCAGGGCATCTTCGACAACCTGACGCCAGCGCAACGCATCCAGATCGCCCGCCACCCACGCCGTCCCACCACCCTCGACTACATCGGCGCGATCGCGGAGGACTTCGTTGAACTCCGGGGAGACCGGCAGGGTGTGGATGACATGGCGCTGGTCGGTGGCATCGGGCGCTTCATGGGGCGTCCGGTCGTGTTCGTCGGCCACCAGAAAGGCCGCGACACGAAGGACAACATCGCGCGCAACTTCGGCATGCCGCAGCCCGAAGGGTACCGCAAGGCGATCCGGCTGATGCGGCACGCCGCTCGCTTCCGGATGCCCCTCGTGACCTTCATCGACACGCCCGGGGCATACCCGGGCATCGCCGCGGAGGAGCACAACCAGGGGGGGGCGATTGCCCACTCCATCTACGAGATGGCCCAGTTGCCCGTGCCGTGCGTGGCCGTGGTGCTCGGGGAGGGAGGCTCGGGGGGGGCGCTGGCACTCGGCGTGGCCGACAGGGTGCTTATCATGGAGCACGCCTACTACTCGGTGATCAGCCCCGAAGGATGCGCGGCCATCCTTTGGAAGGACGCCAGCAAGGCCAACGAGGCGGCAACGGCGATGAAGATCTCCGCGAGCGATCTGCGGCGGCTCGGCGTGGTGGATGACGTCATCGCGGAGCCCCTCGGTGGTGCCCACCAGGACGCTGTGGAGGCGGCCCGGAGGCTTGGAGAGGCCGTCCGACGCCACCTCGGCGAGGTGCTCGAGCGCCCCGAGGATGAGTTGCTGTCCCAGCGTTACACGCGGTTCCGGGCCTTTGGCCGGTACCAAGAGGGTTGAGATGAAGCGTCTCGCGGTCCTGACAAGCGGGGGCGATGCGCCCGGCATGAACGCCGCCATCCGGGCAGCCGTTCGGAAGGCCCTGCACGCCGGCTGTGAGGTGTGGGGGGTCGAGTACGGCTACACCGGCCTCTTGAAGGGGCAGATGCGCCTGATGGAGTATCAGGACGTCGGCAACATCATCCAGCGGGGGGGCACGATCTTGAAGACGGCCCGCTCGACGCAGTTTCCCACACCCGAGGGCCAGGAGATGGCCATGCGCGAGCTCGGGCGCCGTGGCATCGAGGGGCTCGTGGTGATCGGCGGCGACGGCTCTTTTCGGGGTGCCCAGCTGCTCGGGCGCCAGGGCATCGCGATCGTGGGCGTGCCCGGCACGATCGACAACGACATCTACGGGACGGACTACACCATCGGCTACGACACGGCCCTGAACACCGTGATCGACGCCATCAACAAGATCCGCGACACGGCCAGCAGCCACAAGCGCATCGTCATCATCGAGGTGATGGGACGGGACTCCGGCTGGATCGCGCTCGCGTCCGGGCTGGCCGGCGGCGCGGAATTCGTCATCGTGCCGGAGATCCCCTATGACCTCGAGTTCGTCTCGGACAAGATCATCCGCGGCATGAACCAGGGCAAGGAGCACTCCATCGTCGTGGTGGCCGAGGGCGCAGCACACGGGTTCGACGTCGGCGAGCGGCTCCGCGTCAGCACGGGCTACGACACCCGCGTCACGGTGCTGGGGCACATCCAGCGTGGCGGCAGCCCCTCGGCGTTCGATCGCATCCTCGCCACGCGTCTTGGGGCCTCGGCCGTGGATGCGCTGTTGTCGGGCGTCTCCAACGTCATGGTCGGGCTCTCAGGCAGCCAGGTGGCCGTGCAGAGCCTCGACGAGGTCATCGGGCAGAAGCGAGGCCTCGACGTGAGCCTCTACGAACTCGAGTCTATCCTGGCGACGCGGAGCACGGCGACGCTCTGACGCAGGCCTCAAGGCTTCGCCCAGCGCCCGACCCGCCACACGTCAGGCGCCACCCGCTCGCACCGCACCCCAAGGCTGGCGAAGGCCGCCACCTGATCGGCGGAGGTGCAGTACACCGCCAGCCCAGCGGGCACCACGCGGCGCTGCTGCGGCACCTGCAGCGGCGCGCCCCGCTGCAGGTACATCACCACCGGCCTCACGTCCTGCCGAAAGCCCGCCCCGGAGTCCCAGCGCCAGATGTTGCGGGCCTGCCAGCCCTCCGCAAGCAGGTGGTAGGTGAAGGCCATCGTCTCGGTGTACTCGGGGGTGACGATCAGGGCGTTGCCCCCCACCGCGGCCAGCGTTGCCTGGACCCGACGGTCCATCGCGTCGTCCCGTGAGCGATCATTGGGGGCGAAGTTGCCCACGAGCATCGCCGCCGGTAGCAGCCCGAGCCACCACCACCCCCGGCTGAGCGCGGGCCACCGCCCGAGCAGGTCCTGCGCCCCCAACCCGAGCCACACGGTGGCGATGAGGAAGGTGGGGATGTAATAGAAGCGAATGTCCGGGATGGCATAGTTCAGGGCAAAGAAAAGCTCGCCGAGGAAGGCGAGGGCGAGGAAGGCCGCACGCCACCCGGGCCGCACCCCTGCGCCCCACGCGATCAACGCCATGGGCAGCACGTAGAACTCCCGCAGCAGGTGCTTCACGTAGCCCCAGCCCTCGCCGAACACCACGCGCTGCCAGGGGTGGGCGACCATCAACCCTTGCAGCTCGGTGCCCCCGCCCGTCACGGCCCGAAAGAAGGTGGCCGGGTCGTCACAGACCAGGCTGAGGTAGGCCGTCTCAGGGTCCAGCGTCCGCCAGAAGACGTAGGCGTACTGAGCCAGGCCGATCACGGCGCAGCAAGCCAGCCCCAGCCACGTTCGCCCGCGCAGCAGCATCCCCTGGGGCGCCCGGTGCCAGAGCAAGAAGGCCAGCGCCGGGGCCAGCGTCACCATCGTGAGGTGGTTGCCGAACGAGAACGCATACGCCAGCCCCGCGTCGAACAGCCGGCCCTCGTCCGGCTGCTCGGCCCAGCGCAGCCAGGCGAGCAGCACCACGGCCACCCAGAGCGCGTTCAGGGCATACACCTCGGCGATGACGGCCTGGGACCAGAAGGTCAGGCTGAGGCCGAAGGTCAGCGCCGAGAGGCCGGCCAGCCCGCGCCCCACGGCCAGGCGCCGCAACAGGGCATACACCACCAGGCAGGCCCCCACCGCACACACGGCCGAGAACAGGGAGACACGCCAGGCCAGAGAGCCCGCCGGCCACAGCCAGCCAAACAGGAACGTCGCCAGCGTGTACTGGGGGTAACCTGTAAGGTTGAGCCCGAGCAGCGGGCCCTGGAACTGGTAGAGCGAGGTGTCCCCGAACACCCCGGTGGCCGGGAGCAGCGTGGCCACATAGACGAGCGTCAGCACCGCCCCCAGCGCCAGCGGGGCCAGCCAGCCGGCGGCCCAGCGCGCTCGGGTCATCGGCTCACGGCGGGCCGAACAGGGAGGCGGCAGCGAGCCGACAGGGTCAGGATGAACGGGCTCAGTCATGCAGCGCGTGGGACCAGGAGCACGGGCGACGCCCTCCTACCCATGCCACGAGCGGGCGCCAATCAAACGCGGCGACGGGAAGCGCGGGCACGCCCCCGTCAGGTCTGCTGCTGGGCCTCAGCCAGCCTTTCCGCCGCCCGTGCAACGTGGCCCAAGGTCGCAGCCAGTGAGACCAGCACCCACAGCCGTGGTCCGAGCCGGGCATCAACGGCCGCGGGCGCGGCGAGCCGGGTGTCCAGCTCGCGCAGCCGGTGCACCGTCTGCCGGCCCAGATCCGCCGCAACCCCACAGCGTCCAGCCTCCACCGCCTCGAGGGCCTCGACCCCGGCTCTCAGAGAGGCCACACAGGTCTCGAGCAACATCGGGTCCTCCGGCTCCACGTCCTGGGGCGGCACGGCCAGCAGGGCCCGGGCCGCCCCCGCGGCATCCTGAACGTGGTGGACGACCTGCTCCAGCTCCTCGATGGCCGACACAGCCCCGGACGCCCCCCCCCACCACCACGGCAGCAGCGCTGCATCCCGGCTGAGGTCAGCCAGCTCCTGCCGGCTCGCGCTCAGCGCCCCGAAGGTCCCGTCGAAGCGGTCAAAGGTGCGCTGGACGGCAGCCCGATCGCCGGCCGCGACGGCCTCAGCGAGCCTCGCCAGAAGCAGCCTCACCTCCGCCAGGCTGCCCTGTAGCCGAACCGCCATGTTCACCCGGGCCAGCAGGGGCGCCGCCACGAGGTTCACAGCAAGCGCCACCCCGACACCCAGCACCAGCGAGGCCTCCCGCAACCAGGCCCGCTCCAACCAGGGAGCCCCACCAGGCAGCCCCATGTACGCCACCGAGAACAGGATGATGACCAGGCCGCTCGCGCTGCAGCCCAGCCAGGTGCCGATCCCCCACCCCAGCGCCGCAGCCAGTGCAAAGCCCCCAGGCCCGGGCCCGAGCGCGGCCAGCGAGGCGACCACCAATCCGGTGCCGAGCAAGCTGGCGAGGACCTGTTCCCGCGCGTCCCGAAGCACCCCCGTGACGGAGGGGCGGGTGCACAGGAGCGCGATAAAGATGACCGAAATGACGTCCTCGGGCATCCAGCGGGTGCCGACCCATGCAGCCACCCCGGCGGCGGCGCCGAACTTGGCCGAGACCAGCACCAGGTGGGCACGGCCCGCAGCCGGACCGGTGGCAAGCACCCGGCGTTCAGTCGTGGGCGTGCCCGCCGGGGAACATGTGCAGCGCGTGGTGAAAGGCGCCTTCAAGCTCGATCAGCGCCACCACCTGCTCCGCAGCCTCAGCGCCCACCGCTTCCACCAGCTCCTCGTCGCCGAAGTGACGAGGCAGCTTGTCGAGCAACCCGGGGAAGCGCGCCTCCCGCAGGGCGCTCGCCGCCTCCATCAGCAGCTCACACTCGGCACGACCGAGGGTGTAGCGAGCCAGGGTTTCCTCGGTGCCGAGGTTGAGCATGTCGAACTGCACGGTGGTGATCCTTCCGCGAACGGGGGGAAAGCAAAGAGGCCGCTCGCGACGCTCACTGGAGAGCGGAGGCGAGACGGCCTCGGAAGAGCCGGTGATGGGAATCGAACCCACGCCCCAAGCTTGGGAAGCTCGTTTGCTACCATTACAACACACCGGCGGGGCTGGTCCGTATTGTAGGGGGCAGCCCGGGGCAGCGTCAAGGGGCCGCCGCCCCCACCGCCTCCAGGGCGGTGGACAGCGACAGCCAGCCGGTCGCCCCGGTGAACACCGCACGCACGCGGCCGTCCGGCGCAACGACGAGGTAAGTGGGCGTGCGCGACAGGCCCACTGCCTCGGCCAGGCCATAGGCCGTCAGGTGCTCCGGCGACCCCGGCACGAGACGGTCCAAGACATAACGTCGAACCGTCACGCGGCCCGCGTAGCGTCGTTCGAGGAGGGAGACCACGGGACCCATGGCCAGACACGCCGGTCAGCGAGAACCGTCGAACGCCACCAGCAGCGGCCGCCCGTCGGTGGTCACCCGCACCCGCTCCAACGTCGGTCGCGGCGCCTCACCGACCGACGGCAACACACACCGGGTCAGCACGATGCCAACCACGACAGCCCACAGGGCCCATTCCACCCAAGACACCAGGGCAGACCAGGAAGGGGCAGCTTGGGTCACACACGGCCTCCAGAACCATCACCCCTTGGCTTCGCGCCGTCCTGCTTGCCCGCTGACGCGGGCCCGTGACCGACGGAGCAGGGGCCAGAGGGCCTCCGTCCCCACCGGGAAAACCGAGCCTGTGACCATCTTCTCCGAAGGGAGAGAAGGCTGGCCACAGGCCAGGAGCCGGGCTGTCGCGGAAGCCTGGACCGAAAAAAAAACGAGACCCGCTTGTGCGGGTCTCGTCAAGAGTTGCGGAGACAGGCTTTGAACCTGTGACCTTCGGGTTATGAGCCCGACGAGCTACCGGACTGCTCTACTCCGCAAAATCATAATAGCAGCCCCACCACCCGCTGTCAAAGGGGGCTGATCAGTAACCCGCCAACGGGCCCCCGACGAGCCCCGAACCGGCAGCGGAGGCCCGAGTCGGCCAGGGCGTCATCCGGTACAATGGGGGCCTGCTCGAGAGGAGGGACACGCGGTGCGGTACATGCTGACGTCCTGGGCGGTGGCTGCCCTCGCGTTCCTGCTGGCAGCCTACCTGCTTCCAGCGGGCTTCCAGATCGACGGCACGGGCTTCGACGCCTGGTTGTCGGGGCTGCTGGGTTCCCCCCTGCCCTTCAAGCTCGAGGGCACAGGGGTGGACAAGCTGGCCGTGGCCCTGGCTGGCGCCTTCGCGCTGGGCGTCGCCAACGCCGTCGTGCGCCCGATCGTGGTGCTCTTCGCCTTCCCGCTCACGCTGATGACGCTGGGGTTGCTGCTGTTCGTGATCAACGGGGCGATGCTGTACCTGGCGACCCTGGCGGTGCCGGGCAAGATCGTCATCACGCACTTCGGCTATGCGGTGGCGGCAGCGGCGATCATCTCGGCGGTGAACACCGTCGCCGGGTGGTTTCTCGAAAAGTAAGCCCCGCGCGGGTATGAAGGGGGGCGTCCAGCCCCTGCGAGGTGCCCGTCCATGCCGACCATCGACACCGCTCAGTTCTTCACGCTGCTGCGCCGCGCGGTGCGCGTCATCCCTTTTGCCCGCGAGGTGCTCGCGATGTACTACGCGTTGCGAGACTCCCGCACGCCCACCTGGGTCAAAGCCACGGTGGTCGCGGCCATCGCGTACTTCATCGCCCCGGTGGATGCGATCCCGGACCTGCTGCCCGTGCTCGGCTACACGGACGACGCCAGCGTGGTGTTCGGCGCCTACCAGGCGGTGTCGGCCCACATCACGGAGGACCACCGGCTACAGGCCGACGACTGGCTCGCGCAGAACGCCTGAGCCCGCCCGTCAGGGGCGCAGAATGGACACCGGGACGTTCGTGCCCCCCGGGGTGAGCCAGGGCCGCGGGAGCGCCAGCGGGGCAGGAGCTGGCCACCGCGCGGCCACGGCATCCGTCACCCCCCCCGCTCGGATGATCTCACTGAAGGCATCCGCGCCATCCGCCCGCCGACGCTTGAAATCCCCGTTGCGGCAGTCCACCGAGAACAAGCCGAAGCGTGGGGAGAACGAGCCCCACTCGTAGTTGTCCGTGATGGACCAGTGGATGTAGCCCAGCACGGGCACGCCGTCGGCGATGGCCCGTTGAACCTGGCGCAGGTGCGCCACGGTGTAAGAGCTGCGTGTCCAGCGGTCCTTGCGCGGCGTGAGGTCGTAGGTGGCCATCCCGTTTTCCGCAATCAACACCGGCAACTTGTACCGGGCGTGGTAGCGCTTGATCGCGTTGTACATGCCCTCGGGGTACACCTCCCAGGTGTCAGCCCGCGGAAACACAAAGGGCAGGTAGAGGCGGAACTTGCAGTAGTAGTCCAGGGCCGCGTAGTCCAGCGTGCGGCGCCCCCCGCGCATCACGGCGTCGCCGAAGGCCGTGTCGGAGCACAACTCGTGCTCGGCGACCTTGACCGGATCCCGCGTCTCTTCCGTGCTCAGGGGCGCGGAGGGTGCCCCAAAGGCCCACTCCGCCGTGTACATGTTGAACGACACCATGGCGTCCGGGTCTTCGGCATGGACCGCATCGTAGGCTTCTCCGTGGGCCTGCACCATCCGGCGCATCGCGCGCAGGCCCGCCAGAGGGGCGACCTTGCCGGGAGGCATCATCGGGGAGAGCCAGCCCCCAATCAGGAACACGTTGGGCTCGTTGAAGGTCATGTACCAGCGCACGTCCGCGCCAAACTCGCGGGCCACGAAGGCTGCGTGACGTCTGAAGGCGGAGACGGCGCGCTCACTCTCCCACCCGCCGTAGCGGTCGAGCCAGGCAGGATAAGCAAAGTGCATCAGCGTGACGACGGGCTCAAGGCCGCGCTCGCGCGCTGCCTTGAGCAGGCGGTGATAGTGGGCGATCGCCCGGGGGTCCCGAACGCCCTCGCGCGGCTCGATCCGGGCCCACTCGATGCTGGTCCGGAAGACGTTGCACCCCAGCCCGCGCGTCAGCGACAGGTCCTCTTCATATCGCACGAGCCCGTCTGCCCCGCGGGGGTTCCGTTCGCTTGTGCGACCAGCCGCATCGAAGGCTGCCCACTGGGAGGTCGTGTCCTGCCCCTCCCACTGGTAACCCGCGGTGGAGACGCCCCACAAGAACCCTGGTGGGACCTTGGGCAGCGAGGCCGCGGGGAGGCTGCGGGCGGCCGGCCCGGCGATCGGCCGCGTCAAACCTGGCCCCGCGGACCGGCCACAAGCTGCCACGAGGGCTGCCGAGAACAAACCCAGCGCGGCGCGCCGCCAGCGCGGAGGGCGCTGCCCAACAACCAGAGTTCCAGCCACCGAACCCTCCGTTTCGCCTCGCCTGCTCACGCCGCCAGGCCTCAAAAGGTTAGGAAAAACCCAGCTAGGCTTAATCGTGTTTTAACCTTTGCCCAGGATAGCACGCAGGGAAACGCGGGGCAATGCCCCCCATCCGCAAATCGACACCCGTCCGGCCCGTGTGCTATACAACCCCTCGGCATCAGGGCCTCTTGATGACGATCGCGTCCCAGCCACGGAGAACCGGCATGACCATCGAGCGTGAACAGAACCCCGTCGACGTGCTGTTCGTCGGCGCCGGCCCGGCGAGCTTGGCGGGCGCGCTGCACCTGGCTCGCCTCGTCAAGGCCCACAACGCCTCCGGCCAGGCGCCCCGCCTCGACGACCCCATGATCGCCGTGCTGGAGAAAAGCGCGGAGGTGGGCCACCACGGCTTCTCCGGTGCCGTCTTGGATCCGAGCAGCCTGCGTAAACTGTTCCCCGACTTCGACGCCGCCGGGATGCCCTACGAGAGCCCGGTGACGGAGGACGAGGTCTGGTTCCTCACCCCCAAGAAGAAGCTGAAGCTGCCGGTCGTGCCGCCGCCTCTGGCGAACCACGGCAACTACGTGGTGTCGCTCCAGAAGCTCGTCGCCTGGATGGCCCAAAAGGCGGAGGAGGAGGGCGTCACGGTGGCTGCAGGCTTCCCGGCCGCGGAACTGCTGTATGACGAGCAAGACCGTGTGATGGGCGTCCGCACCACCGACACCGGGCTGGACCATCACGGCCAGCCCAAGGCCAACTTCCAACCTGGGATGGACTTCCACGCGCGCGTGGTGGTGCTCGGTGAGGGCACCCGAGGCACCCTCACCAAGGCCCTGATCCAGAAGAAGCGGCTGGACGAGGGGAAGAACCCGCAGGTCTGGGCTTGCGGCGTGAAGGAGCTCTGGAAGGTCCGCCCCGAGAAATTCAGGAAGGGCCGCGTGATTCACACGATGGCATTCCCGCTCAAGCCGAGGGAGTTCGGTGGCGGCTTCATCTACCACCTCGACCACGACATGGTATACGTCGGCCAGGTCAGCGGTCTCGACTACCAGGACCCGGCCTTCGACCCGCACCTGCAGCTCCAGCGGCTCAAGACGCACCCTGCCGTCGCCGAGCTCCTCGACGGCGCCGAACTGGTGCGCTATGGCGCCAAGACGATCCCCGAGGGAGGCTACTGGTCGATCCCCAAGCTCTTCGTCGACGGGGCGCTGCTGGTCGGGGACTCCGGCAGCCTGCTGAACCCGATGCGGCTCAAGGGCATCCACACGGCGATCGAGTCGGGAATCGCGGCGGCCGAAACCATCTTCGAGGGCCTGAAGGCCCAGGCAGGGCAGGACCTGCAGCCGATGTCAGCGGAGGTGCTGTCGGGCTACGAGCGGCGGATCATGGAGGGCCCCGTCGGGCGCGAGCTGTACGTCGCGCGCAACTTCCATGCGGCCTTCGAGGGCGGCCTCTACCCGGCGATGTTCTTCCACATTCCCCTGCAGATGGCCACGGGGGGGCGCGGCCTCCGGCATCGCTACCACATCTCACCCGGCCATCAGCGGATGCAGAAGCTCAAGGAAGCCTATGCTGACGGCCGCAAGCCGACTCAGGACTTCAAGTTCGACGGCAAGCTGACCTTCTCGAAGCTCGACGACGTGTACCGCTCGGGCACCAAGCACGAGGAGAACCAACCGCCTCACCTGCGCATCGCGGACGTCAACCTCTGCAACACGCGCTGCAAGGAGGAGTACGGCAACCCGTGCCAGCACTTCTGCCCCGCCGCCGTCTACGAGATGGTGGACAACGGGCAGGGCGGAACCAGGCTCAAGCTCAACCCGAGCAACTGCGTCCACTGCAAGACGTGCGACATCGCCGATCCCTACCAGGTGATCACGTGGGTGGCCCCGGAAGGTGGCGGCGGCCCCGTGTACGTGGGAATGTAGGGCCTTACATCCCGAAGTAGCGAGTCAACAGGCTCTCGGCGTGTCGGAGCAGGAGTTGCGCCTCCAAGGCCTGCTCGCTGCTGAGGGCCTCGCCCGCATCCTCGACGGCAGCCCAGAGCACATCGACCGCTTGCAGCAACGCGATCTGCTGGGAGGGCGCCACCTCCAGCGCCTCTTTGAGCGAGGACAGGGCCTCGCTCACCCCCGGAACGGGTTCTGATGGCGCGCTCATGGCGTGGGCTGTGCCCCGTGCCGCTGCGGCCGAGGCCCGCCCGTCCGGCTGTTCTCCCCGTGGCGAGCGGTCTGCTCTTGTCGGGTTTGCTGCTCGAGCTGGACGTCAGGAGCCGAGGAGGCCCGGGGGGCCTGCAACAGCACCGAATCGATGGGGCGGAGCGCCGGGGCACTGGCGGACGGCCCCTCCTTGCCACAGCCTGCCAGCGTCAGCCCGACGGACAGGAGCAGGGAAAAGGCGAGTGCACGCCTCGGGCGGCTTCGGCGACGGATGGACATGGCTCCATTATCGCCAGGATTCCATGCGGACCAGGTTCAGCCTCGGTAAAATTTTGCTTAAGCCTTCCCAAGGGCTTGACAACCGGCCGCCATCTGGCCCACCACGTGAAGGCGGGGCTCGCCGTGGGTATCTTGCCCATGGACTTCCTTGCACGATGCACGACGCCTCTTCCTCCCAGGAGCTGTACAACCGACAGCAGCGTCAGGGCCCTCCGGGGCCCCGTGGCCGCTCTGCCAGGCCGGCAGGTGTGGCCACCAGAAGGAGGCGAGGTGCCCGCATGGTGTGGCGCGTGAAGCGGCTGGTCCTGGTCGGTTGGCTGGGGCTGTCCCTGCTCGGGTGTTCCCTGCTCGGGGCCCGGCTCGGGGGGGCTGGCGGTGCCCCCTCCGCCCAGCAACTGCGCCCAGGGCCTGGCCCGGTGGTGGTGGAGGGAGGGCGTCGCGGCAGCGTGCGCGTGTCCTGGTACTCTCCCTGGCGCGGCCGAAGCGTGGTGCGATACGGGACCACCCCGACGCTCGAGGAGGCCCACGAGAGCCTCCCGACCCGGGAGAGTCAGGCGAGGCTGAGCGGCCTGACGCCGGCCACCCGGTACTACGTGCAAGTGGAGACGCACACCGAGACGGGCGTCTCACGGTCCTCGGTCTGCTCATTCAAGACGGAGTGACTGGCGGTAAGGTGAGGCCGTCACGGCAGCTGGCGCGAAAATCAGCTACCATGCAGGGTATGCGCCTGCCCCTGACGTGTTTGCTGCTCTCGTCGCTCGCCTTGCCAGGGCTCGCCGCACCGACCTCGCCCCCTACCGCCAAGCGCCTGGACGAGGCCCGGGAGGCCTACCTCGCCACCCTTCCCCGGCCCATCAGCGCCCGGGACTGGGACGCCCGCTACCGGACGGGCGGGTGGTTCTGGGAGCCGGCCCCCTCCCCCCAGGTGGCGCACTATGACGCCGTGATCAAGGACGTCGCCCGGGGCGAGGGAGAGGCCCCGTTCAAGCGGCGTGGCCTGTGGGTGCGCCCGTACTCCTCCGACGCGATCGACCTGCGGGTGCTCGAGGTGATGGATCGCGCCCAGACGATGGGGGTCACGGAGATCTACCTCGAGACCTTCTACCACGGCCGGGTCTCCTACGTGGGCAGCAAGCTCTTCCCGGCCCGCTGGCCGAAGCTCAACGTGGCGCGTGTCTATGCCCGAGAAGCCCGGCACCGCGGGTTGAAGCTCTACGCCTGGGTGCACACCCTGCGCTGGGGTGAGGACCAGGTCGCCTCCGGCTGGGCGGAGGGCGTGCTGAACGGGTTCGGTGACGCCCCCCAGCAGGCTGAGGGCGTCGGGTCGGCGTTCGTTTCTCCCTCGTCGCCGGCCGTGCGCAAGCGGGTGGTGGGCCTGGTCGACGAGATCGCCGGGCTCGGCTACTTCGACGGCATCTGGCTGGACTACATGCGCTACCCGCTGGCGGCCCGCAGCCGCCCGACGGGCGCGGACCCCCGGGACTTCTGGGGCTACTCGCCCTCCAGCAGGGCCGCGCTGCAGACCCACGCCCCCGCGCTGGACACCCCCGCCTTCCGAGCCTTTCTGGCCGATGGGACGACCCCGGA
>JAYKHL010000050.1:0-4160 GCA_035284865.1 Candidatus Sericytochromatia bacterium | reverse complement strand
GCGAGCCCCATGCGGCCCGCGCCGAGCTCAACGGCACGGGGCGCGTGCTTTACCACGCCAAGGACGTCTGGCCCCGCTTCGTGTCGTGCGCGCTGGTGGTGCACGAGCGCCTGATCCGCACCGAGCCCGAGGTCGTCCGCGAGCTCGTGCGGGGCATCCACGACTCCGGCGAGTGGGCCGAGACCCACCGCCTCGAGGCCGCCCGCGTCACGGCGCCCTACTTCCGGCAGGACGAGCGGCTCCTGCGCTACGTGCTGACGTGCCCGCCCGGCCGCGTGAGCTACCGGGGGCTGACGCCCACGGACGTGGAGCTCGCGGGCATCTGCGAGGTGGGGGTGCGCGTGGGCATCCTGGCGGGCCCGCTCTCGATGCGGGACCTCGTGGACCGGCAGTTCATCCCGCGCTCATGAGGCCCCTGATTCCGCAATACCCTCATCCCCGCTGCCGCGGACCTTCTCCCAGCGGGAGAAGGGAGCGGATGCCTTTTGCACCCACTGGGTGAAGCCGCCGCTTTCTTCCCTCTCCCTCTGGGAGAGGGTGGCCGCAGGCCGGGTGAGGGGCTATCGCGCAATCAGGGTGAAGCCGCCCGGCGTGCAGACCCGCCCGCCGCGTGGTATGTGAGGCCCGTGGACCAAGCCGAACACCAGGCGCACCTGAAGCGCTTCGCCCACCTCAAGCCGCACGACGGCCTCGCCGCCTTTTGGGTGTTGCGCGTGGCGGCCCTGCTGGCCGTGGCCGGCTGGCTCTCGCAGGCCCCCGTCGGGCCCGGCTGGCTGCTGGGGCAGGCCCTGATGGCGCTGGGGATGCTGCAGGCCTTCTTCATCTTGCATGAGACGGGCCACCGCCACTACTTCCGGCGCGGCTGGGCCAACGTCGTGGTGGGGCACCTCGCCTCGGTCTTCGCCTTCGTGCCCTTCACGCCGTGGCGCACGCTGCACGGCGAGCACCACGTCTGGACGGGCTGGCGGCGGCATGACCCGACGCTGACGGGCGTGCGCCCCGGCCGCCTGGCGACGCCCTTCCGGCTGTTCGTGGACCTCTGCTGGGCGTGCTGGATCCCCATCTTCACCTTCGCCTTCGGCGTGCTGAACTTCTGGAACCTGCCGCGCCTCTGGCGCGCCCACCCGGGGGGGGCGGACCGGGCCTGGCACACGCTCAGCGTGGCCTGGCTCCTGGCGGTGTACGGCCTCGCCGGGTGGCTCGCGGGGTCTTGGGTGGTGCACACCTTCGCGCTGGGGGCCCTCGGCTACTTCGTGCTGTCGGACCCCCTGCTGCTGAGCCAGCACGCCCACATGCCCATCCGGGAGCCGGGGGATGAGGCCGTGCAGCCCAACCGGCTCTGGGAGCAGGACGGCGTCACGCGCAGCATCGTCTTCCCGCGCTGGTTCTCGCGCCACGTGCTGCTCAACTTCGACGCGCACATCCTGCACCACCTCTTCCCGCACATCCCGAGCTACCAGATGGACCCGCTCTTCGCCGAGGTGCGCACCGTCAACACCATCGACTGGTGGACCTGGCTGAAGGCCGCCAAGCGCACGCCGGGCCACGTCCTGCTGTTCCAGAGCCGCGAGGAGACGGGGTACACCTGGTGAGCGCCGGAGGCCTCACGCTGCCGCTGCTGCCGGGCGGCGAGGTCGGGCTGCCCCTGCTGCTGGGCGTGCTGGCCGCGTACCACCTCGGCATCGGGCTCGTGTCCGTGGCCTCGGGCCGGTGGACGGCGGCCGTCACGCGGCGCCTCTACGGGCTGCACCTCGCGGCCGACCCGGCCCTGCGCCACGCCACCCGGATGCTCGGGCTCTACGCGCTGGCCCTCGGGACCCTGATGGCGGCGGCGGCGGTCGCGCCGGGCGAGCACCGGCTCGTGATTGCGGTGCTGGCGGGCCTGCAGCTCGCGCGGGCCGTGGCCCGGGTGGCGGGCCGGCGCTTGCTGACCGACACCTTCAGCGTGCAACCCCGCGCGAACGCGGCCGGCGCGGCGCTGCTCGTGCTGGAGGCGGTGCTGTTGGTCGGCTGGCTGCCGGGGTAAGCTACCAGCAAGGAGGCACGGCCTTGGCGACCCAGTTACAGGCTCCGATCGCGCTCGAGGGCGAGGACCTCGGCCTCGCGCTGCAGCGCGTGAAGCCCAACTACGTGGCGGCCGCCGTGGGCGTGGTGTTCCACCTGCTCGGCGCCGCGGCCCTCACCCAGCCGTTCCACTGGCACTACGCGGCCATGTTCGCGTTCTTCTACGCCTGGGTGATGCTCTCGACCACGCTCTACCTGCACCGCTGCCTGTCGCACCACGCCTTCGAGCTCGCGACGCCCGTGCGGCTGTTCTTCACCGTCGGCGTGGGGCTCGGCCTGCTGCTCGACCCGGCCTCGTGGGTGGGGCTGCACCGCTACCACCACGCCCACAGCGACGCGCCCGCCGACATCCACTCGCCCCGGGTCGGCTTCTTCCACGGCTACGTCGGCTGGTCGCTGCGGTTCAACTTCGCGCTCCAGCGCGACTTCCGGCGCCTGGCGGAGGACATCCGCGGCGACTGGTTCCACCGGCTGCTGGAGCACCCGCTCGCGTTCGGGGCCGTCCACCTCACGGGGGCGGCGATCGTGTACCACCTCACGGGCCTCGGCGGCCTGCTGTGGGGCTTCTACCTGCCGCTGGTGCTGGTGGTGCATGGCATGATGCTGGTCAACACCTTCTGCCACCTGCCGGGCTTCGGCTACCGCAACCACGACACGGACGACCAGAGCCGCAACAACCTGTGGATCACCCTCTACACCCTCGGCGAGGGCTGGCACAACAACCACCACGCCGCCCCGCGCAAGGCCCGCTGCGGCTTCGGCTGGCGCGAGCCGGACCCCGTGGCGTGGATCGTCGCGGGGCTCGAGCGCGTCGGGCTCGCCCGCAACGTGGTGTGGTAGCGCCCTCCACGATGCCCGTTCAGCGCCCTGAAAGCTGGCTGCCATGACCCTCGTCGGCTCCGTCACCACCCCCGAGACGCTGGCTGCGGTGGACCGCGCCCGGATGCTTGGGCTGATGGCCGAGCACTTCGACGGCGTGGCGCCCGAGGCCTTCGCGCGGGACCTGGACCAGAAGCGCTGGGTGCTGCTGCTGCGGGATGCGGCGGGCGAGGTCCAGGGCTTCACGACGATCGGGATCGACGCCGTGCCCGTGCAGGGGCGCGTCATCGAGGCCGTGTTCTCGGGCGACACCATCGTGCACCGCGACCACTGGGGCACGACGGAACTCGCCCAGGCCTGGGGCCGGTTCGTGCTCTCGCTGGCGCGCGAGGAGGGGGAGGGCCCGCTCTACTGGTTCCTCATCTCGAAGGGCGTGCGGACCTACCGCTTCTTGCCGCTCTACTTCCAGGCTTACTGGCCCCGGCACGACGCCGAGACCCCGGCGTTCGAGGCGGCCGTCATGGCGGGGCTCGCCGAGGCCCGCTACCCCGGCTGCTACGATGCGGCCACCGGCGTGCTGCGCTTCGGCGGCGAGAAGGATCGGCTCCGCGCCGACCTCGCCGCGATCAGCCCCGGGCGGCTGCGCGACCCGGTCGTGCAGTTCTTCCTGGCCCGCAACCCGGGCTACGTCGACGGCGACGAGCTCGTGTGCCTCGCCCGCCTGGCCCCCGACAACCTGACGCCGGCGGCCTGGCGCGTGCTGCGCCAGGCCCCGACCCCCTGACGCCCCGTGCCGAGCCAGCCCCCGAGGACGCCCCGATGACCGCGACCGCCCCGACGCCCGAGACCCCGACCGCGCCCGCCGCCTCGCCGCTGGCGACGGGCCGCCGCCTGTGGCACGGCTGGCAGGTCCCCACCTGGCAGGACCCGCGGCTGCCCTTCGGCTCGCTGCTGCTCGCCTACGCCCTCATCGGCACGACCTTCCTCGGCTTCAACCGCACCATCTGGCAGATCGGGCTCACGGTGCTGACGGGCTGCCTGCTCGACATGGCGCTGGCCTGGGGCCTGCGGCGCGAGAAGGTGGTGCCGATCTCGGCGGGCATCAGCTGCCTCTCGCTCTCGCTGATCCTCAACTACAGCCACAGCTACATGTTCCTGTTCATCCCCGTGCTGCTGATGGTGGCCTCCAAGTACGTCTTCACCTTCAAGGGTCGCCACGTCTACAACCCCTCGCTGTTCGCCATCGCCACCTGCCTGCTGCTCGGCCAGGAGTGGAT
>JAYKHL010000049.1:0-7838 GCA_035284865.1 Candidatus Sericytochromatia bacterium | reverse complement strand
ACTGGTCGATCTCGCCGCTGGGGCGCGCGCCCGAGCGCACGGCTGGGAACCTGCCCATCGGCTTCGAGGACGACACGGCCTACTTCGAGCCCGCCGAGCGCTGGGTGCTCGGCCGCCTGATGGCGGCCCCCGCGGCCCTGCGTGACGCCCCCGACCTCGCCACCTGCCGCTACGTGACGTGGCGGCACCTGCTGCAGGGGCGCGGCCCCGGGCTCGTCTCGGTGTGGCACCCCAGCTTCCTGACGCTGCTGGTGGAGGCGGCCCGGGCCGAGCCCGACCGCCTGCTGCATGACCTCCGACACGGCGCCCTGAGCCCCCCGGAGCCGCTCCCGCTGGCGCTCCACGCGCGCCTCTCGCAGGGGCTCGTCCCCGACCCGGCGCGCGCCGAGGCGCTGGCCGCCCGGCTGCGCGAGGGGCCCTGGCGCGGCTGCGACCTGCTGCCGGACCTCGCGCTCATCAGCTGCTGGACGGAGGGGGCCGCGGCCCGGGCGCTGCCCGCGCTGCAGGCGCTCTTCCCCGGCGTCGAGGTGCAGGGCAAGGGGCTGCTGGCCACCGAGGGCGTCGTGAGCGTGCCGCTGCTCGGCCACCCGGGCGCCCTGCCCGCCCTGACCTCGCACTTCCTCGAGTTCGTGCCCGTCGACGATGCGGGGGCGCGTCCGCGCCTCGTCGACGCGCTCGAGGACGGGGCCAGCTACGAGGTGCTGCTCACGACGGGCGGCGGCCTGTACCGCTACGCCCTGCGCGACGTGGTGGAGGTGGTGGGGCGGCTCGGGCGGGTGCCGCTGCTGGGCTTCCGGGGGCGCGCCGGGCTGGTCAGCGACCTCGTGGGCGAGAAGCTGGCCGCGGTCTTCGTGGAGGGTGTGCTGGGGCGCGTGCTGACGGCGCACGCGCTGGGGGGGCGTTTCGCCATGCTGGCGCCGGCGGGCGTGGAGGCGCCGCCCGGCTACGAGCTCTACGTGGCCGGCACGCTCGACCACGAGGGCGTCGAGCGCCTCACGGTCGCGCTGGAGCTGGGGCTGCGGGAGAACCCGCACTACGCCTACGCGCGCGCGCTCGGGCAGCTGCGCGCGGCGCGCGTGGTGCCGGTGGGCGCGGACGCCGAGGCGCGCTACGTGGCGGGCTGCGTCGCGCTGGGGCAGCGGGCCGGCGACGTGAAGCCCACGCCCCTGCACCGGGTGGCGGGCTGGCGCGAGCGCCTCGTGGGGGCAGCCTCCCCGTGAGCGTCGCGCGGCCGCGCTGGGCCGGGCCGGCCGACAACGCCGCCCTGATCGCGTTGAACCGGGCCTGCCCGATGGCCGGGGCGCTGACGCTGTGCTTCGACCGCCACCCGGACTACTTCGCCCTGAGCCGGCTGCAGGGCGCGGGGGCGGAGGTGCTGGTCGTCGACGGGCCGGGGCGGCTCGACGGGGCCGCCGCCGTGGCCGCGCTGCCGGCCGTGTACGTCGAGGGCGCGCCGCGCGAGGTGTTCTACGCCTGCGACCTGCGCGTCCACCCGCAGGCGCGCGGCGGGCGCGTGCTCAAGCGCCTCTACGACGCCCTGACGGACCACGGCGTGCACGCGCGGGGCTGGGACCTCGGCGTCACGGCCGTGATGGGGGGCAACGCGGCGATGCGGCCGGTGCTCGCGGGCAAGGGCGGCGTGCTGCACTACCACCCGCTGGGCCTGCTGCACAACCACCTGCTGTTCGGCCCGCTGCGGCGCCCGCGGGCCGGCCATCTGCGGCTGCGGCGCGCCACGCCGGCGGACGTGGACGCCATGGTTGCGCTCTGGAACCGGCTGCAGTGCGAGCGGCAGTTCGCACCCGTCTGGACGCCGGCCTGGCTGCGCGGCTGGCTGGGGCTGGTGGCCGACCGGCCCGGGGCGCCGGGCGTGGGCCCTGAAGCATACTGGCTGGCCTTCGAGGGCGACGCGCTGGTGGGCTTTGCACTGGCCTGGGACCAGCGCGCCCTGAAGCGGCTGGTGCTCGTCGACGAGCCGGGCTGGCTGCCGCCGGTGCGCGCCGCCTGGGGCCTGGGGGCTCGGGCCCTGGGGCGTCCGCCGCTGCCGCGTCCGGGGGAGGCCGTGCCCTACGTCGTCGTCACCCACCTGTGCACGGGCGACGTCGCCGTCGCGGGGGCCTTGCTGCAGGCGGCCTGGGGCGACGCCCGGGCCGCCGGGGCGCTGTACCTGAGCGTCATGTTCGACGCCCGCGACCCGCTGGCCGCGGCCGTGCGCGGCTGGCTGCGCGCGGCCGTGCCGATCGCGCCGTTCGCGATGGACCCGCTCGGGCGCTGGGACGGGGAGGCGCTGGCGCGGCGGCTGGTGTACTTCGATGTGGGGTTGGTGTGAGGAGGCCTTCAGATCCAGAACCCGATGCGCCGCTCCTCGACCCCCGGCGGGGGCCCCTGCTCGCCGCCCTCGCGCCACTCGCGCAGGTCCTCGATGTAGCGGTGGACCCAGTCGGCCTCGGTGGCGTCGAAGCGGGCCTCGCCGTGGCGCTGCAGGTTCTGGCCCTGGTTGCGCATGATCACGACGTCCTGCGCGATGACCTGGCGCGTGTACCAGCGGAAGAAGGGCTCCAGCAGGGGCGTGAGGAGGCCGAAGCGGAAGGCGATCGCGGTGTAGACGCGCGAGCGGAAGGGCGAGATGGGCGTGATCTGCGAGGAGATGATGAAGCTGCGGCGATCGCCCCAGGTGTAGTCCACGCGCGTGACGTTGGGCGAAATGAAGCGATCCGTGTGCGTCAGCGGCAGCCGCTCCGGGTTGAGGGCCCAGTCGGCGAAGCCGATGTCGTCCTGGTGCATGTACGTGATGAGCACGTCGTCGGGCGTGCGGCGGCAGGTGGCCTCGCCGTGGCGGCGCTTGGCGTTGCGGAACCAGTGGGCGTGCACGAACACCGTGTGCGGCACGTCCATGAAGTTCTCGACGAGGTTGGTGACGCCGTTCTCGAAGTCTGTCGTCATGTAGTACGTGCGCCAGCCGTCGGTGTGGTGCCACGGCATCGGCAGCGGGTCGCGGTCGGGCGGCCCGTCGCCGAGCCAGACCCACACGAGCCCGTCGGCCTCGCGGCACGGGAAGGCTTCCACGGCCTTGCCCTCGCGCACGCGGTGCTCGGGGCTCTCGGACGGCACGTTCACCAGCCGCCCCTCGCAGTCGTAGGTCCAGCCGTGGTAGGGGCAGCCGAGGCAGCCGTCGAAGACGTCGCCCTCCGAGAGCTTGGCGTTGCGGTGCAGGCAGCGGTCCGCGAGGGCCACGGGGGCGCCGCCGGGGCCGCGGAACACCACGAGCGGCTCTTCGAGGATGGTGCAGCCCAGCGGCCGCTTCGCCGTGAGCTGCGCGGAGGTGCAGGCGGCGTACCAGGCCCGGTGCAGGGTGCCGACGGACCAGCGCATGCGCGCAGCGGGCGAGGCGGACAAGGCGGCTCCTTTCAGCCGGGTGCGACCCTGGGGGGCATACCCCGCTGCTTGGCTGCGGTCACGCGAACGGCAGCACGTCCTCCTCGGCGTGGTGACGCGACCCCGTCAGCGCGTCCGGGGCGCCCGGCAGGGCCTGCTGCAGCATGAGGTTCCCGAGGACCTCGTGCTGGTGGTCGTCCGAGGCCCGCAGCCAGACGTCTCTCGGCTCGTGGTGGGCGCCGAACCGCTCCTTCACCTGCGGGGCGCCTATGCCCAGGCAGACGCGGGCCTTGCCGTGGACGCGGGCGCGGCGCAGGCACTGCAGCAGGGCCTGCCGGTAGAGGCCGTGCGTCGCAACATAGGCGTAGTCCATCCCGATCACCATCGGGGCGTACTGCGTCGGCCCCACATGGCTCGCGATCACGGCCACGGGCTGCCCGTCGGGCGGCCCGCCCGCCGCCGGGTCGAGGGTCAGGCTTAGCACCTCCCAGCCCGGGAAGGCCAGCAGCGTCTCGAAGGTCTCCGTTGGCAGGTCGAAGGTGTTGACGAGCAGGCTGCGGCCCTTGACCTGCTCGTAGAGCCACCGCCAGCGGCCTGCGAGCGCGGCGTCGGGTCGAGCACCTGCTCCCGAGCTGAACACCCGCACGCCGAAGGCGGCCTCCCGGTCGAGCACCTCCCGGCGCACCGCGCGTCGCGACTTGGGACCGAGGCTCGCCAGCCAGGCCGCATCGCCTCCCTCCGGCAGCGGCAGCACCCAGCTCTCGGGCATCGGGAAGCGCACGTAGCCGTGCTCGCGCAGCGCCCGGCTGAGGCCACCCTCCGTGCGCGGCAGGTCCCGCAGCACCACCGAGGTCGCCTGGCACCGCGCCCGCTCGGCCTCGACGGCCTCGAGCACCAGCGCCAGCGCGCCCTCCCACGGGCCGGCAGGGTCCAGCCAGAGGTGGTTGCCCTCCGTCAGCTGCGAGCCCATCGCCAGGGTGCGCGAGACGAGGAAGCCGGGCTCCTCGCGACGTCGCGCCTCGATCGCCCGCGAGACCCCCTCTGGCGCGATCATGTCGTCCTTCCACAGGGCCTCCGTGAAGAAGGTTGCGAGCACGGGCTGCCCGGTCGCGTCCTGGACCACGTAGTAGTGGAAGCGCCAGTGGTTGGCGGGGTCGCGTTGGTCCCGGAAGAGGGCCTCCAGCGCACGCAGGCCCTCCCACGTGAAGCTGCCGCGATCCCCCAGCCAGGCGTCCCAGTCGGCCCGGGGCAGCGCCTCGATGGTGGTGGTGTGCTGGAGCGTGAGGCCGCTGGCCGGGCGGGCGGCGACGACCGCGGGCCGGACCGGGGTGCGGGGCCGCAGCGCGGGCAGCGCCCCGGGCACCTCCTCGAAGTTCGCCAGCACCGCCTCGAGGGAGGTGTCGCCCGCCGCGAGCGCCTCCGGCAGGTGCCGCGCGATGGCGTCGGCGAAGCGCTCGAGGTCGGCGCGCGTGTGGTGGCGGGTCACGGTGAAGCGCACCCCCGCATGCTTCATCGGCACGGCGGGGAAGACGGCCACGTTGGGGAAGAAGCCCTCCTCGAGCAGGCGGCGGGTGAGGTGGTGCGCGGCCCCCGGCGTCCCCGTCGCGACGAACCGCACGGGCAGCGTCAGGGGAAAGACGAGTGGCAGCCCGCGGGCGAGCAACGCCGCGTTGCAGTGGTCGATCAGGGCGCGCAGCTCGGCCTGTAGCACGGGCAACTCGGCCCCGAGGTGCAGCTTGGCGGACGCCACGGCCGCCCCGAGGGTCGCGGGCGGGATCGGGCCCGAGAAGACCATCGCGCTCCCCACCATGCGCACGCGCTGGCGGGTGACGTCATCTGGCAGCACCAGCACGCCGCCCGTGGCGCCGAAGGCCTTGGCGAGCGAGGTGGCGATCACCACGCGCGGGTGGCCCCCGAGGTGCGCCGCGGCGAGGCCTCGTCCGCCCGCGCCGGACCAGCTCAGGCCGTGCGCGTCGTCCACGTACAGCCGGAGCTGCTCGTGGCGATCGAGCAGGCGCCGCAGCCCCTCGAAGGGGGCGTGGTCGCCGAAGATGCTGTAGACGCCGTCCGCCAGGTACCAGACCTCCCGGTGGCGCTGGCGCAGGGCCACGATTCGCTCCTCGAGCAGGTCGAGGCGGTTGTGGCGCACCACCTCCACGCACGTGCCGCGGACGCGCAGGTGGTTGGCGGCGTGCTGGATGCTGCTGTGGGCCTGCTGGTCGAGGATCACCGCCGCATCTTCGGCGATGAGCACCGGAAAGGCCGCCACGTGGGCGAGGGAGGTGGTCGGGGCCACGAGCACGGGGGCCTCGAAGACCTGCCCGAGCAGGTCCTCGAGCTCAGCATAGAGGGGGCTCGACAGGAACACCCGCGAGGCGGAGAACTGGCTGCCGTAGCGCCGCACGGCGTCCACTGCGCCTGAGACAAGCCGCTCGTCGAGTTCCAGCCCCAGGTAGCTGCACGAGCCCATGTGCACGAGGGACCGGCCTGCCACCGTGACGTGGCGACCATCGAAGGCCACGTCTTCGGTGGCCTGGTACATCAGCCCCAGGCGCCGAGCCTCCCCGAAGCTCTCCTGCATGGCCGTCAGTATGTCGGCGTGGCTGCGCAAGGGGTGGAACTCCTGACAGGGCTGGCCGGACAGTGGCCGAGGGCGATGTGTTAAATTGGCATTATCAAAGCCGCAATGTAATAGCTCGCTTGGGCAGCGTCTCGCAAGGACTGTCTTCATTTACAGTGTCTGGCCATTCTGATCCCGTGTTTTGGACCTCCCTGTTCAACGTGACAGGGGTGGCCATGGTGGTTGCCACCTCGGCTTACGTGACCCGGCGCTTCCCCGAGCCGTGGTTCCGGTACTGGACCTGGGCCTACGCGGTGTCCTGGGCTGCTCTCGGCCTCGATCTGGTGGCGGTCAGCCTGGGGCGTTCAGGCTGGCTCGCACAGGCGGAGGTCGCTGCGATCGCCGCGTCCGTCGCGCTGATGGGGCAGGTGGCGCTCGTGCTCCTGGGGCGCCCGGCCACGCCGCCCACCCTGGCCGTCGCCACGGCCGTGATGGCGCTGCCTGGGATGGTGTGGCTCGGGTGCGGTGGCACCTTCGCGGCGGCGGTCGCGCTGCCGATGGTGGGTTTCTGCCTGGCCTTCTTTTGGCTCGGGTGGCTGGTGTACCGCCGCGCGAGCGGTCCGCAGCGCTGGTTCTCGTTGCCCCTCTTCGCCAAGGGGTTGCTGACGCTGGCCTTTCCGCTGGTCGTCGGTCACCCGCTTGCCTGGCTCGGCTACCTGGCCGGCGTGGTGCTCAACCTCGTCTCGGGGATGGCCATGATCGTGCTGCGGCTCGAGCACATGCAGGCAGCCCTGCTGGCCCGCAACGTCGAGCTTGAGGCGCTCGACCGCCGCAAGGACGAGATGTTCCACGTCGTCAGCCACGAGTTGCGCACGCCCCTGTGCGTCATCCGCGCCGCCGCCCCGGTGCTGGCCTCGGACGCGCCGGGCCGGAAGGCCTTCGCGGACACGATCGTCGAGCAGGTCGAGCAGCTCGACCGGATGCTCGGCAACCTGCTCGACGCGGCCCGGCTCGGCGGGGGGCAGCTGCCCTGCCACCCCGAGCCGCAGGACCTCGCGCAGACGGTCGCCGAGGCCTGCGAGACGATGGCCCACCACCTCGCCGCCCACGGCCATGCGCTGCGCCTGTCGCTGCCCGAGCACGCCTGCGTCGTGCCGCATGACCGGGAGCGCGTGCAGCAGGTTGTCCTGAACCTGCTCGAGAACGCGCGGGTTCACGGGGCACGCGGCGGGGCGATCGAGGTGGAGGTCCGGGCCGACGCCGCGGGGGCCTGCTTCGCCGTGCTCGACCGCGGGGCGGGGGTGCCGCCCGGGGAGCGGGCTCGCATCTTCGAGCGCTTCTACCAGGTGGACCCAGGCATCGCGCGGCGGGGGAGCGGCGCAGGGCTGGGGTTGTACCTGTGTCGGGGCATCATCGAGGGGCTGCACGGGGGCCGGCTCGAGGCCCTCGACCGGCCCGGCGGCGGGCTCTGCATCGAGGCGCACCTCCCGGCCGAAGACCCGGGGCTCGGGCCGGCTGTCACAGCGACCTCCGAAGGGCTCGTGGCGTCAACCTGAGACCGGCGCGGGGCCTCCGAAGGGCCGCGCTGAAGTCTGTCGTCCGACCTCTCAGCGCCGTGCGGCCGTGCCTCCCAGCGCCCTTGCCACGTCGACCCGCCCGTGGCCCGCATACGGGTCGACGCCCGTCTGCACGATGTCCTTCGCCGTGGCGCACAGGCGGTCGATCACCTGCTGGCGCGTCCAGTCGGGGTGCTGGCTGCGCAGCAGCGCGGCGGCGGCCGTGACGTGGGGGGCGGCCATCGAGGTGCCGCGCATGATGCGGTAGCCCGTACCGAGCGCCACGGGGTAGGTCGAGAGCACGCCCTCGCCCGGGGCGGCGAGGTCGACCCACTCGCCGAAGGTCG
>JAYKHL010000048.1:0-23391 GCA_035284865.1 Candidatus Sericytochromatia bacterium | reverse complement strand
CGGGCGGGAGGCGAGGGGCCGCATGGCGGAGGGGACGTGCGCGTGGTTCGCAACTGGCTGGAAGCCGTGCGACGAGCGGACCCTGGCTGGCTGCTCACGGACCTCGCGGCCTCGATGCCGTCGCACGCGGTGGGCTTCGCCGCAGAGCTGGCCCGGCGCGAGGGCCGCCTGGTGCGGGTGGACGAGGTGCTAGGCTGATGCCGGAGCTGCATCATATCCACCCCGCCCAGGCCATCGTGACCACGATTGCCCTCATCTTGCTGTGGGGCGTGGCCTCCCAGTTCCTGGCGAGAAGGAGCGGGCTGCCTGCGATCCTGTTCCTGTTGCTCGGCGGCCTGGGCCTCGGCGAGGCCGGCCTCGGGCTGGTCTCGCCCCAGACGCTCGGCGACGGGCTGCGGGCGTTGATCGCCCTGGCCGTGGCCGTGATTGTCTTCGATGGGGCCTTCAACATCGACGTCCGGCAGCTACGCCACACGTCCCGGGCCGTGCTGCTGCTCGTCACCATCGGGGCTGGTGTCACCTGGCTGCTGGCTGGCACCGCGGCGCACCTCCTGCTGGGCACGCCGTGGAAGGTTGCCCTCCTGTACGGGGCGATTGTCTCCGTGACGGGCCCCACCGTCATCGCCCCCATCATCAAGCGCCTGCCCCTGCCCCACCGGGTCCGCACCATCCTCGAGGCCGAGAGCGTGCTGGTCGATGCGGTGGGGGTGCTGCTGACGGGGGCGATGTTCTCGTACATCACCGGGTCGGCGACCGGGCTCTTGGGGGGCGCGGTTCAGATGGTCACCCACCTGGCCGTCGGGGCTGCTGTCGGGACGCTGACCGCCCTGCTGCTGCGTGGTGCGCTGCGGCTGTCTCGGACGGCGCCCCCTGAACTCGTGCGGCTCGGCGCGCTGGCCGGCGCGGTTGTCACCTACGCCGTGGCGGAGGGGCTCGCCCGGGAGTCCGGCATCGCCGCCGTGGCCTTGGCCGGCCTCGTGCTCGGCAGCCTGAAGCTTCCCCACCACGAGACGGTCAAGCAGTTCAAGGGCGACTTGACGACGCTGGCGCTGGGGCTCGTGTTCGTGCTGCTGGCGGCCGGCATGAACCTGGGCGAGCTCCGGGGCCTCGGCTGGGGCGGCCTGGCGGTGGTGGGGCTGCTGATGGCAGCGGTTCGCCCATTGGCGGTGGGGATTTCCACCCTGGGTTCTCCGCTGAGCTGGCGCGAGCGGGCCTTCATCGCCTGGATGGGGCCACGGGGCATCGTGGCGGCCTCGCTGGGTTCTCTGATGGGCCTGGAGTTGGCTGCGTGGGGGGTGCAAGGGGGCGAGGTGGTGGGGCCACTGGTGCTGCTCACCGTCATCGTGACCGTGTTGGTGGAGGGAGGAGGGGCCGCCTGGGCTGCCAGGAGGCTGAACGTGATGCCGAAGAAGATTCTGGTGATTGGGGGAGACGAGGTCGCCCGCGAGCTGGCCGCGCGCCTGCATGAAGAAGGTGAGCACGTGACCTTGCTCGACAGCGAGCCGGCCAACGTGCGCCTGGCCCACGCCGTTGGCCTGCACGCCCTGGTGGGGGACGCCACCTCGGAGGAGGTGCTGCACCAGGCTGGCATCGACTGGTGCGAGGCCTTCGTGGCAGCATCGCCGAGCGACAAGGCCAACCTGATGCTGTGCCAGAGCGTGCGGGCCCTGCGGCCGGCGCCGCGCATGTTGGCCCGGGTCAACGACAGCAAGAACCTGGCGGCCTTCGCGGAGAGCGGCATCCCCACCGTGACCCTGACCCAGGCCGCGGCCGCCGTGCTCGCCGGGCTGGTGACGCGCCCGCTGGTGATGCCGATGGTGGGCGTCGGGGAGGCGGCAGCAGGGCGGCTGGAGCTGCTGGAGGTTCAGATGACCAACCCCCGACTGGCCGGGCGCACCCTGCGGGAACTTGCGCTGCCCCCGGCTTGCCTTGTGGCGACCATCCAACACCGGGACGCCAGCCGGGTCGCGGATGGGGACACGGTGTTAGAGCTGGGGGTCCGCCTGACCCTGGTGGGAGAGCGGGAGTTGCTGGAGCAGATCAGGCTCCAGCTTGAGGACGGGGTCTAGTGGTGGTCTTCGCCTGGGAGCACGCGGCTCCGCTCGAGGCCTGAAGCCCTCAAATTGGCTGTGCCTCGGGGCAGCCGGGGACCAGCGTGGGGTCGGGTAGGACGGTCATCTCAGCTTACCAATTCCCCCAAACATCGACATTTCGGAAGGCTTTGGGCGTGCCGGGCGTCTTCATCTCGCGGTATCTCCCCACCGCTTGTTGGGGGCAAGTCAGAGCGACCTGAGCGCTATCCGTCTCCTCTATCCGACGAGTTGCCCGCGCCAGCGCGCGTCGCGCGGGGACGGGCGGCGGTGCAGGCGGCGGTCGAGCAAGGCCCGGGCCTTCCCTGCCTCGCCACCGCGCATGTAGGCCACCAGCAACATCTCCTCGAGCATCTCGCGCTGGGCCCCGGAGCCCCCGATCCGCGAGACGTCGCCCGAGACCGGCTCCAGCACACGCGCACACTCACCGTACGCGCCCTCCGCAAAGGCCTGCGCAGCGCGGGCGATCGCCGGCACCACCAGCCCGGCCGCCAGCGTGCCCGCCGCGGCCATCTCGGTGAGTGTCCGGGCGCGGCGCTCGAGGGCCTCCCGATCGCGCGTGGACGCCTCGATGATCGCCATGTGGGCGTCGATGAAGCCGTGGCCGACGGCCTCCGGGTACTTCCCGACCGCGTACGTGTGCAGCTCCTGCCAGAGCGTGGCAGGGACGTCATGGCCGTAAGCGCCGAGGCGCCACAAGAAGGAGGCGCCGTCGCTGACGACGTTGATGGGCATGCCCAGGGTCGCCGTCGGCCGGACATGCGCCTCGTAGAGCCGCAGCGCGGCGGGCACGTCGTCGCGTTCAAGGGCCACCAGCGCGGCATGCCACGTCAGGTGGCCGTGCAGCACGCCCTCCCGGCCGTAGCCGGGCAGCCAGCTGTCGACCAGCGACACGACGTCCTCGCCGGCCCCACCTTCGTGCATCGCGTGGACGAGGGCATGCACGCCGCTGGCGTTCTCCCGACGGACTGCGAGGGCGCGCTCCAGCATCGAGCGCCCGCGCCCGGCCTCGCCGTTCTCGGCGAGCGCCCAGCCGTGGTAGGTGAGAAACCACCAGTCGTCAGCGTCGAAGTGGCCGGCGTGGCGCGCACACACGTCGACCAGGGCCGGGTTGTGGCCGGCCATCCCCGAGAAGGCCAGGAGCCCGAAGGGCCCCAGCAGCATGCCCAGGATCAGCACGTCCCGAGGCCACCGGTCCGCATGGCCCAGCGCAAGGTCCCGGGCTTGCGGCGTCCGGCCGGCGATGGCGGCGTCGAGGACGGCCACGTGGCTGCACTCTCGCTCGGTCCCGCGGCCAGCGATGAGGTCGACGGCGGTGGCGATCGCCGCCTTCGCCTCGGCGGGGCGCGCCTGGATCGTCCTCAGCCGGGCGAGCGCCGCCCAGGCGAGCGCGAAGCCGGGGTCAGCGGCGATCGCGCGTTCCAACGCCTCGCCCCCGCCGGGCCACGCCGACAGCATCAACAGCACGCCAGCTCGGTAGCGCTCGGCGGCCGTCTCGGACGGCGTCGAAAGGGGAAGCCCGTGGTCATCGAAGTTCGTCATGGTTCCTCAAGGGGTGCCTGGGGCGTGTCGGCCGGCGCCACCGACTCCCTTCACCAGCGCGTCGAGACGCCTGGAACGTCCTGCAGGCACCGGTCATCAGCCTCGCGACCTCCCAGCGGGAAATGTCGCTGCACGCCAGTTCACCCCGCTCAGCTCCCGCGTCGATGACTTCCTGAGCGACCTGGCTCAGCCGCTCGGGGGAGAGGGCCTCGAAGATCATCGCGTGGGTGTCCAGAAGGATCATCGCGCGGCTTCCCAAGTCTCCTCAAGAGGGCTGATGATGTCGCCGACGCGGACCTTTGCCCTGAGGGCCCTGAGTGGTTCCCGGGCGGCCTCCTCGGCACTCCTGTCCGGCACGAGGCGCGCGATGATCTCGCCGCGAGACTCGATCGACAACTCTTCATCGGCTTGAACGGCCTTCAGCTAGGTGGGCAGGTCATTGCGAAGGTCGGTGACCTTGACTTTACGCACGGCGGCTTCCCATCTGTACCCTTCAAACGGACATCTCGTGTGGCCTGGGAGCAAGCCAGGCCAGGAGGCTGGCGCTCGGTTGTGGCTTGACCTGGCCCGAGACCACGCAGGGCTCGAGCGTGTGCTTCCAAGGTCCATCACCCCGGCGGCTTCGCTCGGCCGTTCCAGGTCCAGGTCCTGCCCGACCAGCGGCGACGCGCGGAAGCCGTCGACCAGCGAGTCGCTGTTGCGCGTCAACAGGTGATGGTCAGGAGGCGCCAGCACGTACGCAGCCTCCCGCTCGTGGCTGCCGGCTCCTCTGCGTCCCCGAGTTCATGCGCTGTGGGCATCAAGCCTCAGGAAGGAGACCCTCAGACGCCTGAGCCTTTGCGTGGGCGTGAGGTGGGTGTTGTGGCACGGGTTGCTCCAATGTCAGGCTCTCGCCGCAATGCGGGCAATGCCGCGGCACAATCGGGGTTGGATTGTTATCGGGTGTCCTGCCCTGTAACAAATTCTCCGCGAATCCAGAAGCCAGAATGGCTGCTGGCATCGCGAAAAACCCAATGCCAATAAAGGCGCTGATCGAAGCGAAAAATTTGCCCCACGCGGTGATGGGGTAAATGTCGCCGTAGCCAACGGTGGTGAAGGTGGCAACGCTCCACCACATCGTGGCCGGGATGCTGGAAAAAACCTGGGGTTGCGCCGGATGTTCGAGGTAGTACATCACGGTGGATGAGACGAACAACAGGGCAGACGCCAGCGTAGCCACAGCCCCCATCTCATAGCGTTTCTCTCGGATGACGCCGCCCAATATCTTGAGGGCCCGGTTGTAAGGGGTGAGGCGGACCAGCAGCAACAGGCGGAACATCCGCAACCCCCGAAGATCGACTGCCAGCAGCATCGGGGCCAGAAACGGCAGCAGCACGAGGAGGTCGATGATGAGCAAGGGGGACGTGGCGTAACGCAGGCGGCCCCGGATCGGGTGCCGGTAGGCCTCGTCAGCGGTGCACGCCCACACGCGCAGGATGTATTCAACCGTGAAAATGGTCAGCGAGGCGCGTTCAAAGAGGTGCAGCGCTTGACGCCATCCGCTGGACAGCGTGGGCACGGTTTCGATGACGGCTCCGAAAACGTTCAGAATGATAAGGGCGGCCCACCACTGGCGATAGCGTTTGAAATGTCCGGCGGGGGCTGCTTCCGCGTGCAGAACACGCCACAGGTGCGTTCGAAAATTGGTGATGTCCACGGCTCTCCCTTATTTGCACGTGCTCGTCCGTGCACCCTGCCAGAATCTTCAGGGCCTTGTCAACCAATGTCGGTCGCTTTTTCTGCCGCAGATGCCGCCGCAACCTCCGTGTTGCAGGGCTTTTCAGCGACCACGCCACCCGGGTTAGCTGCCCGAATGCAGGCCGGGCGCACAGCCCGAGGGGCGGCCGGTACCTGCGCGCCCCCCAGCTTTCCCCGATGGATGTCTGCCGCAATCCCTCCGACGGCGCCTGAACGCAGCAGATGCGACCAGAGGTTTTTCCGGGTTGCTTGAGGGAGGTGGTGGCACGGCTCAATGCCTTCGCACCAGGCACGGCACCATTCTCACCTTTCATCACCGGGAGGCAGGGTGCGTTTGTCCCCCGCTGGCTCTGCGATACTCAGCGCGCGCCAGCCGTCACGTTGCGCGGAGGTAGCGGTCGAACACCGGGCCGTACCTGTCTCGCCAGCCAACCGCCGCGGGGTTGTCATCCAGGTACTTGTGGGTCCTGTCGGGATGCAACGCGGGCGGGATCGGGTTGGCCCGTGGCAACCCGGCGGTCCGTCGCCGGATCGTGGAGGCAAGCTGGGCCTTCGCCGCGCCATCCAGCTTCACCCCCAGCCGCCCCAGGGCGAGCGGGAGGGCCTCCTGCAACACTGACGTCATCCTCCTGGGGCTCATCCCGACGTTCATCGAGGCCAGCGCCACCTCCCGCCAGAAGTTGTCCGAGGTGACGTTGCCCGAGAGCCGGAGTTCTGGCTCCTGGTTCTGGCGGTGGGGCCGGTACCACGAGACAGCCGGTGGCTGACGGCGATCCAGCCGCGCTGCAGCGAAGACGTCGGCGCGGGCCGGCGTCGCGGGCGCGCCCCGGGGCTTCCGCGGGCCCTCCGGCCCGGGCGTCGTGCCGCGAGGCTGGCGGGAGCCGGGCCGCGAAGACGCCGGGTCTCGGGGCTGGCGCGGGCCGGGCGGAAGCGGCAACGGAGGCGGGGGTGGGGGCGGCGGCGGCGCAGGCGAAGGGGGCACGGGCCCGGGGGGCGGGGGCGCGGCAGCGACCGGTAGCGCCCCCTGCCACAACGGGAGGCCCATCGCCGGTCCGGCCACCCCAGGGCCCTCCAGGGGCATCGGCCGGCCACTCGTGGCAATCAGCACCTCGAGTTGCTGCTGCATGAGCATCAGCGCTGCGGCCAGTTGCTGCAGCACGGCCCGCTGCGCCGGCGCCAGGGCGGAGACGCCCCCCGGGGATGGCCCCGCTGGAGCTTGGAGGACGGGAAGTCCCCCGACCGCCGGCGGCGCAACCGAGCCTTGCGCGGGAACCACGGCCCCGAGGAAGGTCGCGCGGTCCGCCCCCCAGGACGCGACGGCAGGCTGCGAAGGCCCCGGGGGCAAGGCTGCCACCCCGACAGGTGGAAGCCCCGCCGGCTGCTGACCCCAGCGCTGGATGTCCATGGTCCTGACCTCCCAAGGCAAACCGCCAAGGACAGTGTCGGGCTTGCCCGCCCCAGGGCTGCCCGTCGCCGAGGCACGCCAGATTAACGACACCCTAACATCTCAATAAAAGTGTTTCTGCCGCGGCCCCTCCGCAACGCCCGCATCGCCGCCAACCCTCGACCTCGCGCCGGGCCCGCGCAAGCCATCTCTCGCACCGGGTCGGTGACCCGCTGGTTCGCCGCCGGACCGCGTGCCCGCCGGGTGACGCGGCCCGGGCTGCCGCCCCACCGTGCGCCAATCTGGACCTGCCCTGTCCTGTTTGTGGTAGCATCAGGTACTGGAGGATGCCGCAATGAAGGTGCTGAACTTCGAACCCACGCCCAACCCCGACGCGATGAAGTTCAACGTGGACGGCCGCCTGATCGAGGGGGGCTCTCGCAGCTTCGACACCCCCAGCGCAGCCGATGGCGACCGCCTCGCCACGTCGCTTTTCGCCCTAGGTCGCGTCACGTCCGTGTTCTACATGCCTGGCTTCGTGACGGTGAACAAGTCACCGGAAGCGGACTGGGGCTCGTTGGCCCCGACGATCGCCCGGGTGATCGAAACCACCGCCGAGGGGCTGCCGCAAGGCGGTGCAGCCCGGGTGGCGGCCTCCGGTGACGCCTTGCTCGACCGCATCCACGAGGTGATTGACGCCCAGATCCGCCCCGCGCTGGCGGGCGATGGCGGAGGCCTCGAGGTGGTCAGCCTGGCGGAGCTCACGCTCACGATCCGGTACCAGGGGGCCTGCGGCTCGTGCCCCAGTTCCGTCTCCGGGACGCTGATGGCGATCCAGAACCTGCTGCAAGCCGAGGTCGACGAGCGGCTGACGGTGGTGGCCGCCTGACCCGGTGACGGTGGTGGCCACCTGACGCCCAGCAACCAGGCGACGTCAGCCCGCGGCAGCCCGCCCCAGGGCCAGACCGACGGCCACGGCTGCCAGCCCACCGGCGTTGGATGCCAGCACATACAGGGCCGCCTGAAGCCAGCGGCCCTGTCCGAACAGCGTGACGGCCTCCAGCCCGAACGTCGAGAAGGTCGTGAAGGCGCCACAGAAGCCCACGGCCAGCAAGAGCCTGCCCTCTGGCGGCACCCAGGCGGGGCGCCCCCCCGCCAGGGCTGCGATCAGCCCGATCGCCAGGCAGCCAGCCACGTTGATCACCCAGGTGCCCAGGGGCAGGCCCAGCACCTGGGGCCAACCCCGGGCGGTGGCCGCCTGCGCCACCCAGCCCCCCAGGCCAAACCGGGCGCAGGCGCCCAGCGCGCCGCCCAAGGCCACGAGCAACCAGGCAGGGGGGCCAGCGGGGGCTGGGGGCAACACGGACATCTCGCTCGAGATTGTACCGCGCGAGGGGGTGACAACCGCAGGGGGTCTTGATATATTAAGATCATAACCAAGATTTAACCCCAGCCCGCGTGCCCTGGCGCCTCGTGGCGCCTCCGGTGAGGACCCCAGGCCATGCCCCAACGCCACCTGGACGCCCCCCTGGCAACTCGCCCCTGGCGGGCAGGCCTGACCTGGGTGGTGGGGTGCCTCGCGACAGCGGTGGCGGGCTGCGGCCACCCGAGCGAGCCGGGCACGGCCCGGGCAGCCAGCTCAGCAAGCGCCGCTGCGACCAGCAGCTACGCTGCCGTCGAGGGGCTCAAGGGCGCCGCCCTGCTCAAGGGGCTCAACCAGCTCACCCGCAAGGGTCACCGGGCCCTGGGCTACGACGCAGCCCGCGACGTGATGTTCGCCACGATCGACGACCCCACCGGCAAGGACGTCGTCCTCGACGTGTACTGCGGGCGAGCCGGCCGAGGCGTGACGGACCGCAAGTCGGCCTTCCACCGCGGGCTGAACGCCGAGCACACCTGGCCCCAGAGCCTGGGCGCCAGGCAGGAGCCGGCCAAGAGCGACCTGCACCATCTGTTTCCAGCCGACGCCGCCACCAACAGCCAGCGCAGCAACCACCGCTACGGCGTGCCGGACCACGTGATCGAGACCCTCCCGAGCTACCTGGGTGACGGCCTCAACAGCAAGGTGGGGACCAGCCTCGACGGGGCCACCGTCTTCGAACCTCGGGCCGACCACAAGGGCGACGTCGCCCGTGCGATCTTCTACTTCTATGCACGCCACGCCTACGGCGCCAGCCCCTTTGCGGGGATCAAGCTGGACAACTTCCGCAAGGAGTTCGCCACGCTGTGGGCCTGGCACTTCCAGGATCCCCCGTCGCTGAAGGAGCGCACACGGAACGCAGCCATCGAGCGGGTGCAGGGCAACCGCAACCCCTTCGTCGATCGGCCCGAGTTCGTGCAGCGCATCGGGCACTTCCTGGCCCCGGGGCAGTCCCCCCGGGCTATCTCGGAGGAGCCTCCTGGGCTGCGGACCCCCTGACGATCGAGGCCACGGGCACGACGGAGGGCAGGCGGCCCTCACCCTGACGGGCGGGGCCGCTGCCGCCCTGCATCAGAGCCCCAGCACCGCGCCCACCTCGGCGATGATGGGCGGCAGCACCTCCGGCTCGAAGGGGGAGCGCAGGCCGCCCCGTGCCAGCATCCCGAGCAGGGACACGGTGCCCCCCACGGCGCACATTGCCATGTAGGCTTCCAGCGCCCCGGCGTGATCGGTGCGGGCGCGTTGCCAGAGCTGCAGCGCGGCCGTCTCGGCCAGCGCGTAGTCGATGTAGTAGAACGGGCTGGCGAAGATGTGGGCCTGCCGCATCCAGCGGTACTGGCGGTGCATGGGGGCCTCCGACAGGTCCAGCCCCGGCATGAAGGTGTCCCAGAGCTCGTGCCAGACGGCCTCCCGCTCGCGCGGCGTCAGCTCAGGGCGCTCGTAAAGGGCGTGCTGGAAGGCGTCCACAGCCGCCATGTAAGGCAACCGGGTGAGGGTGCTCACGAGGCGCTGCCGGGCGAACTGCGCCGCCTCGGCGGCCGAGAAGAAGGCCTCCATCTCGCGCAGGGCCAGGTACTCCATCCCGAAGCTGTGGACCTCGGCGGCGTCCATGGTGGGCGTACGCAGCTCGAGCGGCCGGATCCACATGCTCTCCCACGCCTGGACCGCGTGCCCCATCTCGTGCATCAGGGTGGAGACGTCGCTGTCGGCCCCGGTGCTGTTGCAGAAGATCGCGGCCCGACCCTCGTCGTCGATGCTCATAGCAAAGGCCCCAGGCCGCTTGCCAGGCCGGTTGGGGAGGTCGACCAGGCCCTCGGCCAGCATCCGCTGCCAGTGGGCGGCCACGCGGGCATCGAGCCGGTCGAAGAGCGCGGTGGCCCGCGCCGTCTGCTCAAGCACGGGGGCGGCCTCGGTCCCGAGGGTGCCACCCGGGAAGTACATCATGTCGGCCCCCGGCACCAGCGGGCCGGCCAGGCCCAGGCCCCGGGCCTGCCGGGCTCGCAGGGCCTCCGTCAGCGGCACCACGTGCCGGCGGATCGCCTCCCGGAAGCGGGCGACCTCGCCCGGGCCGTACTCGGTGCGCCCCATGCGCCGGTAGGCCAGCGGCACGAAGTTGGCCTCACCCAGCTGGCGGGCCTGTCGGTGGCGCACCGCCACCAGCTCGCCCAGGATCCGGTGGAACTCCGGGGCGTGCCCCTCGAACCAGGCCGCCATCGCCAGCCAGGCCCCACGCCGCCGGGCAGGCTCCGCGTGGGTGAGCCGGGCCGTGGCCTGCACCAGCGTCAGGGTGTCTGCCCCGTCCGAGACCTGCGCGCCGCCCAGCAGGTGGTCGTAGGCGCAGACGAGGTCCCCCTCCTCCACCTGCAGGGCGACGTTCTCGGGCGCAAAGGCCGCGGCGTCGAGCTCCAGCCGCGCGAAGAGCTGCTCCCCGAGGCGAGCCGCCAGGGCCTCCCGGCAGGCGGCGCCGAGAAAGGCCTGCCGCAGCGCCCCATCCGCCTGCTCCGCCACCGGCGCAAGTTGCTCCCGCATCTCGCGCCACGCGTCGCGGGCCAGGCCGTCACGGGTGTCCTGACAATCTCGGAAGTACCGGCGGCTGGTCTCACCCGCGAGCCCGAGGCGCAAGTCGTTCCACGACCAGAACCAGGCCTCCCAGGCGTCCACGGCCGCGTCCGGGGCTGGCAGTGAGGCCTCGAGCACCTCGTAGCGGGCGCGCAGCTCGTCCGCGGTCAGGGCGCGGGGGGCGGCGAGGGTGGCGACGGGGATCACGGCGAGGCTCCGGTCAGGGCGCCCCCGGCATCCAGCACGCCGGACGGCGACAGGCCTCCAGCCTACCATTTCCGGGACCCCGCTGGTATCATGCAGCGTCCGCGATCCAGGGAGAGCTCGATGCCAGGCGCCGTTCCCACGTTCATCGACGACCGTCGCTCGCTCGCTGACCTGTGCGACCACCTCACCGGCTTTGGCGTGCTGGCGGTCGACACCGAGTTCATCCGCGAGAAGAGCTACGTGCCCAGCCTGGAGCTGGTCCAGGTGGCCGCCCCGGATGGCACCGTGGCGGCCATCGACTACCAGCGCATCGGGCGCTTCGAGGGCGACCCCTTCGCGGCGCTGCTGCGCGACCCGGAGGTGCTCAAGGTCTTCCATGCCGCCGACCAGGACCTGGAGATGTTCCACCTGCTGACGGGGGTGGTGCCCGGGCCCATCTGGGACACCCAGCTCGTGACCGGGCTCATCGGCTACACCGGCCGCCTCGGTTACCAGGCCGTGGTCGAGAACATGCTGGGCCACAAGCCCACCAAGGGGGAAACGCTGACGGACTGGTCCCAGCGGCCGCTGACGCCCGAGCAGCTGCACTACGCGCTCGAAGACGTCCGCTACCTGATCCCGCTCTACGAGGCCGAGGTGCGCGAGCTCTCCGTGCTCGGCCGCCTCGACTGGGCCGCAGAGGAGTGTGAGCGGGCGCGCAGCCACGTGGAGCGGGCCATCGCCACCCGGGCCGACATGCAGACCCTGTTCTACAAGGTGAAGGGGTGGAGCGGCCTCGACCGCCGGGGGCTCGCCGTGCTGCGAGAGCTCGCCATCTGGCGGGAGCAGGAGGCCGCCCGCCGCAACCGGCCCCGCGGCTCCGTGCTGCGGGATGAGTTCCTCGTCGAACTGGCCCGCCGGGCGCCCAACCAGGAGCACCAGCTGCGCGCCGTCCGCGGCCTGCAGCCGCGCGACCTGGAGCGGCACGCGGACAACCTCCTGGCCGCCGTGAAGCGCGGCAAGGCCGTGCCCCCCGAAGCTTGCCCCACCCCCGACAGCCCGGGCCCTCAGCTCGACGACGCGGAGGCGGCGCTGGCGTCATTGCTGCACGCGGTGCTACAGGTCATCTCGGCCGAGAAGCTTGTCAGCTCGACGCTCGTTGCCACGGTCGCGGACCTGCAGCGGCTCGTGGAGGGACACCGCAGGGGCACCGCAGCCGATCTTCCCGTCTTGAAGGGCTGGCGCGGCGAGCTCGTCGGACACACGCTGGTGGCCATCCTGACAGGAGAGCTCGCCGTGCAGTGGGACCCGCGGGCCAAGCACCTGCGCCTGAACGCAACCGCGCCCTGAGGCCGTCTCCCGCTCAGCACAGGTCCCGTGCCAGCCCGGTGGGCGGGTCTCCAGGTCCGCGCCTTCCCGGGGTTCTGGTCCCAGCCAGCGCAGGTCCCCGCGCACGGCCCCGTGAGCGGGGGCCCCCTGCCCCAGCCGGACCGGTCCGGTCAGCCGTCGCGGCCCGCGCCGACGGGGGTGGCCACAGCGGGCATCGCAGGCAGCGCCAGCCCCTGACCCCGGTGCTCGGTCTTGGCCCAGACCACTGCCCTGTCGCTGAACACGTTGCGCACCGCGATCAGCACCGCGGGCACCCAGTGCAGCACGTACACCATGTACCGGAGGCCGGGCCGCACGTCGATGCGCCGATCCCGCTTCCACGACACCACGGTGGACCACCCCAGGGCGCCTGCCAGGAGCAGCGCACTCACCCCGTTGCCCACCCAACCAGGCAGTCCGTGCGTGATCACGCCAGGGAACCAGCCCAAGACCTGCACCACCAGGCCAGCCACCGTGAGGAGGGGAAAGAAGCACGAGACGAGCGCGTAGACGGCATCCAGCCGCAGGCCCGAGGTCAGCTCCCGGCTCCGGAGCGTCTCAAGGATGAACTCGCCATAGGTCCGCAGCATGCCCTCGGCCCAGCGCTGACGCTGGCGGATGAGGCCCCGCAACGTCGTCACGCCCTCCTGCCAGACGACGGCGTCCGTGACGTGGTAGATCCGGCCCCGTCCGGCCAGCAGCAGGCGCATCGTGAGGTCGAGGTCCTCCGTGAGCGAGCCAGGGTTCCAGCCCCCCACCGCCTCCAGGGCCGAGCGCTTCGTCAGCTGGCCGTTGCCGCCGAGGGCCGAGGCGATGCCCAGGCGCCCGCGGGCCACTTGCAGGATCTCGTTGAAGAGCGCGAACTCGTCGTCCTGGGCCTGCGTGAGCAGGTTCTCGTGCCGGTTGTACATCCGCACCTGGGCCTGCACCCCGCAGTACTCCGGGTTGTCGATCAGGGGGGCGACGGCCCTGCGCAGGAAGTCGGGCGCCACCTCGGAGTCCGCGTCGAAGACGCACACGACCTCGCCGGAGGCGAACTCCAGGCCCGCGTTGAGCGCCTCGGACTTGCCCCGGTTGGGCAGGTTCCGGCGCTGCACGAGCTTGACGCCGGCGAACTGCTGCACCACCTCGGAGGTCCGATCGTGGCTGTGGTCGTCGATCACGATGACCTCGAACCGCGGGTAGTCCAGCCGCAAGAGGTGAGCCAGGGTGTGGCCGATGACGGCCTCCTCGTTGTGGGCAGGCACCATGATGCTGACCATCGGCCACTCACAGGTGTCCTCCTCGGGAAGGGCCACGCTGGGATCGGGCCGGCCGTACCACCAGGCCCCCAGGGTGAAGACCGTGACGCCGTAGGCCAGGGGCACCAGCATGACGGCCGTCAGGGCAGACGTGTCCCCCGAGGCCAGCACCAGGCCAACAAGGCCGAGCATCAGAGCCAGGGGCAGGGCGACAAGGAGGCGCAGAGCCTGGGGAGCGCGCGGGTGGATCATGGGTCTGCGGGCTTTCAGCGGCGAGGGCGGCGACTGATCGGCGAACGGGGGCACGGGTCAGGCTGATGATTCCCATCCCCATTGTAGCACAAAAACCCGCTTGCTTTAAACCCGGCTTAACCTCCAGCGGGCCCTGGCTCACCCCGGCTGCCGACCCAGGGCCTCCTGCAGCAACCGGTTCACGAGATCCGGCTTGGCGCGCCCCTGGGTGGCTCGCATCACCTGCCCGACCAGGAAGCCCAGCACCTTGGTCTTGCCCGCCCGGTAGTCTGCCACCTGGTCGGGGTGGGCCCCCAGCACCTGCTCGATGGCCTGCCCCAGGGCCCCCGTGTCCTGGATCTGACTCAGGCCCCGGGCCTCCACCAGCCCCCCCGGGGCTGCCCCCTCCGCGATCATGGCGGGCAACAAGGCCTTGCCGATCTTGCCCGAGATCGTGTCGGCCTCGATCAGCGCCACGAGCTCGGCCAGGTGGGCCGGGGTGAGGCGGGTCTCCGCGAGCGTCAGCTTGTCGGCGTTGAGGGCCGCGGCAACGTCCCCCGTGAGCCAGTTCGCGAGCGCCTTGGCGCGGCCGGAGGCCGCCCCGCCAGCGGCCTCGACGGCCGCATCGAAGAAGTCTGCCACCTGCTTGTCTGCCACCAGCACCCGGGCGTCGTAGGGCGAGAGCCCGAACGCCGCCTCGTAACGCGCCCGCTTCGCGGCCGGCAGCTCCGGCAGCCGGGCCTCGATCTCCGCCACCTGATCGCGGCTGATGTGCAGGGGAATGAGGTCCGGGTCCGGGAAGTAGCGATAGTCGGCAGACCCCTCCTTCACCCGCATGCTGACAGTGACCTGGCGCTCCTCGTTCCAGAGTCGGGTCTCCTGGATGATGCGCTCCCCGCACGCGACGGCGTCGAGCTGCCGCTGGATCTCGTAGCGGATGGCCCGCTCGATCGCGCTGAAGGAGTTCATGTTCTTGATCTCGGCCTTGGTGCCCAGGGCAGCCTGGCCGACCGGCCGGACCGACACGTTGGCGTCACACCGCAGCGAGCCCTGCTCCAGCCGCCCGTCGTTGATGCCCAGGTAGACCAGGATGGCCCGCAGCTCCAGCATGTAGGCCCGCGCCTCTTCAGGGGTTCGGAGCTCGGGCTCGGAGACGATCTCCAGCAGGGGCACGCCCGCCCGGTTGAGGTCGACGAGCGAGTGCGTGGAGCCCGCCAGCCCCGCCGCCCCCTGGTGCACCAGCTTGCCCGCGTCTTCCTCCATGTGGATCCGGGTGATGCCGATGCGGCGTTCATCCTCGCCAACGGTGATGGTGAGCCAACCGCGCTCACAGATCGGCTGGTCGAGCTGCGAGATCTGGTAGGCCTTCGGGAGGTCGGGATAGAAGTAGTTCTTCCGGTCGAACTTGCTGACGGGGGCGATCGCGGCGTTGAGGGCGCGCCCCGCCATGATGGCGAAGTCGAGCACGCGCGCATTCAGCACGGGCAGGGCGCCCGGGGCCCCGAGGCAGACCGGACAGACGTGGGTGTTGGGCTCGGCGCCGAAGGTGGCGCGGCAGCCGCAGAAGATCTTGGTCTCGGTCAGGAGCTCGGCGTGGACCTCGAGCCCGATCACCGCCTCGTACTGCATCGCCATCACGCGCCCTCCCAGGTCACGATGCCGCCACGGGGCCCAGCGCGGGGCGGCGGAGGTGGTGGCCGGCCGCCTGCTCGTAGGCGTGGGCCACCTGGTAGAGCACCTCCTCCCCGAGGGCGCGCCCCACGAGCTGCAGGCCGATGGGCAGCCCCTGCGCGTCGAAGCCGCAAGGCAGCGAGAGCGCCGGCAAGCCCGCCAGGTTGGCGGGAATGGTGGCCACATCGGCCAGGTACATCGCGAGCGGATCTCGCAGCCGCTCGCCAAGGTGGAAGGCCGTGGTGGGCGTGGTGGGGGAGAGCAGCACGTCACAGCGCGTGAGGGCCTGGTCGTGGTCCGCCTTGATGAGGGTGCGCAGCTGCAGGGCCTTCTTGTAGTAGGCGTCGTAGTAACCCGCGGCCAGCGCGTAGGTGCCGAGGAGGATGCGCCGCTTGACCTCGGTGCCGAAGTGGGCGCGCGTGCGGGTGTACATGTCGAGGAGGTCAGTCGGCTGTTCCGCACGCAGGCCGTACCGGACGCCATCGTAGCGCGCCAGGTTGGAGCTGGCCTCGGCGGTGGCGACGACGTAGTAGGCGGGCAGCGCCACCCGGCTGTGCGGCAGCTCGACCTCCTCGACGCGGGCGCCCAGGCTCTCCAGCACGGCCACGGCGGCCATCACCGCCGCCCGCACCTCCGGGTCGACGCCCTCGCCGACCAGCTCGCGCACCAGCCCGACGCGCAGCCCCGCCACGCCGCGCTCCAGCGCCGACGCGTAGTCCGGCACGGGCCGGTCGAGCGAGGTGGAGTCGAGCGGATCATGGCCGGCCATCGCGCCGAGCAGCAGGGCGTTGTCCCGGACGTCGCGTGTGATGGGCCCGGCCTGGTCCAGGCTGGAGGCGAAGGCCACCAGGCCCTGCCGGGACACCCGCCCGTAGGTCGGCTTCATCCCCACCAGCCCGCAGAACGCCGCGGGCTGTCGGATCGAGCCCCCGGTGTCGGTGCCGACGGCCAGCGCAGCCTCGCCGGCCGCCACGGCCGCGGCGGAGCCCCCCGACGAGCCCCCCGGCACCCGCGCGAGGTCCCAGGGGTTGCGGGTGATCCCGAGCGCCGAGTTCTCACACGAGGAGCCCATCGCGAACTCGTCCATGTTCACCTTGCCGAGCGCCACGAGGCCGGCCTGCCGGAGCCGGGCCGTGACGGTGGCCTCGTAGGGCGGGATCCAGTGCTCCAGCAACCGGGACCCGCAAGTCGTCCGCACGCCGGCCGTGACGAGGTTGTCCTTGATGGCAAGTGGGACGCCCGCCAGGGGTCCCAGGGGCTCGCCGGCGGCCCGCGCCTGGTCGATGGCGTCGGCCTCGGCGAGGGCCCGCTCGGGCGTGAGCGTCAGGTAGGCCCCGACGGCGGGTTCCACGGCGGCCACGCGTCCCAGGAAGGCCTCGACGAGCTCCCGGGCGGACAGCTCGCGGCGCGAGAGGCGGGTCGCCAGGTCGGCGGCGGTCAGTTCGTGGAGCGTGGACACGGCGGCATCTCGCTGGCAGCGGGGACACGGGCCCCAGGGGGCGGATTGTACCGATGCCACGGAGCGGCCGTCAAACGCGAGCGGGCCCCCCGCCAGGGAGGCCCGCCCCACGCACCCGCCCACCGATGGCGAGTCGCCGCCGGTCGTCAGGGCGCCTTCTTGCGGCCCTTTCCGGCCCGGGAGGACGAGCCTCCCTTGCGTCCGATGCTGGAGTAAAACTCGACGCCGCGCTCGCGCTTGACGGACTCCCCCCCCTTGCGACCGATCTGCGAGAAGAACTCGGGGCCGTACTTGTCCTTGGTGGCCTGCCCCCCCTTCTGGCCGATCTGCTGGAAGAACTCGCGGCCGCGCTCTTCCTTCACGGTCTGGCCCCCCCGGCGGCCGGCCTCGACCATCCGAGGGTCTCCCTTGGCGGGACCAGGCTTGTTTCCGACCATCTGTCACCCTCCTTGTTGCGCTTTCCAGCGCCCTCCGGCCCCATACCGGCTCCGGCGCCGACACCCCGAGCACGCAGTGCAGCCGTTCTGGACGGACTTTCCTGGCGTGGCTGCTGGCACGAACGACCGTATCAGAACCGTGTGGCCGAGCATGACAATCGAGGAGAGGTCAGCCTCGTCGTTCTGCTGCGAGGTTCCGTGGATGGGGTGATGGTGCGCCACCGGAGGCAGCGCCACCATGGCCGCAGGTGCCGAACCGCTTCGTCGGCGTGGTGCACCCGGCCGCCGCACCGCCTTGCAGGCCGTGCCCGGCGCAGGTTAAGATTCCGTCACCGGGCGTGTAGCTCAGTTGGTAGAGCAGCGGACTTTTAATCCGCGTGTCCTGGGTTCGATCCCCAGCGCGCCCACCTGGCCCGACGGCCCCTCCCCAGCCTGGCTGGCGGGGGGCCGTCTTGCTGACCGCGGCGGGCCCGGAGGCCCAGGCCGGGGCGGGCTCAGGCCCAGAGGTCCCACCCCAGCGATGGCAGGTTCAGGCGGGCCCCCTCGCCTTCCCATGTGACGGCCCGCGGCCCCAGGTTGAGGCCGACCACGGCCCGCCCATCGGCCCCGGCCCGCTCCCAGACCAGCACGCGGTCGCGGTTTGAGGCGTGCAGGAAGCGGATCCCCCCCGTGGCCAGCACGGGGTGGGTGCGGCGCAGGGCCAGCCCCTCCGCCAGGGCGTCCCGCCGCCGCCGCTGGGCCGCCGAAGGCCGCCAGACCATCGGGCCCCGGGCACCCCAGTCCCCCCAGCCCGTCTGGCCCCACTCGTCGCCATAGTAAATGAGGGGGGTGCCCGGCAGAAACAGCTGCAGCACCCGGGCCAGCTGCAGGTGCGGCTCGCGCTGGCCGAGCCTGGAGTACACCCGGTCCGTGTCGTGGTTCCCGAGCAGGTTCCAGCTGCGCAGCACGCCCTCCCACGGGTACCCCTCGTAGACCACCCGCAGCCGACGCGCCAGGGTCTCGGGCGAGCAGTCGCCCGTCAGCAGCGCCTCCACGTTGCGCTTGAAGGCGAAGTTGGTCACGCCGTCGTAGAGGCCCTCGTGCAGGTCGAAGCGGGCGTCGTCCCAGTCCTCGCCGATGACCAGGCTGCGGCCGGCGAGGTGGGCCTTGAGGCGGCGCAGGAAGGCGCGGGCGAGCAGGTGGGAGGCATCCAGCCGCCAGGCGTCGACCTCCCCCCAGTGATCGAGCACCGCCAGCAGGGCGGCCTGGAGGTCGGGGTGCTCGGGGTCGAGCTTGGGCAGCAGGCCCGTGCCCATCCAGGTCTCGGGGCCGCCGCCGGGGGCTTGCAGGTAGAACTCTGGCCGCTCCGTGAGCCAGGGGTGGTGGAAGGACGTGTGGTTGAAGACGCCGTCGAGGACGAGCCGCATGCCGCGGGCCCGCAGGTCCTCTCGCAGCCGCTCGAAATCAGGGCGATCTCCGAGCACCGGGTCAATGCGCGTGTAGTCGTCCGTGTCGTAGCGGTGGCTGGAGCGCGCGGCAAAGATGGGCGTGAGGTACAGGGCCGTCGCCCCGAGCTGCTGGACGTGGTCCAGGCGGCGCCGCAGCCCCTCCAGCGTGCCGCCCAGGAAGGTGTACTGGTGCCGGTGCCGGTGTGTCAGGGCCGCCGCGGCGCGGCTGTGCCGCACGGGGTGGCCATTCCAGGCAAAGCTGCCCGGCACCGGCCAGGCCGCGTGGCCGGGGTGCCAGGCCTGGAACCGGTCCGGGAAGACCTGATAGACGACCTCTTCGGCCCAGGGCCGGCGCTGGCTCATGACACCCTCCCCGCTCGGTACTGCGCGATGGCCCGGTTGGCCCGTGGCAGGTCCGGGGGGGACCCGACCCAGGCCGCGACCAGCTCCCGACGCAGCGCCAGCCAGCGCTGTCGCTGGCGCCTGCGGCTCTCTCCGGCCTCGGGGGCCGCTCCCAGGCCCGGCCCGAGGTCCCGCAGCCAGCGATCGACGGCCTCCCCCACCGTGGCTGCCCACGCCTCCGTGCCCCAGGCGAGCTCGCCGCGCAGCCGGGCGAGCTCGCGCTGGAGCCCGAGCAGGCGGCCCGGGGGGATGCGCCCCACCGCCCGGCCCGCCTGCCAGAGCACCACCGGGAACACGGCCAGCACCCACAGGTTCGTCACGTCCGGGTCATACCCGACATGCACGGTGCCAGCCGGGCCGAGGGCCCGCACCAGCACGATCCGCAGCGTCAGGTAGGCCTCCAGCGCGGCCCCGTGCCACTGGATCACGGCGAGCGGCAGGGCACAGACGAGGAAGGCCACGGCATAGTGCCAGCGTCGTGCCGACGCATCCAGGTGGCGGCGCCCCCGGGTGGCCCGGAACACGGCCTCCGACAGCCAGCGGCCGAGGCCATGCCCGACCGACGCCAGCCACCACGGCGCCCAGAGCAGCCACAGGGCCTCCGTCGCGTGCATGGCCACGGCTGGCCACCCCGGGGACGCGCCGAGCCGCACCAGCAGCAGCTGCAGCAGCAGCGCCAGCCAGGGCAAGGGGGCGAGCAGCGCGGACCACGGCGAGGCGGGCGCCCCGAACAGCTCGGGGCGCGGGGCGAGGGTCCAGCGCCGGCGCGTGGCGGGGGCCGGCGACGTCAGCTCGGAAGGGGGCCAGGGCGCTTCGGCCTGGTCTTGCGTCACGGGCAGCGTTGGCACGGGGGCGTCGCAGGGGGGGCCATCGCCTCTTGTACCACGGCGCCGCCCTGTGGGGCGGGGGCGACCATCACGTTCAGCCCCCCGACCGGCGGGTACGATGAAGCCGCTGCCGCCCCCCGCCACGGATCCGCCCCCATGCCCGTCAGCCCCCGCTACACCGCCCGCGAGCAGGCCCGCCATGACCCGGAGGACCGCCAGGAGCACGTGGACCCGCGCGACCCCTTCGAGGTCGATCGGGCGCGCATCGTCCATGCCTCGGCCTTCCGGCGGCTGCAGGGCAAGACCCAGATCTTCGGGGTGGGCGAGGGAGACTTCTTCCGCACCCGCCTCACGCACTCGATGGAGGTGGCCCAGATCGGCAAGGGGCTGGCGCTGTACCTGAACCGCCTGCCCGCGCTGGCCGGCTGCCCGCTCTCGACGGAGCTGATCGAGGCCGCCTGCCTCGCCCACGACCTGGGCCACCCGCCCTTCGGCCACAACGGAGAGGCCGCGCTGCAGGAGCTGATGCACGCCCACGGGGGCTTCGAGGGCAACGCCCAGAACCTGCGCATCCTGACGAGGCTGGAGATCAAGCGGGACGGCTTCGGGCTCAACCTCACGCGCGCGACGCTGGAGGCCGTGCTGAAGTACCTGCAGCCTTACAGCGCGCGCAAAGCCCGGCGGGGGGACGCGCCCGGCGCGGCGCAGGCCGTCGAGAAGTGCTTCTACGACGACGATGCGGCCACCGTCACCTGGGTCCGCAGCGGCGCGGACCACGAGCACCGGTCGCTGGAGGCCGAGATCATGGAGTGGGCCGACGACATCGCCTACTCCGTCCACGACCTCGAGGACGGCCTGCACGCCGACCTGATCCGCCCGGAGAGCTTCGAGCACACGGGCACGCTGGAGCGCATCTCGCACTACGCCTGCAAGAAGGGGGCCGCCGGGGTCACGCCGGACGACGTGCAGCGCCTCATGCGCTCGCTGCTCTCCCAGCTTCGCGCCCCCTCGGCGCATGGGGTGAAGGCCGCCCGCAAGTCGCTCACCTCGCGGCTGATTCACCGCTTCGTGACGCACACGGGGGTGCGCCTGCGGCCCGGCGTCACGGGCTACGAGCTGGCCCTCGACATCCCGGAGGAGGTCTGGCGCGAGACGCGCATCCTGATGGGCGTGGAGTTCGTGCTGCTGATCCGCAACCCGCGGGTGACGACGCTGGAGTACAAGGGTCGGCTCGTGGTGCAGCGGCTCTTCGACGCCTATGCGCAGCCGGACGCGGGGGACCTGCTCCCCGAGGACGTGCGGGAGCTGTGGGAGCCCGTGCGGGAGGATGAGGTGGCCCGCCTGCGCATCGTGTGCGACTACATCGCGGCGATGACGGACGGCCACGCGCTGCGCCTCTACCGGCGCCTGTTCGAGCCCGGCGCCGGTCAGGCCAGCCTGGAGCTCTGAGCCTTGGCCGCCCCGGAGGAGCCTGGCTGGCGCGTCGTCGAGGATCCGGAGGGGCTGGCGGAGGTGGCGGCGAGCCTGGCCCCCCAGGAGGCGTGCGGCGTGGTGGTGGCGCCGGGGGCGCCGTCGCCGCTGGAGGGGCGCCCCCGGCTGCTGGCGCTGGCGACGCCTGACATGACGTGGCTCCTCGACCTGCAGCCCCTGTCAGACCTGGGCCCGCTGGCCGCGGTGCTGGCGGCCCCACGCCCCATCAAGGTCTGCCACCACGCCAAGCCGGCCCTGCGCTGGCTCGGCGCCGGCGGGCTCCGCGTCGGGGGGCTGTTCGACACGCTGCTGGCGAGCCAGCTGCTGCACGAGGACGAGCGCCACGAGCTGCCGGACCTGACGTGGCGCTGGCTGGGGGTGGCGGTGGAGCGCGGGGCCCTCGCGCTGCCGCCGGCCGGGCCGCTGGCCGACGCGCAGCTGGGCCGCGCCGCCCGGGAGGCCCGGCTGCTGCTCGAGCTGCGCCGGGTGCTGAGGCCCCGCCTCCTCGACGCGGGCCTCGCGCGCGTCGCGATGCTGGAGTTCGGCGTGGTGCCGGCGGTGGCGGCCATGGAGCAGGCCGGCGTGCTGCTGGACGTCGCGGCCTGGCGGGCGCTGCTGCGGCGGGTGGAGGCCGAGCGGGACGCGCTGGAGGCCCGCCTGCTGGCGCTGCTCGCCGGCACGCGCGCCCAGCTGGCGCTGCTGCCGGAGGTGGCCCCGCCCCTGAACCTGAGCTCCAGCCAGCAGGTGCGGGCGGCGCTGGCCCACCTCGGCGTGGCGGTGCCGGACACCAGCGAGGCCTCGCTGCAGGCCGTGCGCGACGCCCACCCCGTCGTGCCCCTGCTGCTCGCGCACCGCCACGCCCAGAAGGCCGTCAGCAGCTACGGCGAGGGGATGCTGGCCCACGTCCACCCGCGCACGGGGCGCCTGCACGCCACCTTCACGCAGCTGCAGACCAGCACCGGGCGGTTCAGCTGCAGCCAGCCCAACCTCCAGAACATCCCGGCGGATGCGGCGCACCGCGCCTGCTTCGTGGCGCCGCCGGGGCACCGGCTGGTGGTCGCGGACTACTCGCAGATGGAGCTGCGCATCCTCGCGGAGCTCTCCGGCGACGCCGCCTTCCGACGGGCCTTCGAGCAGGGGCTGGACCTGCACCGGATGACGGCCTCGGAGATGTTCTGGGTGCCGTACAACGAGGTCAAACCCGCGCAGCGCAGCGCCGCGAAGGGCATCAACTTCGGGCTGGTCTACGGCCGCGGCGCGGCGAGCCTCGCGGGCGAGCTGGGGGTCTCGGTGGAGCGCGCGCGCGAGCTCATCGCCCGCTACTTCGAGACGTACCGGGGCGTGGAGGCGTGGCTGCGCACCACCGCGCGCACGGCCATCGAGGCGCGGGAGCTGCGCTCGCTCGCGGGGCGGCGCGCCCGGTACGCCTTCGACGCCCAGGACCGCGCGGCCGTCGCAGCGGTGGAGCGGGCCGGGAAGAACTTCCCCATCCAGGCCACCAACAGCGACATCCTGAAGCAGGCCATGGCCTGGCTGCCGGCCCGGCTCGCGCCGCTGGGGGCGCGGCTGGTCAACTGCATCCACGACGAGCTGGTGGTCGAGGCGCCCATCGACAGGGCCGAGGCCGCCGCTGCGGCGCTGCGGGCGACGATGCAGGAGGCGGGTGGCGCCTTCTTGCAGACGACGCCCGTGGAGGTGGACGTCAAGGTGGCGGCGAGCTGGGAGAAGTGAGCGGACGGGGGCGCAGGAGCGCCTGCACAGCAACCCGAGGGGGTGGCGGGTGTCAGCCACCCCGCACGCAAGGCTGGCCGGTGGAGGTGCTACAATGGCCGCTGCCGCGCGCAGGCGCGGCCCACCCCAACCCTCGCGAGGAGCCACCACCCCATGCTGCGCGCCGGAATCGTCGGCCTGCCCAACGTCGGCAAGTCCACCCTCTTCAA
>JAYKHL010000047.1:0-11136 GCA_035284865.1 Candidatus Sericytochromatia bacterium | reverse complement strand
TTGCTGCGGTCCCCCGACGCATCGAGTGCTTCGACATCTCGCACCTCGGGGGCACGGACATCGTCGCCTCGATGGTGGTCTTCGTCGACGGCCGGCCCGCCAAGGACGCCTACCGGCGCTTCAAGCTGAAGACCGTGCACGACAACGACGACTTCGCCTCGATGCGGGAGATCGTCGCCCGGCGCTTCCGACGGAGCCTGGAGGGCGACTGGCCCTGGCCCGACCTCGTCATCATCGACGGCGGCAAGGGGCAGCTCAACGCAGCCCTGCAGGGGCTCGAGGCCGCGGGCGCCGCCTGCCCCCCCATCGTGGGGCTCGCCAAGCGAGAAGAGGAGCTGTTCTTGCCGCACGCGGACGCCAGCCAGCCCTGGACCTCGCGGCGGCTCCCGCCCGGCTCCGCGTCGCTGCACCTGGTGCAGCAGGTTCGCGACGAAGCCCACCGCTTTGCGGTGACCTTTCAGCGCCAGCTGCGAGGCAAGCGGATGGTGGCCTCGGTGCTCGATGCGGTCGAGGGCCTCGGGCCGGTGCGCAAGAAGGCCGTGCTCAAGCGGTTTGGCTCCGTGGCCGCCATGCGGGCGCTGACCCGGGAGGAGCTGGTCGCCCAGGCCGGGCTGCCCGCGCGGGTGGCCGTGGCTTTGTACGAGGCCCTGCATGCGTGACGCGAAGGCAAGGTGGTTGAGGCTCGGGCTCGTCTTCCTGGTGGCGACGGCCGTGCCGGGCCTGCCGGCGCCCCCGGGCGAGGCCCGCTCGCTCAAGGCGCGGGAAAGCGACCTGCAGCGGCAGCAGCGCCTCATCAACGAGCGGCTTGCCCAGAACCGGCGCCGCCTGGAGCGGCTGAAGGTGCAGGAGCACCATGCGGTTCGCGAGCTCACCATCGTGCAGCAGCGGCTGGAGCAGACCCAGACGGAGCTGCAAGACAGCCAGTTCCGGCTGCGCCGGGCGGAGCACCGCCTGAGCCAGACGGCCAGCCAGCTTCAGCAGGCCCAGGGGCGCTTCCGCCGCCAGCGGGAGGCCGCGGGCGCACGGCTGCGGGCCATCTACAAGAACCGGGCGCTCGACGGCTGGGAGGCCCTGCTCACCTCGCCCGACATGACCACCTTCCTGACGCGGTACCACTACTTCAAGCGCATCAGCGAGTATGACGCCTCGATGCTCGACGACCTCAACCGGAGCCGGCAGGTCATCCAGCAGCAGCAACGCCAGTTCGCCCAGCAGCGCCACAACATCGCGCGGGTCACGGAGGTCATCGACAGCCAGAAGGCCCACCTCACGGGGCTGGCTGGCAGCCAGCAGACCCTCGTCTCGCGGATCAAGTCCGAGCGCCAGGCCGCCGAGCAGGTGGTGGCCCAGCTCGAGGCCGACAACGCCTCGATCGCGGCGATGATCCAGCGCATCATCGCCCAGCGACGGGCCCAGGAGCAGGCCGCGCGACGGAACCCCCGCTACGTGCGCCCCTTCATCGGCACCGGGCGGTTCATGTGGCCGGTGGCGGGCGTGATCACGTCGCCCTTCGGCCAGCGGCTGCACCCGATCCTGGGCCGCTACGTCTCGCACCACGGGATCGACTTCGGGGCGCCTTCTGGCGCGCCCATCTACGCCTCGGACAGCGGGGAGGTCATCTACGCCGGCTGGTACGGCGGCTACGGCAAGGTGGTCATCATCGACCACGGCAAGGAGCTGACCACGCTGTACGGGCATGCCTCCAGCTACGTCGTCAGCGCCGGCGCGCGGGTGCGGAAGGGGCAGGTCATCGCCTACGTCGGGTCGACGGGCATGAGCACAGGCCCCCACCTGCACTTCGAGATCCGCAGCAACGGCGCGGCCGTGAACCCGGCCGCCTACGTGCGCTGAGGCCAACGCTTGCTTCTGGCCACCGGCCGGCGTCCGCGGTATGCTGGGCCTCGTTTCCCGTGATTCCGCATGGCCCCTCATCTCCGCTGACGCGGACCTTCTCCCCGTGGGAGAAGGGAGTGGAAACCGTCCGCACCCTTTGGGGGAAACCGGAGTTCGCTTCCCTCTCCCCCAGGGAGAGGGTGCCCGCAGGCCGGATGAGGGGCTATCGCGGAATCAGGCCACGTTTCCCGGCGTTACACCGCACCGGCCGGGCGGTATATCACCACGCGTGACTGCGCGACCCAGAAGGACCCCCGTGATGAGAGAGAAGTTGGCCAGCTACGCCCTCGTGGGCGCCCTGATGCTCGGGTCCTACGGGCTTGGGGTGGCCACCACGCCGCTCAAGGTGCGCGCCGAGTCGGCCAGCTTCGCCACCTTCTTGCAGGTTTACGACCTCCTCAAGAGCGAGTACGTCGAGCAGAACATCAAGGACACGGACCTGGTGTACGGGGCCATCCGCGGGATGCTGGGCGCGCTCGATGATCCCTACACGCGCTTCATGGACCCCAAGGCGTTCCAGAGCATGCAAGATGAGCGCCAGGGCTCCTTCGGGGGCATCGGCATCCAGATTGGCATCAAGGACGGCAAGCTGACCGTCATCGCGCCGATGGAGGGCACGCCGGCCTTCCGGGCGGGCCTCAAGGCGGGGGACCACATCGTCGAGATCGACGGGAAGGCCACGCATCACATGGCTGAGGCCGAGGCGGTCTCGCTCATCCGCGGCCAGCGCGGCACCAAGGTGACGCTCACGATCAAGCACGCGGGGGCCTCGGCCACCAAGAAGGTGCCCATCGTCCGCGACAACATCGTCACCAAGGCCGTGAAGGTCGAGGAGATGGAGGGCAACATCGGCTACATCCGGCTCTCCACCTTCATGAGCAACGAGGCCGGCACGGAGGTGAAGCAGGCCCTGGAGCGCTTCAAGAAGAAGGATGGCATCATCCTGGACCTGCGGGGCAACCCGGGCGGCCTGCTGCCCAACGCGGTGGACATCGGCTCGATGTTCATCCCCTCCGGTCCGATCGTCCAGCTGGTCGACCGCAACGGGGTCAAGCAGAGCCTCAAGGCGAACGGGCGCCCCGTGGTGGATGCCGACCAGCCGGTGGTCGTGCTGGTCGACGGGGGCAGCGCCAGCGCCTCGGAGATCCTCGCCGGCGCGTTGCAGGACACCAAGCGGGCCACGCTCATCGGCACCAAGACCTTCGGCAAGGGGCTGGTGCAGACGGTCCACTCGCTGTCGGACGGGTCCGGGGTGGCCATCACCACGCAGAAGTACCTCACCTCGCACGGGCACGACATCAACAAAAAGGGCGTCATCCCCGACGTCGTCGTGGAACTGCCCAAGCTGAAGCTCGACAAGCAGGGCAACCCGGACCCGGCGGAGCTCAAGAAGCTGAAGGACACCCAGCTCGAGCGCGCGAAGTCCCTCCTGCGCGGCAACATGGCGCGGCGGTCCGGGCGGCGCTGAGGCGCCCGGGCGCTTCGTAAAACTTCACAGATCACCGGGCGGCCCGGGTATATAATGGGCTCGCCGTCGCACGCCCACCTGTTCGAGGTCTTGCCCGTGTCCTTCCACCGTCCGCTCGCGGCTGCCACCTGTGCGATCGTCGCGCTGGCAGCTTCCGGGGCCCCCGTGGCCGCGCAGGAGGGGGACTCCGCCACCCTGATGCAGGCCGGGGGCAGCGTCCGCGCCTACACCACGGGCTGGACGGCGCTCAGGCCCGGGGCGCTGGTGCACGCCGGCGACACGGTGAAGACGATGCCGGAGTCCTATGCCGACTTCGTGATGTCGGGCGGCACGCGCCTCACGTTTGGCGAGAGCACCACCGTGCGCTTCATCGAGCTCGACGGGATGACGCCGACGGTGCGGGTCGGCCGGGTGCGGGTGGTGGCACCGCCGGAGGGCAACATCAACCTGATGGCCGGCACGCTGCGGATCTCGGGGGGTGACGCCGATGGCGTCATCGAGCGGGCCGGCAGCGGCGGGTGGCGCGTCTCGGTGCTGTCGGGGACGTTCCGGATCTCGGATGCGGGGAAGAACCCCCAGCTGCTCGAGGCGGGCCGCAGCGCCATCTTCGTGACCGGCGGCCAGGACCCGCGCTTCAGCGTCATCACCCGCTCAGCCTACCAGGACCTCGTGGCCGGGTTCGCCCCGGAGGCCTCCGCCACCCCGGACGGGCCCGCGCCCCGCGCGGCGGGGGCCCCGGACCCCTGGGTGGCGGCAGGCCTGTCGGCGCTGCTCCCCGGGGCCGGCCAGCTCTACGCCGGCGAGGTGCCGCGCGGCCTGCTGTACCTGGGCGCCGAGTTCGCCCTGCTGGGCACGGGCGGCTACGGGGTGTTCACCGGGCAGCGCCAGCTGGCCATGTACGCCGGGCTGGGCCTCCTTGGGCTCAACCTGCTCAGCCCTGTCGATGCCGCGTTCTCGGTCGGGGCCGGGCCCTCGGAGCCTGGCCGGGCCTCGGTCGAGCACCCCGACCGGGCCGTCGTCGGGCTGGCGCCCTGACGGGCAGGGGGCTCCGGTGGCTGGCACCCAGGGCTTGCGCCCGCTGATCAAGCGCCGCCTCGTTGGCATCTCCGCGGGGTGGCTGGCGCTGAGCGCCCTCGTCCTGGCCGGCTGCCAGGGCGCCGGGGCCACCATCGCGCCCGGAGGGCTCAGGCGGGCCCCGACCGGGGCGCTCCCCCACACCACCTTCACCATGGCGCCGCTCGGGGGGGCCCTCCCGGCAGCCACGCCGCTGCTGGCCCCCCCTGCGCTCACCTTGCAGGACCCCGAGGCCCTGCTGCCGGCAGGCGTCACCGCGGTGCTCCCGGTGACGCAGGCTGCCACCACGCCGACCAGTGGGGTCCGGGTCCGCGTGCTGGGCCTCGCGCGCGTGGTCGGGGAGGTCGCCGGGCTGGTGAACGTGCAGGACGGGCGGATCACCGGCACGCCCGTGGTCGTCCGCGATGCCCGCACGGGGCGACGGCTGGCCGAGGCCGTCACGTTCTATGACGGCAGCTTCTCGCTCGACGTCGAGCTCGAGGACGCGACGCTGCCCGTGATCCTCTCGACCTCGCTGGTCGACGCGGGGGATCCCGGCCTCACCACGGCCATCACCGCGCCGGCCGTGCTGCGCCAGGACGAGGTCGAGCATCGGGTCGCGCTCACGCCGGGCTCGACGGCCCTCACGGCCTTCCTCGAGGCCGTTGCCGGGCTGCAGCAGGGCGCGGCGCCTGGCGCGCTCGAGGGCGCGGTTTCGGACCCCGCCGTGGCCGCGGGGCCCCGGCTCGGTGCGCTCATCTCGGCCATCGACGACGGAGAGCGGGAGAGCTTTGCCCGCCTGGCGGAGGCCGCGCCGGAGCTCAAGGAGGCCAGCAACGTGTCGGCCCTCCGCGAGGGCATTCGACGCTTCATCGGGCGCATCGCCGTCCGGAAGGGCTGAGGCGCGCGGCGCACAGCCATGAAGCAGTGGGTCGTGCCCGTCACCACCATCTCGATCATCACGGGGCTGCTGCTGGCGGTCCAGTGGCGCTCGCAGGCGGATGCGCGCAAGGTGATGCCCTCCCGGCGCCTCGAGGATCTCGTGGTGCTGCTCAAGAGCACCGAGAAGGGCAACGCGCTGCTCGCCGAGCAGGTCACCGAGCTGCAGAGCCAGCTGGCTCGGGGCGACGTGGCGCCGGCCGAGGCGCCCCTGCCCCCTCCCACCTCTCAGGACTACCCCGCGCTCGAGGGGCCTGGCCTCGTCGTGACCGTCTCGGAGACCTCGACCGTGGGCCCCGGCGAGGATGAGGCCTCGGCCGTGGTCCATGCGGAGGACCTGCTCAAGATCGTCAACGAGCTGCGCACCGGCGGCGGGGAGGCCGTGGCCGTCAACGGCCATCGCATCACCGAGCTCTCCGAGATCGTCACGGCGGGGCAGCACATCGTCATCAACCAGGTGCCCGTGCGGGCGCCTTATGTCATCCTGGCGATCGGGCCCTCGGAGGACATGAAGACCACGCTGGGGTTGCGAGGCGGGGTGGCGGAGTACCTCCAGTTCTACGGCATCCGGGTCGAGACCCGGGCGGCCCCTCGGGTCGTCGTGCCGGCCTTCGTCGGCCGCGTGGGGGGCCGCGCCCCGCAGGCCACGTCCCGGTCCCTCGGCAGCCGCCCCCGACGGCGGCCCGTCGGGCGTGATTGACGCCCGCTCGGCTGCCCTTCTATAGTTGGTGTTATGTTGATCCTCGGCATCGACCCCGGCACCGCCACCGTGGGCTTCGGCTACGTGGAGGTCTTGCCGGGGCAGGCCCCCCGGGCCCTGCAGTACGGGACGATCCAGACCGACCGCCACCTCACGCCGCCGGAGCGCCTCGCCATCACCTACGCCGACATGATGGAGCTGCTCGGCGCGCAGCAGCCGGACGTGCTGGCCATCGAGGAGCTGTTTTTCCTGAAGAACGTCAACACCGCCATGCCCGTGGCGCAGGCGCGGGGGGTCATCCTGCTGGCGGCTGCCCACACCGGCGTGCCCGTCGTGGGCTACAGCCCTGCCCAGGTCAAGATGACGGTCACGGGCTCGGGCAAGGCCAAGAAGCCCGAGATCCAGGAGGCCGTGCGGGACGAGCTGGCGCTCCGCGCGATCCCCCGGCCTGACGATGCGGCCGACGCCCTGGCGCTGGCCATCACCCACTGGCGGGTGCTTGAGGGACGCGGCGAGTGGCCGGTGGCCCTGCCCGGGGGCGCCGCGTGATTGCCTCGCTGCGGGGCGCGCTCCTCCACGTCGGCAAGGATGCAGCCATCGTGGACGTCGCCGGGGTGGGCTACCAGGTCCTGCTCTCGGGCCGGCACCTTGGGGCGCTGCCGCCGCTGGGGGAGCCGGTGCTGGTCCACACCCACCTGGTGGTCCGGGAGGACGCGCTCACGCTGGTGGGCTTTCCCAGCCCGGAGGAGCGCGAGCTGTTCCTGCTGCTGCACGGTGTGTCGGGCGTGGGGGCCAAGACCGCGCTGGGGGTGCTGTCGGCGCTCACCGTCCCCGAGGTCGTGGCGGCTGTCGTGGCGCAGGACCCGCGGGCGCTCGCCCGGGCACCGGGGGTGGGCAAGAAGACGGCAGAGCGGATCATCCTCGAGCTGCGTGAGAAGCTGGCCGCCTGGCGCCCGGTGGCCGACGGCGGCTCGCTGGGCGGCCCGAGGCGGGCTGCGGGAGGGCTGGATGGCCCGACGGACGAGGCCCTGCTCGCCCTGCTGGCGCTTGGCTACAGCGAGGAGGAGGCCCGTGAGGCGCTGGCTGCGGCCCCCTCGGAGGCCCCGGTGGAGGAGACGATCCGCGCCGCGCTGGCCCACCTGTCGCGGTTCTGAGCGAGGCCCGAACTTCCCGGTCCCCGGGCCCTCACAGCGCCAGCTGGCGCCCGATCGCCGCAGCGTCCGCGGCCACGGGCACCACGCTGTCAGGCACCCGCCCGATGGCGGTGTCCGGATCCTTGAGCCCGTTGCCGGTCAGCACGCAGACCACCGTCGAGCCCGGTGGAAACGGCTCTCGCGCCGCGCGCGCCAGCACGCCTGCCACGGAGGCGGCAGAGGCCGGCTCGCAAAAGAGGCCCTCGTCCCGGGCCAGGGCCTCGTAGGCGGCCAGGATTGCCCCGTCCGAGACGGCCTCGATGGCCCCACGGGACGCCTGCCGGGCCTGCTCGGCGCAGCACCAGCTGGCCGGGTTGCCGATCCGGATGGCCGTGGCGATCGTCTCGGGCCTCGCGACGGGGGCTCCCTGCACGATCGGGGCCGCTCCGGCTGCCTGGAACCCCAGCATCACCGGCTTGCGCCGCGCAAGGCCGGCGGCGTGGTAGGTCTCGAAGCCCCGCCAGTAGGCCGTGATGTTGCCGGCGTTGCCAACGGGGATGGCCAGGAAGTCCGGCGCGTCCCCCAGCTGGTCGACGACCTCGAAGGCCCCCGTCTGCTGGCCCTCGATGCGGTGAGGGTTCACCGAGTTCACCAGCGTGACGGGGTGGGTCTGCGACAGCTCGCGCACGATCGCGAGGGCCTGGTCGAAGTTGCCGTCGATGGCGATCACGGTGGCGCCGTAATGCAGCCCCTGCGCCAGCTTGCCCAGCGCCACGTAGCCGTGGGGCACCAGCATGAAGCAGCGCACGCCCGCCCGCGCCGCGTAGGCGGCCATCGAGGCGGAGGTGTTGCCCGTGGAGGCGCAGATGAGGGCCTGGCTGCCGGCCTCGACGGCCTTCGAGACGGCCATGGTCATGCCGCGGTCCTTGAACGAGCCGGTGGGGTTGGCGCCCTCCAGCTTGAAGAACAGCCGCACGTCGGCCCCCAGCCGGCGCTGGAGGCGCTCGGCGGGGACGAGCGGGGTGTTGCCCTCGTGCAGCGTCACGATCGGGGAGCTGGGCGTGAGCGAGAGGAACCGCCGGTAGCGGGCCAGCAGGCCCGGCCAGTGAGCGGGCGGGCGCTCCCCCAGGGTGGGCCGGTCGGGCGTGTCGCCCCGCTGGTGGGCGGGCGGGCGCTCCCCCATGGGGGGCCGGTCGGGCGCGTCGCCCCGCTGGTGGGCGGGCGTGTCGCCCCGCTGGTGGGCGGGCGCGTCGCCCCGCTGGTGGGCGGGCGCGTCGCTCCCCTCTCCCGCCGGGAGAGGGTGGCCGCAGGCCGGGTGAGGGGCGTTGCCGCCATCCATCGCGGGCGTCACGGGGCAAGGTCCTCCACGCGGATCACCGAGCCGATGGCCCGGATGCTCGGATCTGCCGCGAGCTCGGCCAGCGCCTCGCGCATCGCGCGCTCGCGAACCCGGTGGGTGATGAGCACGATCTCGGCGGAGCCGTCCCGCTCGCCCTTCTGCACCATCGACCGGATCGAGATGCCGTGGCGGCCGCAGGCCTGGCCGATGGTGCCGATCACGCCGGGCTCATCGGCGGCCAGCAGGCGCACGTAGAAGCGGGTCACGAGATCGTCGATGGGCGCGACGGGGGCCAGGCCCTCGTGCTGGCAGGTCAGCAGGCGGTGGGGCAGCTCGGGCTGCGCGGCGATCGCGAGGACGTCGCCCAGGACCGCGCTGGCCGTGGGCATCATGCCGGCCCCCGGCCCGGAGAACATCACCTCCCCCACCGCGTCGCCCGAGACGGCCACCGCATTCATCACCCCCTCGATGGGCGCGAGGGGGTGGCTGGTGGGGATCATGGCCGGATGCACGCGGACCTGAAGCTGCTCGCCGGTCGGGCCCGGCTCTCGGCGGGCGACGCCCAGCAGCTTCACCACGTAGCCGAGCTCGCGCGCGTAGGCGATGTCGGCCGCCGTGAGGGCCGTGATGCCCTCGCGGTGGACCTCATCAATGGCGACGCGGTGGTCGAAGATGGCCGAGGCGAGGATGGCGATCTTGTAGGCCGCATCGTAGGCCTCCACGTCGCTGGTCGGATCGGCCTCGGCATAGCCGAGGCGTTGCGCCTCCGCGAGCGCCTCCGCCAGGGACTGGCCGTGCATGGCCATCGCCGTGAGGATGTAGTTGGTGGTCCCGTTGATGATGCCGGCCACCTGACGGATGCGGTTGGCCGCCAGGCTGCTCTTGATGGCGGCCACGATCGGGATTCCCCCTGCCACCGTGGCCTCCACCTGCACCGCGACGCCCGCGGCGCGCGCTGCCGGAAAGATCACGTGTCCGTGACGCGCGATCACCTCCTTGTTGGCCGTCACGACGTGCTTGCGGGCGGCGATCGCGCGGAGGATCAGGGCCAGGGCCGGCTCACAGCCTCCGATGGCCTCGACGACGACATGAACCCGCGGATCGTCCACGACGGCCTCCAGGTCGGCCGTGAACAGCGCAGCCGGCAGCCCCCGGTCGCGCCCCACGTCCCGCACGCCGACGCGCACCAGCGAGACCGGCCGGCCCGCGCGGTGCGCGTAAGGGCCCTCGCGCGCGAGCAGCAGCCGGGCCACGCCCGTGCCGACCGTCCCGCATCCGAGCAGCCCCACGCCGATGGGGGCGGGAGACAGGGCGGCGGGCACGTCGGAGGGGTGGGGCTGGGGCATGGTCGGCTCCATCTTCGGCCCCCCATTGTAGCGCACCGGGCCACCCACCTCCGGACCACACCGCGACCCTGGGGCGCCGGGGCAGGGCAGCGGCGCGGCGCGCCTCAGCGCAGCACCACCACCGTCACGCCATCCCCACCCTCGAGCGGGCCACCCGGGCGGAACGAGGCCACGCCCGGCTGGTCCTTGAGCCAGGCCCGCAGGGCGTTGCGCAGCGCCCCCGTGCCGGCCCCGTGGATCAGCGTGACCTCCTTCAGGTGGCCGCGCAGGGCCTGATCGAGGTAGCGATCGGCCTCCGGGATGGCCTCGTGCTGCATCAGGCCCCGCAGGTCGCACGACAGGCCTGGCGCCACGTCGGGGATCACGATCGTGCCGCTGCGGCGGGGCGCCGGTGGGGCCTCGCCGGTCAGGTCCGCGCCGGCGGGCGTGGCGAGGTCCCGCCGGTTGACGGTGACGGTCAGGATGCCGACCTGCACGCGCATGTTGCCATCGGCGTCAGGCAGCGTCAGGACCTTGCCGCTCTGCCCGAGCTTGGGGACGTGGACGCGCTTGCCCAGGGCGAGTGGCTCCTGCTTGCGAGGCGGGGGCGGGGGAGCGGGCTTCTTCTTCTGGAACTTCTCCAGCCGCTCGCTCGCCCGCTGGGCGGCCTGCGCCGTCTTGACCCCCTGAAGCTCCCGGATGATGGCCGCGATCTCGCCCTTGGCAGAGCGCACCTGTTGCTCGACCTTGTCCCTGGCCTTGACCTCGAGGTCCCGCCGCTCGGCCTGCCAGCCCGCCAGCCTGGCCTCGTAGTCGCGCTTGAGGGCGTCCGCGCGATCCCGGGCCTGCTGCGCCCGGGCGAGCAGCTCGGCCGCCTGGTGGCGGTCCCGCGTGGCCTCGTCCATCACCTCCGCGGTCTCGGTGGTGCGGTGGAGGGTGATCTCGCGCGCGCGCGCGATGAGGGCCGGGGCAAGGCCCAGCCGCTCGGCGATCGCCACGGCGTTCGACTGGCCGGAGACCCCCATCAGCAGGCGGTAGGTTGGCGAGAGCGTCTCGAGATCGAACTCCACGGCGGCGTTGCGGATGCCCTCGAGCTGGTAGTGGAGCAGCTTCAGCTCGCCGTAGTGGGTCGTCGCCACCAGCCGGGTGCCGCGCCCGAGCAGCTCCTCCACGATGGCGCGCCCGAGCGCCGCGCCCTCGGCGGGATCGGTGCCCGCGCCCAGCTCGTCGAGCAGCACCAGCGAGCGGCCATCGGCCTCGGCGAGGATGCGGATGATGTTGGTCAT
>JAYKHL010000046.1:0-57276 GCA_035284865.1 Candidatus Sericytochromatia bacterium | reverse complement strand
TCTATCGCAAGTACCGGCCGGGCAGCTTCGCCGAGCTCGTCGGGCAGGAGGCGGTTGCCCGCACCCTCTCCCGGGCGCTGACCCAGCAGCGCCTCGGCCATGCCTACCTGTTTTGCGGGCCACGCGGCACGGGCAAGACGTCCGTCGCGCGCATCCTGGCCAAGTCGGTGAACTGCCAGCAGGGCCCCACCGATGCGCCCTGTGGGGCCTGTGCCAGCTGCCGGGACGTCACGGCGGGCGTCCACCTGGACGTCATCGAGATTGATGCCGCCAGCAACAACGGCGTCGACAACATCCGCGACCTGCAGGACCGCGTGGCGCTGGCCCCCGTGTCAGGCCGCATGAAGATCTACATCATCGACGAGGTCCATATGCTCTCGCAGGGCGCCTTCAACGCCCTGCTCAAGACGTTGGAAGAGCCGCCGCCCAACGTCCTGTTCGTGCTGGCCACGACCGATCCCCACAAGGTGCTGCCGACCATCGTGTCGCGGTGTCAGCGCTTCGACTTCGGGCGCATCCCGCTTGCGCGCCTGGTGGACCGCCTGACGGAGATCGCGGCCAGGGAGGGGATTCCCGCCGAGCCGGGGGCCCTGGAGGCGATCGCCCGGCGGGCCAACGGGGGCCTGCGGGATGCCCTCAGCCTGCTCGACCAGCTTGCGGCCTCGGCCGCGGGGGAGCTCTTGACGGCCGACGCCGTTGCCACCGGCCTGGGTCTCGTGGCAGGCGATCAGATCGTGGCCCTGGCCGAGGCCCTCATCGCGCGCGATGCGGCCGGGGCGCTCGGCGTCGCGGCCGCGCTGCTGGCGGCGGGGCACGAGCATGGCACCATCGCCCGCGAGCTGCTGGTGCACTTCCGGCACCTGCTGGTGCTGCAGCTGGCGCCCGAGCAGGCCGCAGCGCTGGAGGTCCCCTCCGCGCACCTCGTGGCGATGCGCGAGCAGGCCCACCGGCTGGGCCCGGCTGAGCTGCCGTGGCTGCTCGAGACGGTCAACGACACGGAGGGGCTCATCCGGCGCTCGCCGCAGCAGGCCGTGTGGCTCGAGCTGGGGCTCATCAAGCTTGCCTCGCGCCCCTCGATCCCGGGGCTCGTGGAGCTCCTGGCGCGGGTCGAGGCGTTGGAGGCGGCGCTCGCTGGTGGGGCCGGCCAGGCGGCCCCGGGGCCGCCTGGGGCTCCCCGGCCTGCCCCACCGGTGGCCTTCACGGCCCCGGGCCCGCCCCCCGCCCCGGCCGGGGCCTCGGCCCCCCCCCGGGCCACCCCGCCGGCACCGGGAGGCCCGCCGCCCGGTGCCTCGCCACCCCCGGTGCCGCCTGCGCCAACGGCGGGCCCCGTGCCTCCCGCTCCGGCTGCCCCCCCCCTGCCGCCGGCCCCCCCTCTGCCGCCGGCCCCCCCTCTGCCGCCGGCGCCGCCCGGCGCCGCTGCTGCGAGCCTTTCGCGGCCTGCCATGGGCGTGCTGCAGGGGGGGCTCGCCCCCGAGGCGCCCCCGGCGGCCCCCTTGGGCGGCGAGCGGGCGATCCCGCCGGGCCACTGGGACCGCATCATCGCCCACCTGCGCGGCCGGAGCGTGCCCACGGCCGCGATGCTCACGCAGAAGGCCAACCTCGCCCGGTGGGAGGAGGACGGCGCCGTGGTGGTGCGGCTGCCGCGGCCCTTCAAGGAGCAGTTCGACCGGTCTCCCCAGAAGCTGGAGATGCTGCGGGAGGCCGTCACGGCCACCTTCGGCCCGCCGGCCTATCCGAGGCTGGAGGTCGCCGAGGGGAAGGGGCCTGGGGGCGGCCGGCCGGCGGGCGCCTCCGGTGTGGCACCTGCCCCGCCCCCCCCGGTGGCGCCTGCGCCGGCAGCTGGCCTCCCCGGGGCGATGGCTGCCCGCCCCTCGCCCGCGCCGGCTCCCGTGGCCCCGGCTCCTCCCCCGGGGCCCCAGCCCGGGATGGCCCCGGCGCGGCGCGGCGACGAGCCTCCCCCGGACGACGAGCCTCCCCCGGAGGAGCTGGGCCCGCCCGCTGACCGGGATTGGGAGCAGGAGACGGCCGTGCCGTCCCTGCCCGCAGCGCCAGACGAACGGTCCGGGGCAGCGGGCAGCCCCGGGGGCGTGGAGGATCCTGCCGTGCGGCTGGTGGTCGAGGTGTTCAACGGCAAGGTGCTGCTGCCGCCAGAGCCGTGAGGCTTGCTGGCACGGGGGAATAATGCCCCCGAGGAGCCTGCATGCATCCGCCTCCAGCCAGGGCCATCGGGCGCCCTGGGATCGCCCTGTTCCAGGTGCTGATCTTCGCGGCCATCACCACGATCTTCCTGGTGGCGGGCGTGCAGTTCGTGACGGCCTCCTTGAAGGAGGGGCGAGCCACCCGACGGGACAGCCGGGTGTACGGCGTCGCCCTGGCCGGCATCAGCCACGCGGTGGCCTGGCTCAAGCGGCAGCCTTACCAGCCTGCGCTGGTCTTCGACCCCCAGGCCACCGGGCTCGACGCCGATGAGACCCCAGACACGCCGGCTGTTGACGAGCAACTCGGGCTGGTTCACGAGTACCCCCTTGATCCAGTCCGGCAGCTGTGGGGCCGTTACGAGGTGGGACGGTCGGCCAACGCCCCGGCTCGGGGCAGCGTGACGCAGCCAGGCGCCCGGGACGTCACGCGCTACCCGGCAGGCGTCACGTGGGTCGCGCGCGACATCGGTCGCCAGCGTGGGGCCGAGGCGGGCACCACGTGGCTCGTGCGAAGCCGGGGGTACGTGTTCAGCAAGGCCGACGGACGCACCTTCGACACGGACCCGGGGAAGCGGGCGCTCACGCTCGAGGCCGAGGTGCCCCTCGTGCGGGCGCGCCACCGCCAGGCGGCGCTGTACGGGTTCTCCCCCAGCGCCGCCACGCTGACGGCCGCCGCGCCGGGGACCCTCACGCTCGAGGTGCTGGACGGCTCCGGCCGGCCGTGGTGGCTGCGGACGACGACCGTGACGATCTCGGGGACCGTTGCGACCGGCCAGGGCGCGCTGCCGCCGCTCAGTGGCCAGACGCAGGTGGCGAGCCCCACCTGGGTCGATGGCACGGCGGCCGCCCAGTGGCGGCACCTCTTTGGCGCGAGCGACCTCGGGGGGGTGCGGGGCCTGGCCACGCACGCCATGGACCTGACGGCGGGCCAGGTCCTCGCCACGCCGCCCACGCACGCCTTCACCTACGTCAAGGGCGATGCCTCCTTCGGGGCTGGCGCGCCGCTGGCGGGCAGCGGGATCCTGTTCGTGGAGGGGGACCTCACGATCGACGGGGGCACGGTGCTTCAGGCGTGGAAGGGCCTGATCGTCACGACGGGGGCCTATACCCAGCGGCACCGCTCCACCGTGGTCGGGGGGGTGGTGGCGGGCGGGCCCGTCACGCTGGTCGGCGACACGGGCAAGGAGGCGGTCTTGCGCTATTCGCGCGCGGAGCTTGAGCTCGCCATGCGGCTGGTGACGGGCTACCGGCTGGACTACGCGACGGTGCACGCGCTCGACGACGGCGCCGAGCCCAGCCCGTTGTAGGAGGTGCTGATGACGCGCACGGCCCGGCGCCCGGGTGCCAACTTGCTGGAGGTGCTGATCGCGGCGAGCGTCGTCGGGCTCGTGCTCATGGCGCTGGGCGCCTTCATCACGGGCGGCTTCCGCGCCGGTATCACCGAGCGCGATCGCGCCTTCGCGACGCAGAAGGCCCTTCAGATGCTCGAGGAGGTCGGCCAGCGGGGCGCCACGGCCGCGCAGGCGGCCACCGTCCAGGCGCTCGACGGCAGCACGTCGTTCGCGCTGACGACGGTGGCGGGGGCGTCGCCGGACGATCCCCTCAGCGGCAACCCCCGCGACCCCGCCGTGCCCGGACGCTACAAGTACGTCCGGGCCATCACGGTGACGAGCGAGGCCAGCGATCCGCAGGCGCGTCTGGTCACCGTGAAGGTCTGGTACAACCACGCCGACAACGCCGTCGTGCCGCCGGACGACCCGCTCGCCGTGGCCTCCGGGCTGGTCCGCACGCAGGCCGTGGCGCTGGGCTCCCGCCAGGTGCTGGAGGTGTACGTGCTGTCGATCGAGAACCTGCCGCACGTCCTCCGCAAGAGCGAGACCGAGCTGCTCTACCCGTCGGCAGCGGCCGCGAGGTCCCTGCTGAGCGCCTCGCTGAGCAGGCTCGAGGCCCAGTTCCCCGGCTTCCAGCTCCGCATCCACTACGTGACGCGGCTCAGCGAGGGGCGCGATCCCGGCTACCGCCCCTACGTCAACGACGAGCAGCACCTCGACGGCCGGCTGAACGGGGGGCGGGATGACCTCGCCTGGGCCTACCTCTACCCGGGCCGCCTCGACGCCGCCAGCGACAGCCCCCACTTCTTCGACCTGCGGGACCTTCGGGGCCGCTACCTGCGCGGCCGGCCCGCCGCGGCCCCCGTGGTCGAGAACGCCGCCCACCACGCCTTCGCCGACCAGTTCAACCACGCCGTGCGGCACGCCGACGAGTTCGTGGAGCCCTTCGGCGCCGCCGTGACGCCCGCGGGCGCGGACGGAGGCGATGTCTCGCCGCTCAGCTTCCGGCAGCTGCTCGAGGACATGCTGTGGGACCAGACGGGCAAGTACGCCCAGGCCGTCGTCGTGAACCTGCACGGGGAGCTGCTGCCGGTGGTGCCTCTCCGCAACTACAGCGACCCGGCCAAGGACCCGGGCGATGCCGCGACGGACGCCCGCATCAAGGAACGGCGCCTCGTCACCCACCCTTACAAGCTGGTCACCCCCGTCGATGAGCCGTTGCGGCTGCTGGTGCATCCCTTCATGGCGGATGGCCTGCCGACCTCCGAGGACACCCTCTACCCCACGCCAGACCCCAGCGACGCGGACCGGTACATCAAGACCGACTGGGTGCGCAGCATCTCGCTTCGCTATGCCACGCAGGCCCGCCTCGTCATCAAGGGCATCAAGCCCTACATGGCGGACACGACGGGAGACGGCGTCGTCACCGTCGATGACGTCACGCTCTGGACGGTGCAGCGAGAGCGAGAGACCGCCGGGACCGGCACGCGGTACGTCCGGGTGGTCGCCTGGCCCCCGTCGCTGGCGACGTCGGGGGTGGCGCCCCTGGGCGGGGAGGAGGACACCACGCGGGGCGATCACAGTGGCCCCCACGTCACGAACCACCCTGATGCCCAGGCGCACCACGGCAACGAGCCCCTCGCTGGCACCGAGGATGACGGGGATCCCTACTTCGACGGCGACGACCTCGTCATCAAGGTCACGGATCTCGACTACGACGCCCGCCAGGCCACGGCCGCGGGCCTGACCTACGGCCTCGACCACGGCGTGGCGAGCCAGAAGCTGTATGGCCTGCAGTACTTCCCCGATCCGGTGCTGCCCTTTCTCGAGGCGGCCGTCTCGGCCGACGCGTCAGCGTCCCCCTCCGCGCCCCTCCTGCACGGCCCCCGCAACACTGCCCGCATCGGCATCCAGCTCCAGTGCGCGGCCGGCGCCGTCGGGCGCCGCTTCGAGGTGGTCACGGTGCTGAAGACGGCCTCGGGCTGGGCTGCTGACACCGACCGGGTGCCTGCCGTGAGCCGCACCTACGCCTACGTGGGGGAGGGCTCCGACGCCTCCTGGTGGGCGGACGGGGGCCTGTACACGAACGTGCCCCCCACGGACCAGCTCTGCGTGGTGGGCGATCCGCGCCACAACCCGTACGCCGACGTGCGTGTGAAGGGCAACGACGCGGCCGCCACGCCGCTTTACAGCGCCTTCTGGCAGGACTTCACGGCGGGCCACGCCGTCTACCCGGGCATCACGAACACCGGCACGGCTGCTGAGAATTTCGTTGCCCCGCCCAACCCGCTGCTGTCGAACGCCGAGCTTGCGGCGCTGGGCACCGCCCCGACGGGCCAGGTCAGCACGGCCTTCGCCCACACCGCCGCCACCTGGAACGGGACCCACGTCAACGCACCGGCCTTCTACCGGCTGATGCGCGCCGCCCTCATCCGCAACGGGATCACCTTCGTGAACCCCGTGGGCACGCCCGGGCGGCTCGTCGGCCTCGGGGGGGAGTTCAGCCTCTCCGGGAGCGTCGATGGCTGGAGCGGCATGCGCATCAGCGCCGCCCCGTACGGTGGCAGCACCGGCTCGGATGCCGGCAGCGACGCCGATGAGTTGCTCGCCGGCGGCGCGCGGCTGATCCGGCGGGCCAGCGACGGCTGGGTCTCCCTGCCGTGGCTCGGGGAGCTCTATCCCTCCGATCGCTACGCCAGCAGCTGGGCCACCTCCGGCAACCTCCCCGCCGGCAACGGCAGCACGGCGTTCGCGCGGGTGACGGTCGACGAGGTGACGGGGTGGGACGCGCAGGCCGACGCCAGCCCCGCCCACGACCGCAAGGATGCGGGCCTGACGGGCTTCGCGTCGTTGCTGGGGGCCGCCGCGTCGCTGACGGATGCGGGCAGCCTCAGCCCGGCCACACCGACGGCGCAGGGCCAGGCCTGGCTCGCCTCGCTCGGCCTGACGCTCTCGGCCGCCGCGAGCCACCGGATCACGCTCGCGGCGAGCGGGGGAACGGCGCCAGACGACTGGACGCTCGGGCTCTTCCCCCGCGAGCGCACCACGCTGCTGGCGTTCTCCTCCGTGGCGCCCGCCCCCGAAGCCTACTGGACGGACGGCAGCGGGGGACGGGTGGTCGTCCCCCTCAGGCTGCGGTACCAGAACCCGCCGAGCTGGCCGGGCCTTTCTGCCTACCCCGCCGGGATGCAGGCCGCCGTGCTGACCAGCACGCTGGTGCCGGGCTCGGCCGCGGAGGCCCCCGGGGTCTTCGACGTCGCCGCGGCCGCGATGCTGTGGACCGCGCTCGATTTCACCCACGGAAACTACGGCGACCAGAACTTCAAGGCGCTGCCGCGCGTCAAGATCACCGCGCCGGCCCAGGGCGCCACGCTCTCGGGCAGCTCCACGCCGCTGACCTTCTTCGGCAAGTGGGTGCGCGCGGACGGCCAGGCCTACAGCCCGTTCACCCCGCTGCTCACCGGCTACCCGCCCGCCAGCGACGGGCCCGCCGACGTCCGGTTCAACGTGAAGTACCGGCTGCTGCCCGACGGAGCGTGGAAGACGGCCGACGTGGGGGTGGGAGGCGGCGCCAACACCACGACCTCGGCCGGCCACCCCGTGCCGGGACAGGCCCTGGCCTTCACGGGGACGGCCGCTTACCCGCCTCAGGTCTCGGTGTCGTGGGGGTTGGCCGGCCTGGCCCCCGGGCCGTACGTGCTGCGCGTCGAGGCCTTCCGCCACGGCGACCCCAACCCGCTGGACTTCGCGCCCGCCGCGTTGCTGCCCGGCCACCACAGCTTCCATGAAATTGACCTGCGCGTCGCCAACTGAGCCGGGCCAGCGCCCGGCCTTCACGCTGATGGAGTTGCTGATCGCCATGGCGCTCGGCCTCGTCGTCATCGGGGCGGCCCTGAACGCCTACCTCGGGGCCAACTCGGCCGTCACCCGGGCCGTCGGCGACGGACGCCTCAAGCACGCCGGGGAGCAGGCCCTCGACGCCATCTACCGGGACCTCAAGGGCGTGCGGCGGGTGTTCGCCCGCGGGGCCACCGCGAGCAGCTGGCTCGGCCGCTCGGACCTGCGCCCCTGGCAGCCCGACGGGCTGACGCCGCAGGCGGAGACGGCCGAGCTCGTGCTGCCGGACCTGCTCGCCAGCCCCACCTTCGACGCCAGCAACGCCAGCCTCGCGACCGGGGCCGGCAACGCCCTGTTCTTCGTGGCCTCCGAGCCCTCGGCCCGCATCACGGACCCGGCCGGCAGCGCCGGGCCGCACGCCACGGTCTTTGGCACGCCGGTTCAGCACTTCACCGTGCACCGATTTCACCTGTACCTCCTGGCTCGGAAGCCCCTCGAGGCCTCGGAGCGGCTGGTGCGCGGGACGGACCGGGCCACGGAGGGCTTCACCTACCGCCTGATGCACTGGCAGAGCCGGCCGTACCTCGACTACCAGGAGGTGCGTACCTGGCTCGAGCGCCTGACGACGCACCAGCCGCCGCTCTCGCCGGACCCCACGGCCTTCATCCAGGCCAAGCTGGCGGCGCTGTCCTCCGGAAGCCCCGTGAAGGCACCCTATGCCGGCGCGGTGGACCTTGCTGTGTCCGACGGCGCGGTGGGCGCGGCCGTGCCCGGGCTGTACGAGCTCGTGCTGGAGGGCGGCGGGCTCGCCGTGTCCACGGCGCGGCTGCACCACGCTGACTACCGCGGCGCCATCGCCTTCGGCGTGCAGGCCGGCTTCGGGCTGCCGATGGTGGCCTTCAACAACGGCACGGCCGTGGCGCCTCCGCCCGTGCCGGCGCGGGACGTGAACCTCGGCGACGACCTCGTGGTGCCTCGCTTTGCCGCCCCCGACGAGCTGCGCCCGTTCGGCTTCGAGGTGCTCTACGGCGGCCCCCAGAGCGGCCGCCAGATCCTGCTGCGCCTCGCCCTGGCCATGCGGGACGCGCAGTCCCGCGGGACCCTGAAGGGCCTGGCCGTGCAGCAAACGGTGCGGATCTACGAGCGCTGACGCCGGGGGCGATCGCCCGGGCTTCCCTTTCTGCTCGGTTAAAGGCAGAATAAAGGGCAGGAAAAGGTCTTGTGCACCGCGCACTTTAAGGTTATAGTCTAAAAAGTTAAGCTTAGATTAATATGTCGCCCGGCCTCCGTGGCCGTGGCGAGAGGCCGGTGAAACGCTGGCCTTGGGATAACCGAAGTTCACCGAGAAAGGATTGACTCCGATGAACCGAAACCCCGTCATGCTCCTTGGCCTGGCCGCTGCCTTCGCGCTGGCTGGCTGTGGCGTCAACGTGCAGGCTCGCCCCCCCCGGTCCCTGGTCGCGGCCGGCGGCCAGGCCCAGGCCCTCGTCCGGCTGTTGCCGACGGCCCAGGTCGAGGCCCTTCTCAAGGCGCGCAGGCCTGTCAGGGCCAACAAGGACTGGGTCCTGCTCTCGGGTCGGGTGACCCGGCTGCTGCCAGACGATCTGGTGGGCAACCGCCACCAGCACTTCCTGTTCGAGGCCCGCGGGGAGACCGTCAAGATCGCCCACAACCTCGAGTTGGCCCCCAAGGTCCCCGTGGCTGTGGGAGACACCGTGGAGGTCAAGTGCGAGTTCATCGCCGCCACGCCCTACGACGTGGCGCACTGGACCCATTACGATCCGCGGGGCGGGGAAGGTGGCTACATCAAGCACCGGGGCAAGGTCTACGACCGGAACTGAGCCCGCGCGTCACCTGACCCTCGTGCCCCGGCTCCCGCGGGAGCCGGGCCCCCGATTCCGCGATAGCCCCTCACCCGGCCTGCGGCCACCCTCTCCCGGAGGGAGCGGGGAGCGAAATCTTGTTTCACCCGAAGGATGCGGACGGCTTCCCCTCCCTATCTCTCACCGGGAGAAGGTCCGCGTCAGCGGGGATGAGGGGTCATGCGGAATCCGGGCGGGCCATCCGCCCGGTAGGACCTTTCCTGATCGGGTATATGGAATCCGAGTCTCCCCCCGGTCGGCCGGATGCCCGCCGGAGCCTGTGACCAGCAAGGTGCCCCGAGGCCGTGACGCTCAGAGAAGTCGGTAACCGCTACAAGACCCTGTCCACCCTGGGCGAGGGGGGCATGGGCGCCGTGCTGCTGGTGGAGGACACCACCTCCGCCGAGCGGGTGGCGCTCAAGGTCCTCAGCCCCAAGCTCGAGCGCTTCGAGGGGGGAGAGGCCGCGGCCGCCCTGTTGTTCAAGCGGGAGTTTCGCGCCATGGCGCGGTTCCAGCACCCGAACAACTGCCAGGTCTTCGATTTTGGCACCCTGCCGGACGGAGATCCCTACTTCACCATGGAGTTCGTCGAGGGCCAGGGGCTCGACGAGTTGCTGCCTCTGACGGAGGAAGAGGCCGTCAGCGTGTTGCGACAGCTGTGCCTGGCGCTCGGCACGGTCCACCGGCAGGGCTTCGTGCACGGTGACCTCAAGCCGGAGAACATCCGCCTGCGGGCGGACGGCGTGCTCAAGCTCATGGACTTCGGGCTGGCGGACGTGGCTGGCAACGCGCACGGCTCCATCCGGGGCACCCTGGCCTACATGTCGCCCGAGATGGCCAAGGGGGGCCGCATCGACCAGCGCTCCGACATCTATGCGCTGGGGGCGGTGATGTACCACCTCCTGACCGGGGCCCCCCCCTTCCAGGGCGCCACGGCCGTGGACGTCTTGCGGGCGCACACGCGGGAGAAGCCCGCTCCGATGGTCGGGGCCAGGGGGCCCCTCTCCGAGGCCATTCAGCAGATGGTGGCGCGCATGCTCGAGAAGGAGCCGATCGCCCGGTACCAGTCCGTGCGCGACGTGCTCGGCGAGCTGGGCGTCGAGGCCGAGGAGGCCTTGCAGGCGGCGCTGCTCAGCAGCGAGTTCGTGGGCCGCAAGGCGGAGCTGGCGCGCCTGCAGGCGGCCCTCACCGTGGCCCAGGAGACGGGCCGGGGCCAGGCCATTGCGGTCACGGGCCCCGCCGGCGTTGGCAAGAGCCGCCTGATGGAGGAGTTCCGCTTTGGCGTGCAGCTGGCCAACGTGCCCTTCCTCTTCGGCCAGGCGACGGCCTCCCAGACGCCCTATGGCCCCTTCGTGCAGGTGCTCAATGGCCTGATCCCCGTCCTGCGTGAGGTCGCGCCGGGCGAGCTGAGCCAGGCCGCGCCCGCGCTCGCGAGGCTGCTCCCCGAGCTCACCGACGGCCGACCTGGCTCCGTCCTGGAGCCCGACCAGGAGCGGCTGGTGATCCAGGCTGCCGTCACGCGGCTGATCGCGGCGGCGTCCCGGCGGGCGGGGGCGGTGCTGGTGCTCGAGGACTGGCATCAGGCCGATCCCCTGTCGCAGGAGACGCTGGCCTACCTGATCCGCAACGCGGCCTCTGTGGGGCTGCTCATCGTCGTCACCGCCCACGACGAGGTCGCGGGGGTCGGCGAGGCGCTGTCGCTGCGAGCCTTCTCGGCCGAGGAGGTCAGGGCCGTGGCCGCCAGCATGCTTGGCGTGTCGCAGCTGCCTGCGCCGCTGGTGGCCCAGCTCGCCGACTGGTCCGGGGGCCTCTCCTCGCGGCTGGGGTCGCTCCTGGAGCACCTCGTGCGCACGGGGGTGTTCGGCAACGCCCGGGGGGTGTGGCAGCTGCCCGCCCAGCTGGCTGCGAAGGACCTGCCCGGGGACATCTCGGACCTGCTGGCGGCGCGCCTGGCTGGCCTGAGCCGGCAGTCCCTCGAGCTGCTCCAGCTGGTGGCCGTGTTCGGGGCCCCCATCACCCTCCCTGCCGCTGCCCGGTTGCTCGGCGGCAGCGACGAGGTGCTGCTCGACGCCTTCGATGAGCTTTGCCAGCAGCGGCTGCTCGCCTTCGACGGCCACGCCTACGCCATCGCGGGGCAGGAGTTCGGTGAGGCGGCGGTGAAGGGTCTGCCCCGCGAGGCGGTGGTCGGGCTGCACCGACGGATCGCCGAGGCGCTCGCCACGGCCTTGCCAGCGGAAGGCGAGCCGGAGCTCGACGTGCTGACGGCGCTCGCCTGGCACGGCATGAAGGGGCAGGGTGGGGAGCCGGCCGCCCGGTGCGCCCTGCAGGCCGCGATGCGGCACCGGGACTACAACGCCGTCGCGACGGCCAGCAGCCTGCTGGAGCTGGCCCTGGAGACCATCGGGGCGCTGGAGGCGGCGCCGACGCATGAGCCCCTGCGGGGCCACCTGCTGGAGCAGCTGGCCTGGACCCAGGTCGCTCGCCACGAGATGGAGCCGGCGGGGGACAGCCTGAAGCAGGCCCTGACCATCGCGGAGCACGTCGGGGACAAGGTGCGGCAGGTCGAGGCGCTGGTCCTTATGGCTCAGCTGGCGCAGATCAAAGGCACCTCGGAGGACCTCAAGCAGTCAGCGGAGCTCAACGAGCGCGTGGTCGCCCTGGCCTCGGACATCGGGGCGGACAAGGTGCGAGCGAGGGCCTACACGAACCTCGGCCGGGCCCTGTTCTTCCTGGGCCAGAACCAGCGGGCGCGGGAGGTCTTCGAGCAGGGGGTGGCCTTCGCACGCGAGCGCAACGTGCCGCTGTACGCGGCGCGAGGTGGCTGCCTGCTCGGGTACCTGCTGACCCTGTCGCCCGGCACGCGGGAGCTCGGCATGCGTCACTTGCGCACCGCCGTGGACATCCAGAAGGAGATCGGCGATAAGTACGGCGAGGGCTACACCTACATGGTGCTGGCCAATGTGCTGCTGCAGTCCGGCATGTTCAAGGAAGCGGAGGCCGCGACCATCCGCAACGGCGAGATCATGGAGGAGCTCAGCACGCTCGACGACCTGGCCGTGGCGCTGCTGAACCATGCGCTGGTGGTGTTCGAGCGCGGTGAGTTCCCGCGGATGGCGGAGATTGCGGGACGCTGCCACAACCTCGCGACGGACCTTCACCACAAGCCGACGCTCTCCTTCTCGGCCACGCTCGTGGCGCTGGCCGGGCTCTACCAGGGCTCCTTCGCAGGGGCCGTCGAGCGGGTGCGCGAGCAGGAGGCGGCGCTGCGCGAGACCTCCGGCTACCTGCTGTCGTCGGTCATGCCCTACATCATCGATGCCCTGCTGATTGCCGGTCGGCTGCAGGAGGCCCTGCTGGCCGCGCAGGAGGCCCGGGATCTGATCACCTCGACGGGCAACACCGAGATCGAGACCCGCCTGTGGATCCTGATGGGCGAGATCCATGCCCGGCTCGGGGAGAGCCCGGCGGCGCGAAGCTACTTCGAGCGCGCGCGGGAGCATGGCCTGAAGGGCGAGGAGCCGCACATCGTCGCACGGGCCGACAAGGGCCTGGGCTGGATGGACCTCCACGAGGGCCGCCTCGAGGCCGCCTACGAGTCTCTCAGGCGCGCGATCGAGGCAGCCCGGCAGCTCGGGATGCACCACCTCCGCCTCGAGTGCACGTGGCTGCTCGGCGAGCTCTCGCTCGCCCGGGAGGAGCGCGGAGAGGCCCTCGGGTTCTTTCAGGAGGCCGCCGAGAGCGCGGCCGAGATGGCCGTGCCCATCACCGAGGCGATCTCCCTGCACGGGATGGCGCGGGCCACCAGCGACCCGGCCCGCGCCCGGCGCTGGCAGCAGCAGGCGCGCGAGCGCCTCGAGGCGGTGATTGGTGCCCTGGGGGACGACGAGCGGGCCCACTTCCTCTCGTTCACCGAGCGGGCCCAGATCGAGCGGGCCGTCCCGGAGGTGGCCGTGCCCACGCCCATCGCACACACGGGGCCCGTGCCGGACGTGGCGCCGGCCATGCCGGAAGACGCCCCGATGCCGGAGCGGGCCCGCTGGCTCAGCCGGGAGATCGCGCACGCGGCCTCGGCCATGGCCGGGGAGTCTCAGCGGGTCGCCTCCATCGCCCGGGAGTACGAGCTGCTGGCTGAGACCGTCGGCTCCCAGGCCCACGAGATCAAGGAACTGCAGGCGGCCAACCACCGCATGGAGCAGCTGATCAGGTTCTCCATGGCCGTCAGCAACCTGCAGAACCTCGACGCCATCCTCGAGCAGGCCGTCGACATGATCGTCGAACTGACGGACGCGGAGCGCGGCTTCCTCCTGTTTTTCGAGAACGGCCAGATCCGCTCGCAGGTCAGCCGCGTCAACGTCGATCGACGCAGCCCGCTCGACTGGCAGTTCTCCAAGTCGATCGCGGAGAAGGTGCTCAGCACGGGGGAGGTCGTCTGCGTCTTCGACGCGATGGCCGACCAGCAGTTCAACCAGAGCCAGTCCGTCGTGGACCTCAACCTGCGCACCGTCATCTGCGTGCCGATGCGCATCAAGGGCCGCATGATCGGCGCCATCTACGTGGACCGCCAGTCGGTGAACGAGAACTTCACGCCGAGCGACCTGGAGATGGTGCTCAGCCTTGCCGCGCAGGCCGCGGGCGCGATCGAGAACGCCCGGCTGCACCAGGAGTGGGTGGACAAGAGCAAGCGGCTGGAGATGCTCAACAACCTGAGCAAGACGATTTCCGGCTCCCTTGATATGGAAGAGGTCCTCGACCTCATCGTGAAGATGACGCTGGAGGTCTCACGCGCCGAGCGGGGCTTCCTCTTCCTGGTGGACGATGCCGATCGCAAGCTCCTGTGTCGGGCCGCGCGCGACATGCGATCGAGCCTGCCGCTTGACCAGGATCACGAGGTCTCCATGTCGATCTGCACCAAGGTGCTGCAGACCGGTGAGGCGGAGAACGTGGCAGATGCCTTGAACGACGAGGAGTTCCAGTTCCAGCAGTCGATCATGGCCCTCAACCTGCGGATGGTGATGTGCGTGCCGATCCTCGCCAAGGGGGTCGTCATCGGCCTGCTGTACGTCGACAGCCAGGCCGTGGTGAACGCCTTTGGCGAGAAGGACCTCGAGCTGCTCAAGGCGATCGCGGGGCACGCCTCGGTCGCCATCGAGAACGCCAAGCTTCACGCCCACACCGCTCAGCTCGCGGACGACCTCAAGAAGACCTTTTACAGCTTCGTGCAGGCGCTCGGCACCTCGATCGATGCCAAGCACCCGCTCACGTCTGGCCACTCCTACCGCGTGACGGAGTACAGCGTGCGTCTCGCGCGGCGGATCGGGCTGCCGGAGGATGAGGTCGAGAACATCCGCATCGCCGGGTTGCTCCATGACGTGGGCAAGATCGGCACCCCGGACCACATCCTCATGAAGCCCGGCTCCTTCACCAACGAGGAGTACGAGATCATGAAGCGCCACGTGGTGCACACGCGGGAGATCCTCGACAACATCCATTTCCCGCCCCACCAGCGGCACATCCCCGCGATGGCTGGGGCCCACCACGAGAAGTGGGACGGCAGGGGCTACCCGAACAACCAGGCCGGGGAGGACATTCCCTTTGGCGGGCGCATCCTGGCCCTTGGCGACGTGTTCGACGCCATCACGTCCAAGCGCGACTACCGCGAGGCCATGCCGCTGTCGCAGGCCCTCAACATCATCCGGCAGGGCATCGGGACCCACTTTGACCCGGCGCTGGGGCCCGAGTTCATCAAGATGATCGAGGAGGAGGGCGTCCTCGGGCACGAGGCCGAGGGCCGTGTGGAGGCCGCGGAGGCGCCGCAGGAGGCCGCCACCTGAGCCACGCCCGGCTGGAGACGCTGCTGCTGGCGGCCCTGGGCCTCGGGCAGGCTGCCTGGGCAGGTGCGTGGGCCCACGCGCTGGCTGCCCGGGCCGAGCGAGCCGAGGCGCGCCTGATCGCCCCTGCCCCGACCCGGGACGCCGTCATCCAGCGGGCCCAGGAGGCGGCGCGCCGCATCCTGGCAGCCCCCTCGGTGCCCGAGGCCACCCGGCTGACGCGCCTGGTCGCGGCGGAGCAGCCGCTGCTGGGGTTGACGCTGGTGGCGGAGGGCGTGGGGGCCGAGGGGCCTCGGCTGCTCGTGGGGTCGGAGGACGCCGGGCCCTGGGCCCCCCTGGCGGCGCTGGCCGCCGCTCCGCCGCCCGGCGCGGAGGGCGGCCTGATGGCCTGGGGCCGGGAGCCCGAGCGGCTCACGCTGCATATGGTCCGGGCCGTGGGGCCGGTGGCCCGGCCCACCCCGAGGCCCGCGCGGCCGGCGCCGCGGGGGCGCACGCACGTGGTGGTGAGCGGGGACACGCTGTACCGGATCGCCCGGCAGCACTACGGGCGGCCCGGGATGCACGCGGCGATCCGCGAGGCGAACCGGGACCGGCTCGGACCCGGCCGGGGGCTGGTGGCCGGGATGGTGCTGGTCCTGCCCGAGCCCGTGCCAGGGGCGTCCGTCCGGCCCCCCGCGCAGCGCCCGCAGGCGCCCCGGCGCCGGCTGGCGCTGCGGGTCGAGGTGCCCCTGGCACCGGAGGCGTCCCCGGCCCGTCGCCGGGCGCTGCCCCTGGTGGTGGGGCTTGCGGCGGCAGCCGGGGCTGGCGCCTGGTGGGCGGTCGGGGTGGGTTGGCTGCGGCGGCGGCGGCGGCGTGCGCTGACGGCAGCCCGGGAGGCGGCAGCGGGGGAGGTCAGCACCCACCTGTTCCCCCACCCGCCTGCCTGGGATCCGGCGGCCGCAGCCTCGCCCTGGCTCGTGGAGGTGGCCTGGCAGCGGTGGGTTGCCCCTGGCCCTGCCCGCGGCCTGGTGGACTGGAGCCAGCTGGGCCCCTCGAGCCTCGGGCTCTGGGTGGGGACGTGCGCCTCGCCCGCGATGGCGGATCTCCTCGCCTGCGGCGAGGGCCGGCTGCTCTGGCGGACGCTGGCGGACGAGGGGCAGCCCCCCGGGCGCACGGTCGGGGCCATCGAGGCGCGGCTGCGCGCCGAGGGGAGGGCGCTCGGGCGGGCCTGCTTCGTCCGCCTCGCGCTGCAGACCGGTGAGGCCAGCTACGCGGCCCTCGGCTTTCCCGGGCTCTACGTGCTGGGGCGCGGAGGCACCCTGACGTGCCTGTCGGGGCCGACGGCCGCCGCCCCCGACGTGCTGGTGCAGGGGCGCTACACCCTGGCCGAGGGGGAGAGCCTGCTGCTCGTGCCCGACGACGTGCTGGCGCTCGAGGGCCCGGGGGGCGAGCCGTTCGGCCTCGATCGGCTGCAGCGCTGCCTGCGGGCGCGTCCCGGCTGCCCGGCCTCGGAGGTCGTGGCGGCCCTTGGGCGGGCCCTCGCGGCCTTCACGGGGGACGAGGCCCACGAGGTGGACGCGGGGGCCCTGTGTGTGCGACTCGCGGCCCGCTTCGGGGCCGGCCACCGGGGCTGAGCCGGCCCGCCGGACGCCCCGCCCGGCTTGCGGTACAATGGCGTGAAACCCGGTACGTCCTCCAGAGGTGCGCCATGCCCCCAGCGCCGACCCGCGACGCGATCTTCGCCCTCGACATCGGCACCCGCAACGTCATCGGCCTGGTGGCCCGCCCGGAGGGCGACAGCCTCCGCGTCGAGGCGATCGCGCAGCAGGAGCACGAGGAGCGTGCCATGCGTGACGGCCAGATCCACGACATCCCCAAGGTCGTGCGGGCCGTGCGGGCCGTGCGGCAGCAGCTCGAGCAGCAAACGGGGCAGCGCCTCTCGCAGGTGGCGATCGCGGCCGCCGGCCGCGCCCTGCAGACCCACCGGGCCCGGGCCCGCCAGGAGGTGGGCCTCGAGCGGATGATCGACAAGGAGCGCCTGCGTGGGCTCGAGCTCGCGGCCATCCAGGACGCCGTGGGCTCGCTGCGGTCCGATGAGCACCACTGCGTGGGGTACTCGATCGTGCATTACTACCTTGATGGCCAGCCCATCGGCAACCTGGAGGGCCAGCGAGGCAAGCACATCGAGGTCGAGCTCATCGCCACCTTCCTGCCGCGCGTCGTCACGGACTCGCTGGTCGCCGTGTGCCACCAGGCCGGGCTCGAGGTGCTCAACCTGACGCTGGAGCCGATCGCGGCCATCAACGCGGCCGTGCCCGCCAACATGCGGGCCCTGAACCTGGCGCTGGTAGACGTCGGGGCCGGCACCTCGGACATCGCCATCACCCACGGCGGCACCGTGACGGCCTACGCCATGGTGCCGCACGCGGGCGACTCGCTCACCGAGGCGATTGCCGAGGCCCACCTCCTCGATTTCATGGAGGCCGAGCGCGTCAAGCACGCCGTCACGGCGGACGGCGCCGTGACCTTCACCGACGTGCTGGGGCTCTCCCACACCTTCGCGGCCGAGGCCGTTCGCCAGACGGTGCGGCCCGCGCTCGACACCCTCGTCACCCAGATCGCCGAGCAGATCGCGGCGCTGAACGGCAAGCCGCCGGCGGCCGCGATCCTGATCGGCGGCGGCTCCCTGTTTCCGGGCGTCGGGCCGATGCTGGCCCAGGCGTTGGGGCTGGCCGAGAACCGCGTGGCCGTGCGCGGCACGGAGATGGTCAGGCGCCTCGAAGACTGTCCGCCGCTGCTGGCTGGCCCGATGGGGGTGACGCCGGTGGGCATCGCGCTGGCAGCCTTGGAGGCGCCGGGTTTCCGCTTCCTGACGGTCTACCTGGACGGGCGGGTCGTCAACCTGGAGGACTGGGGCCAGACCCGCGTCCAGGATGCCCTGGTGGCGGGGGGCTACGACCTCGCGGCGCTGACACCCAAGCCCGGCCAGCTCATCCATGTGACGGTGAACGGCGAGCGACGGCCCTTCCCCGGGCAGCCCGGGGGCCACACGCGCATCCTGCTCAACGGCCAACCCACCACGCCGGATGCGGCGCTGGCCGACGGGGCGGCGATCGAGGTCGTGCGCCCCCGGCCTGGCGAGGCCGACCTGCCCCTGCGGGTCTCCGACATCGTGGAGCTGGCGCCGGTGGCCGTGCAGATCAACGGCCTGCACCTCGACTTCCCCCCGCTGGTGAAGGTCAACGGCCAGTCCATCATGGGCGATCGCCACCTGCAGGATGGCGACACCGTCACCGTCGACCGCACGGTGCGGGCCTTGATGGTGCAGGCCGGCCTGATCGAGACGCCGGACTCGGTGCTGCACTACTACTTCGAGGGGGAGCCCCGGGAGTACCTGTTGCGGCGCATCAAGGTGACGGTCGACGGCCAGCCCGGCGCGATCGAGAGCGAGATCGCCGGCGGGGAGGTCGTGGAGGTCACGCAGCAGCTTTACCCCCACCCCACGGTGCGCGACGTGCTGCCAGCGGGCAGCGACAGGCTCGACGTGCGGCTCGACGATCGCCCCTTGCATGTCGTCAACCCCGGGCTGCAGGTGATGATGGCGGGCGAGCCGGTCTCGCTCGACACGCCCCTGACCGAGGGGGCCCAGCTGCGGCGGGACCTCGGGCGGCGGTTGACGGTGGCGGACCTGCTGCCGCTCGTGCAGGCGCAGCTCGATGGCGACCAGAGCGACGAGCTGCTCGTCACGGTGGACGGCAAGTTCGCTGATCTGACGACGGCGATCGCCCCCGGCAGCGTGATCGAGGTGCTGACGGAGGATCCGGGCGCCCCGGAGCCCGAAGGCACCCCCGCGCTGGGACGCGACGGCCTCGGGGCCTGACGGAAGCCCGGGGGCGCCTTCCGGGGGGCGATCAGGCAGCCCGATCCCGGGTACGGTACCTGAACGAGGCCTCAAGCGTCGCCCCCGCTCGTCCGATAGGTGGGTCGGGGAAAGGAGGGCCGCATGGCGGTTCCCGATCCGCGGGCGTTGCTGGAAGCGTGCCTGCACCAAACTGGAGAGCTGCGCCTGCCGGCCGCGGGCACGAGCATGTGGCCCGAGCTGCGTGCGGGTGACGAGCTGCGGCTGGTGCGGGTCGACTACGAGGCCATCCGGCCCGGCGACATCTTGCTGGTGCACCAGCAGGTGCCCGCGCGCGGCGGCCAGCCGGAGCGCAGCGTGCTGCTGGCCCACCGGGTGCTCAAGACCTACCTCGAGAGCGGCCGGGCGATGCTCGTGACCAAGGGGGATCACCGGGCCGTGGCCGACCCCCCGGTCTTCTACGAGCAGGTCGTCGGGCGCGTCGAGGAGGCCTGGCGGGCGGGTCAGCCCGTGTACCGGCGGGAGGCGCAGGGGCGGGCCTCGGCCTGGCGGGCCGCGATGGGGCGGCTTGAGGACGCCACCTGGACCCTGGTGCTGGAGCGGGGGCTGGGCATCCGGCCGGCCAGCCCGGAGGCGCGGGCCGTCTCCGAGTTGCTGTCGTACTGCCTCGACTGGACGGCCGTGCCGGAGCTGCCCGCCGGGCTCGACTGGCGGGAGGTGTACGCGCTGGCCCGGGCCGGCCGGTTCACGCCGCTGCTGTCCCACAAGCCCATCCCCGGCGCCCCGGCGTGGTTCGCTGCCGACTGCCGCCGGGACCTGCGGGAGAACCAGGCGCACCGGCTGTTGCTCGAGCAGCAGCTGGCCGTGGTGGTGGAGGCCTTCGCGACGCGAGGCGTCCCCGTCCTGGTCGTGAAGGGGCCGGTCCACGCCGAGCTCCTGTACGCGAACCCGTACTGGCGCCCGATGGTCGACCTGGACCTGGTGGTGCGGCCCGAGCACTGGGGGGCGGCGCTGGAGGTGCTGACGGCGCTGGGCTTCGAGGAGGAGCGGTCGCGCTGGGCACGGCTCACCGAGCGGCTCACGGGGCAGGTTGCCATGCTCAAGCCGCTCGGCCCCTTCGTGGCGGCGATCGAGCTGCACCGTGACCTGGCCATCCTCTCCGAGCGGCTGGCCCTGCGCGGCGCCGTGGACATGGATCGGGCCTGGGACGAGGCGCTGGAGGTGCCGGTTGGGGGCGTCGCCGTGGCCACCCTGGCGCCCGAGGCGGCCCTGGCTTACGCTTGCACCCACTGGGCCCAGCACCACTTCTACAACTCCGTGTGGCTGCTGGACATCGCCCTGATGGCGAGCCGTCCCGGGCTTGACTGGCAGAAGCTGGTGGATGACGCCCAGGACGACGGCACGGCCCACTTCGTGTGGACGGCGCTGTCGCTGGCCACGGGGCTGTACGGCGCGCCCGTGCCACGGGCCGCGCTGATGGCGCTGCGGCCAGGCCCCGATCGCGCGGCCCTGATCGAGCGCCTGGCCTGGGCCAAGGCCTCGGCCTCGTTCGCCGAGCAGGCAGACCTTCGCTCCCTGGTGCTGCAGCTGGCCCTGGTGGGGCGCTGGCGTTGGGCGCTGGGGGGGCTGGTGGCCGGCGTGTGTCCCAGCGGGGCCTGGCTGCGCCAGCACTATGCCGCCGCGAGCGGCGAGGAGGTCGGGCGGCTGCGGCTGCTGGCGCGGCATTGGCTGCGGCTCGCGCGGCTCCTGCGAGGCGTGGGCCCCTGACGCGGCGCGGGCGCAGCCGTGTTAGAATCTGACGGCTCCCCGGTGCGCACAAGGAGACCCCATGGAAGGCAACGGCTTTCGGACCCTGGGCGAATGCGAGTTCGGCAACATCTGGTTCGTGGAGGGCGAGGGCAAGGTCGTCGTCAACGCCCACCAGGCGGCGCTCTACTTCGGGGTGGACGACTTCATGCAGTTCGCCGGGATGATCGCGGATGCCCGCCGGCGCCTGGGGGCGGACCGCGAGCCGCCGCCACCGCCGCCGCCCGCCAACTCGAAGATCCGTCAGTTCCGCCCGGCGCCCCGGGATGACTGAGGGCCCCGAGCGGGGCTGAGGCAAGCCGGGCGCGTGCGGAACCTTCCCGCCTCCGGCCGCGTCTGTCTGATGTTGGAGGTGCCCCATGCGGTGGCAAGCCCTGTCGTTGTGCGCCCTGCTCGTGGCGGTCCCGGCTCCGGGGCACGCAGCGGTGGCCCCCTCGGGCCAGGTGGGGGCCTTCCAGCCCACCGTGGTGGGGCTCTACCGGCCGGACGCCCACCCCGTCTGGGGCGCCTTCGAACGCGCGCTCGCAGCCACGGGGCGCGTCACGCTCGTCACCCCCCGGCCCGCCGCGGCCGGCCCCGGGCCCTATGCCGCGGCGCTGCGGGCCTGGAGCCGGCCCGGGGTGCGGCCGCTCGCGGTGGTGCCGGCCGTGTCGGTGGGGGCGCTCGGGACCACCCCACCCGAGACCCGGCGGGAGGATCGCCAGGGGGGGGGCTTCGACGCCACCGTCACGATGAGGGTCACCCTGCCCCTCTCGATCCGGGTGGTGGTGCAGGAGGCGGACACGGGACGGGTCGTCGAGCAGGTCGCGCGCCGCGTGACGCTGGCGCACCCGCTCAGCTACAGCTACACCGGGCGCACCCCCGGGTGGGAGCTGCGTCGGCTGGCCAACGATCTGGCCCAGCGCGTGGCCCTCGAGCGGTCCCGCGGGGCCCAGGCGGTCTTTGCTGAGCAGCTGGGGACCGCGCTGGAGGACCTCGCCGAGGAGGCCGCCGAGGCCCTCGTCCGGTGCCCGACCTTCCGGCTCGTCGTGCCGATCGCGCGCCTCGATCCGGCCCGGGACCGCGTGTACCTCGGGCTCGGCCGCAACGTGCGCCTGCGCTGGGACAACGGCTTCGCCGTGATGCGCGGCGAGCGCCAGATCGGCTTCGTGAAGGTCAGGGAACTCGGGGAGGCCGTCAGCGGTGCCCAGCCGCTGTACGTGAAGGCGCCGTTTGCGGTGGGCGATCGGCTTGAGGAGGTGCGCCAGGCGGGCATCCACGGGGGGCCGCGGGTGCTGGCAGGCCTGCTGCCCATGGCGCCTCGGGCGCTCCAGGCCCCTGCCCTGGGGGCGGGCCTGGCGCTGGAGGCTGACGTGGCGCCGTTCATCCCCACCTCCGAGCTGTACGTGACGGGGGCCGGTGCGGCGCTGTGGTCGCCCGTCGGCGTCGGGGTCATGGTGGAGGGCGGCCTGGCCCGCCGGTTCTTCGTCCGACAGACGGCCCTCAAGCTCTCCGGGCGCGGCGCGGTGGCCGTCACGGGGGCCGGCCTGCTGCCGGGGGGGGCGCTGGGGCTCGGCCTCGAACGCCACCTCCACGAGTACGTCCACTTCAGCGCCGAGGTCGATGGCCTGGCGCTCATGGTGCCTGGCGGCTGGGCCGTCTCGCCGCTCGGGCGGGTGGGGATGACGCTGGTGTTCTAGCGCCCCCATCAAGGCTTCGCCCGGCGGCCGGGGTGGGGTGACATAACGGCGTTAATTCGTTGTCAACTCGGGAATGATCCCCCCTGCAGGCTCGGCAGGGGGGAGATGGGATGGCGGCACGGGGCTTCTGGCGCGCCACATCGGGGGCCGTGTCCCTGTGGCTGGCTGGCTGTGCCGGGGCGCCTGGCGTCGGCCGGCCGGGGGATCGGCCGGCGGTCGGGGCCGTCACCCGGCTCGGGGCTGGGGGCTCGGTGGCGTTGCGGATGCCGGTTGCCTCCGGGCCGGCCCCCGTTCCGACGGGCTCCCCCCGGGGGGAGGTGTCACGACCCGGGGCCGTGCGGGGCGTCGTCGCCGTTCCCGCGTCGTGGCTCCCCGCAGAGGCCGCCAACCCGGGCGGGGCGGTGGTGGACGGTGGGGCGGTGATTGGCCAGCACGGCGGGGCGGTGCTCAGCCAGCACGGCGGTTCGGTGATCGGTCAGCACGGCGGGGCGGTGATCGGCCAGAACGGCGGGGCGGTGATCGGGCAGCACGGCGGGGCGGTGATCGGCCAGCACGGCGGGGCGGTGATCGGTCAGAACGGCGGGGCGGTGATCGGGCAGCACGGCGGGGCGGTGATCGGTCAGAACGGCGGGGCGGTGATCGGTCAGAACGGCGGGGCGGTGATCGGTCAGCACGGCGGTGGCCTGGGCGGAGGGGCGCCCGCGCGGTGGGGACAGGTGCGGCTGTCGGGGGTGCGCGTGCGGCTGCGGGATGCGGCGGGCGAGCCCGTGCGCGGGCCGCACGGCGAGGTCATCGAGGCCCTGACGGACGCCGCGGGGGCCTTCGAGCTCCCGCCGCACGCCTGGTCGGGGCAGGGCGTCCTCGAGGTCCAGGCCCCGGCCCTCGGGGGCTCCTTGCTGGCGCTGGCCAGCCAGGGGCGGGCGGAGGCCGTGCAGGTCGATGTTTTCTCCACCCTCGTCTTGCAGGAGGTCCTCGATGGGCTCGTGGTCGGCCAGCAGGGGGTGCTGGACCGGCTGACGGCGTCGCTGGCGGAGGCGGCCGAGGCGCGCCTGGTCGAGGCCGTGCCGCCCGCCGAGCTGGGCGCCCTCGGCCGCCAGGGCCTGCGCCCCGAGGTCCTGCGCGGGATCGTCCGGGAGGCGATCCTCGGCTCGGTGGCCGTGTCGGATGCCTTCGAGGCGGTCTCTGCCGCGCTGGTGGTGGCAGGCACGCAGCGGGAGGGCGACGGGGAGGTGGCCCGGACCTTCGCGCTGGGTGAGGTGGCGGGGCTGCTGCCGGACGGGGAGGCGACGTGGCTGTTCTCGCGCAGCCGCCATGCGCTCTGGCGCCTCGAGGCGGCGGGCACGCTGCGCACGGTGGTGCCGTCCGGGGGCTGGGGGTACCCGGAGGGGGGCGCGGCGGCGCCGGCCTTCCCGACGGTGGCGGGGATGGCCCGCTGGGGTGGGGGCGTGGTGCTGGCCGATCCCCTGCACCACCGGGTGGTGCGCGTGGCCGACGCGCAGGTGCAGGTGCTGGCCGGCACGGGCCTGGCGGGCCGGGCCGCGCTGCCGGCCCGGGCCGTCGAGGCAATGCTGACCTACCCCAGCGGGCTGGCCGTGCTGCCGGACGGCCGCCTGGCGATCGCGGAGGCGGGCCAGGACCGCGTGCTGGCCCTGGGCCTGGACGGCCGCCTCGAGCAGCTGCTCGGGGGCGGGGAGGCGATCGCGGCGAGCGAGCCCGTGGCAAGCGACGCGGTGGCCCTCTCCGTGCCCCTGGGCCTGGCCGCCGAGGCGACCGCGTTGTGGGTGGTGGACCACGGCCACGGGCGGCTGCGCCGCTGCCGCCTGCTGGACGGGACGGTGGAGGACGTCAAGCTGGAGCGCGCCCTGCGCGGGCCGCTGGCGGTGGGGCTCGCGCCCGAGGGGCCGCTGGTGCTGGAGCAGCAGGCCGGGGGCCTGACGGCGTTCTCGGGGGCCCGCGCCGGCCGCCGGCTGGGCCTGCCGGACGAGGGGCCGCTGGCCTGGGGCGCAGCGCTGGGGTGGGACGGGCGGCGCGGGCTGGTGGCCACCGAAGAGGGGCGCATCATCGCGTTCGATCCGGGCCTGGCCTCGCCGCGGGTCGTGGCTGGGGACCCCGAGGCGCGCGGCTGGGCCCGCTTCGTCGGGGCCACGCGGATGGCGCCGCTGCCCGACGGGCGGGTGGTGGTGGCGGACCATGCCGCGCGGCGCCTCTACCTGGTGGATGAGGGGGGGGCCGTCTCGGTGGCGGCTGGCTCCGGGGAGGAGGGCTTCCTGCGGGATGGGCAGTACGCCTGGCGCACGCCGCTGGGCCCCCCGACGGCGATCGTGCCGCACCCCGCGGGCGGGGTCGCCTTTGCCGTCGCCGGCGCCTTCCCGTGCCTGAAGTGGCTGGACGCCGACCGCCGGCTCACCACCCTGGTGGGCGACGGGCGCCCTGGCTATGGGGGCCGGGGCGAGGGGGCGGCCGCGGCCGTGTCGCTGGCGAGCCCGCGCGAGCTCGGCTTCCTGCCGGACGGCCGCCTCGTCTGGTATGACGACGGCCTGGCGCGGGTGCTGACGTTGGGGGCCGACGGCCAGGTGCGGGCGCACGAGGCCTGGGCGGACCTCCGCAGCCCGCGGGGCCTGCGGGCTGCGGGCCCAGGGGCCTTCGTGTGCATCGAGGCCGGGGCCGAGCGGGTGGTGCGGCTGGCGGGGGCCGAGCGGGAGGTGCTGGCCTCGCGGGCTGAGGTGGAGCGGTGGCTGGCCTTCGGGGCCCTCTCGGCCGTGGTGCTGGCGCCGGACGGCACGCTGTGGCTGGGGGGGGACCGGCGGGTGTTGCGCAAGGCGCCCGGGGGCGAGCTTCAGGTGTACGCGGGGCCGGGGGGCCAGGTGTTCGCAGGCGAGGGGGGCGATGAGACGCTGCGGGACGTCCGCGACCTGGCCCTCGACGCGGCAGGGCGGCTGCTGATCCTGGAGCTCGACCAGCTGAAGCGGGTGGGAGGCGCGCCGCCCGGCCCCTGAGGGGCCGGCGGCGGCGGTCCTCGGGAGGCGGGGCCTGTCGCGGGTCCCGCGCGCTGGGGCAGAGGCCCGTCCTGTGCGATCGGGCAAGATGTGGCACAATCTTGCGGGGAAGCTGCGGCCCGTTCCGCCGCTTTCCCCGACGGAGGTTGCTCCTTGCACGGGGCCCGTCGACGTCCCGCGTAACCCGCACAAAAGAGGAACCCAGCTCCATGGCCTTCATCCGCACGCACGTGGCCGCAGCCTTCGCGGGCACCCTGTCGCTGGTCGCGCTGACCGGCTGCCCTGGCGTCGCGCCGACGGGCACCAGCCCCACAGGAGCCCCCTCCGCGCCGGCGTCGGCCGCGGTGCAGCCGTCCGCGGTGGCGGCCTCCGCCACGCCGGCCGCTGCGCCCGGTGACGCGGCCCCGTCGGCCGCTCCCTCGGCCGTCATCTCCGCCCCGCCTGCGACGGGCAAGGTGATCGTGCTCTCCGGCATGGTCTACGACGAGGCCGGCGCGGCCGTCGAGGGCGCCACCGTCACCGTGACGTCGCTGGACGCGGCCGTGCCCTACGGCGCCACGGTGAAGACCACGGCGGGCTCGTACGTGGTGAACGACGTGCCGGAAGGCGCCAACGTCGAGGTGGTCGTGACCAAGCCGGGCTGGACCACGCGGCGCCGCGTGGGGTCCTTCCAGCAGCGGGCCACCGGCGAGAAGAACACCATGGACTTTGGCTACACGGGGGTGAGGCAGCCTTTGCTGGGCTACACCTTGCACCAGGTGCAGGCGGAGCCGCTCCCGGATGGCGCGGCGTACTTCATCTCTGACTACCCGGAGATCGCAGCCACCACGCCCGAGCACGACGCCAGGGGCCTCGACCCCAGCAAGCTCGCCATCAAGGTGACGCTGAGTGAGCCGCTGGACGCGGACAGCCGGGACGCCTTCGACGACGCCTTCCACGTGGTGCCGGCCAACGCGCAGGCAGCGACGCTGCACGACGACGTCGCCGGCCGGGAGACCACGGCGAACGATGGCCTGGACGACGGGGCCTCGGGGGATCGGATCGCGAGCTTCACCTACACCCTGAACGCGGGTGACACCTTCCTCGGGAGCTCGCGCAACCGCGTCCGGGCCACGTGGAACGCCGAGGGCACGGAGGTGACCTACACGTTCGAGGGCGGCAACCTTCAGACGGACGACAGCGAGCCTGCGGCGTACCAGGCGATGCTGTTTGCCGGCGCCGAGAAGATCGAGGACGCCGACGGCCACCAGCTCGGCACCAACAGCGCCGGGGCGTTCCAGTGGCCGGCCGCGGGGCAACCGCTCTACAACGTCTTCAAGGACACCGAGCTGGCCCTGACGCCCTATGGCAACGTGTTCTACCGGCTGGCCGCCGTGGCGGCGGATCCCCGCTGGGGGGAGACCCACCAGACGGCCGTCGCGTTCGAGTTCAACGAGGACGAGACGGATCCGCGCCTGACGGACGTCAGCTTCATCGAGGACGACAACGACGCGCGCCTCGCGCTCACCTTCAGCGAGCCGCTCGCGGCCTACGCCGGATCTGGCCGCGCCACGATCAACCCGGCCCTGTACGAGCTGGCCAACTACTCGTTCATGGTCGGTGCCCGGGCCGGGGATCTCGATGGCGAGCAACTCGATGGCGGCATCACCGTCATCGCCGCCAAGGACCTCGATGCCGGCTTGCCCACCTTCACCGCCGAGCAGGAGTTTGGCTTCAAGGCCCTCACCTCCATTGGGGATCACGCCGGGCCGCGGCTCAACGACGTGGCGACCAACACGCTGCACGGCGTGGGCAAGGATCTGGAGGCGGCCTCGGAGGCCACGGTGGCCATCGAGGTCGACCCAGAGCTCCCCAACACCGTCAACATCTGGATCCGCAACGGCCGCTCGATGTTCGACGGCTTCCGGTCGATCAAGGCCCGCGTGGAGGGCGTCACGGACCCGGCCGGCAACGCCATCCGCCGGACGGACGCCGACCAGAACCTGGCGGGCGCCACCCTGTAGCCCGCTTCTCAACCTGCCCCATCCTGGTCCCCGAGGCGCCGCGGTCAGCGGCGCCTCGGGTCACTTTTTGGGGCGGGTGAACGCCGGTGGCGCTGGCGGGCGCGATGAGCCCGCGAGCCTGTTTGACCGAGCTCGAGGCGGCTTGATGGGGTCCTTGGCGGCGTATGCCCCGTGCTCCTTCGCGTCCCAGGCGGACCCCGCGGGGGCCGCTCGGACGGGGCTGGCCCCCGGCCGCGCCCCCACCCGCCGTGTGACCCTCGGCACGCCCCAGCCGTCACCGTCTGCACAGCCCCCGCGTGAGGCGCCCCGCGGATCGCATGTGCGACCTCTCACGCCGGCGATGTGATGGCAGGCACACGGGGGCAACTTTCCACCGTGCTATAAAAATTCCAGGTTGCAGCGCTTCCTTTGTTCACCTCCTGCGCTGTGGACGACCGCTCCCCCGGCTCGTTTGACAGCAGGAACCGAACGATCTACCATTGGAAGCCTGTTTATCCTGCGGTAAACACTCCCTTATCCCTTACACTCGGGTCCGGCGGCCTAGCGTCGGTTTCCAGTGACCAGTCGTCCCAACCACAGAAAGAGGACTGAACAGCAATGGCTTTCACGCGCAAGAACGTGGCCGCCGCCGTCGCCGGGACCCTGTCCCTCGCGATGCTGACCGGCTGCCCCGCCACCGCCCCCACGGGCACCACCCCGTCGGCGGCGCCTTCGGGCACCGCCTCCGAGGCCCCCTCGGCGGCTCCCACCACCGGCACCTCCGCCGCGCCCTCGGCCGCTCCTTCGGGCGGCGCCTCTGATGCGCCTTCGGCTGCGCCTTCGGTCGCCGTCTCGGCGCCTCCGGCCTCCGGCAAGACCCTCATCGTCTCCGGCACCGTCCGGAACGAGAAGGGTGCCACCGTCGATGCCGCCACCGTCACGGTGACCTCGCTCGACGCCTCCGTGCCTTACACGGCCACCGTGCAGACCACCGACGGTTCGTACGTCGTCAACAACGTGCCCGAAGGCGCGAACGTTGAGGTTATCGTGACCAAGGATGGCTTCACCAGCCGTCGTCGGGTGCAGTCGTTCCAGCAGTCGGCCACGGGTCAGAAGAACATCCTGAACTTCGGTGTGCAGACGGGTGCTGCCGACACCGACGGTGCTGCCTACTTCATCTCGGACTACCCCGAGATTGCCTCCACCACCCCCGAGCACGACGACAAGGGTGTTGATCCCACGAAGCTGAGCTTCAAGGTCGTTCTGTCGGAGGCCATCGACGAGGACAGCCGCGACGCGTTCGAGAAGAACTTCCACATCTTCCCGGCCAACACGGAGGCGGGTGGTTCCACCGCCGCCGACATCGAAGGTCAGGAAGTGGCTGGGGCCATCACTGCCACCAGCACGGCTTCCCTGGCTTACTTCCTGCGGGAGGGCAACACCTTCCTGGGTAGCTCCACCAACAAGGTCAAGGCCTCCTGGAATGCGGCCGGCACCGAGGTGACCTACACCTTCGACGGCAACCTTCAGACGGACGACAACGAGGCTGCCGAGTACCAGGCTGCCCTGTTCGCCGTCACCTCGGACAAGATCGAGGACGCGAAGGGGAACATGCTTGGCACCAACGCCGCCGGCAACTTCGCGATGCCTACGACCAACGAGTTGATCTACAACTCGTTCAAGGATCCCGACCTGGCTGGCGACGACTGGGCGGAGACCCACAAGTCGGCCATCACGTTCGAGCTGAAGACCGACGAGACCGATCCGAAGCTGACGGGCGTCGAGGTGGTTGAGGACGACCAGGACCTCCGCATCGAGCTCACGTTCAGCGAGCCGATGGCTGCCTACGCTGGCTCTGGTCAGGCCAACATCAGTGAAACGGTCTTCGACCTGAGCAACTACTCGTTCATGCTCGGCGAGAAGTCGGGTGACCTCAACAACGAGGACCTGGAGGGCAACGGCGTCACCGAGAGCCTTCCCTATTCGTTCACGACTGCGGACGCCAAGGCTGAGTTCTCCTTCGCTGCCACCGGGCCGGATTTCGCGACCAATGGTGATCTGGATGCGAACGCTGTCGCCAGCGTCGCCATCGAGGTCGAGCCTGATGCGCCTTCGCAGGTCAACATCTGGATTCGTAATGGCGCGAACCTGTTCGACGGCTTCCGTTCCATCAAGGCCCGCGTGGAGGGCGTGACGGACCCGGCCGGCAACAACATCACCGCCACCGACGCCGACAACAACCTGGTTTCGGCCACCATCTAGTCGCGGCACCGGTTCGCCGGGACGCAACCAAGCGGGGGAGTGCCTCACCTGAGGCATTCCCCCTCTTTTTGATCGCTCAGGAGCTTTTGCCATGCTCAGACCCACCTCCCTCCTCCTCGCCCTCACGGCGGCCTGCACCCTGGCGGGTTGCAAGCAGGAGTTGCCCCGGGGCCTCAAGGAGCCCCCGGCCTTCGGCACCTTCACCGAGAGCAAGACCGTGCCGAGCGAGCGCCAGCTCATCTACAACGGCGGCGAGGATCCCTACACCAAGAGCTGGGGCTCGGCCACGGGCCACTACGTCAAAGTGGACGAGGTCTGGTACCCCGTGCTGTGGGACGAGGCGCCCAAGCTCAAGGACCTCAAGCCCGGCGACAAGGTGAACCTGCACCCCAGCGAGTTCATCGTCTGTGTCGGAGAAAACGACCTCAAGCCGACGTGCCACCGTATGATGCGGGTATACAAGTCGCACCGTCGGATCAACCCGCTGATCACGAAGTAGCCGCCCCTGCGGCCGACCGGAGGCCCGTCCTTGAAGCGCTCGACCTCGCCCCGTTCCCTCCGCGCCGCATGGCCTGCGGCCGCAGGCCTGCTGCTGGCGGGCTGCCCCAACGCCGGGCTCGCGCCGCCCCTGCCGGGCGACGGCGCCTTCACGCCGGCGCCCGCGGCCCCGGCCGCGTCGGCCCTGGCCGCGAGCGCTGCCCCCGGGGCCGCTGCCAGCGCGCCGGCTGGCGCGGGTGTCCCGGCCTCGCCCGGCCCCGCCGCCCCCAGCGCAGCCCCGGCCGCGGGGCCCCTGCCCGGCGGCGGGGCCAGGGTCATCCTGCAGGGCATGGTCTACAACGAGCAGGGGGCCGCGGTGGAGGGGGCCTCCGTCGCGCTGCGGTCGCTGGACGCCGCCAGGCCCTTCAGCGCCACGGTGACGACGCGGGCGGGCAGCTGGGTGGCCAACGGCGTCCCCGAGGGCGTGCAGATCGAGGCCGTCGTCAGCAAGGCTGGCTGGACCCGGCGCACCCGGGTGGTGGCGCTGCAGGCCGGCAGCGCCACCCGCAACGTCCTGAACTTCGGGGCGGCGCCCGGGGCCAGCGGGCCCGACGACACGGCGGGGGCCGCCTACTTCGTGTCGGACTACCCCGAGCTGGCCTCGGCCGTGCCCGACGCGGCCTCGGTCCGGGCCGAGCGCCTGAGCTACACGCTGCGCTTCAGCGAGGCCCTCGACGCCGACAGCCGGCAGCGCGTGGATGAGGCCTTCGCCCTCGACGCGCCGCCGGCGGCGGCCGGGCTGATGCCCGAGGGCCTCTCGGCCCTCGAGCGGGCCTCGCGCGTGGTGCTGAAGAAGGGCGCCACCTTCCGGAACGGCCGGGCGCGGCTGGCCTTCTCCTGGAACGAGGCTGGCGACGCGCTCACGGTCACGCTCGACGCGCCGCTGCGGCGGCTGGAGGACGACCGCCTCGCCTACCGCTTCCAGCTGGTCCGCCCGGAGGGCGCCGGGTTGATCGAGGACGCCAGCGGCAACGTGCTGGGGCTCACGGCACCCGCCGTGGGCGAGGCCTACTTCGGCGTGCGCAAGTCGAGCCTGGTGGTGGCGGCCACCGACACCACCGCCGCGTTGCGCTGGCAGGCGACGCACCAGCGCACGGCCAGCTTCGAGGTCGAGAAGGACGAGGCGGCCCCGGTGCTGCAGGCCGTGGCCGTCACGAGTCGCACCCGCGCCGACCACGGCAACGGGGAGTTCTACCAGGTGGAGCTGACCTTCTCGGAGCCGATGCGGGTTTACCCGGACGAGAAGGGCTACGCAGCCAGCCTGGTGGCGCTCGACAACTACGTCTTTGCGATGTCGGAGAAGACCCTCGACGGCGTGGATCTGGCCAAGGGCACGCCGGGCGCGTTCGATGCCGCCACCCAGACGGCGGCGGCCTTCGACGCCACCTTCGCCCGCCCGCAGGCAGCCTTCCAGCTCGTCCCCGACGCCGACCCCGCCACGCCAGCGGCCACCGACGTCTTCGTCGAGCCCAGCGACGACAGCCCCAACGCCGTCAACGTGTTTGTGCCGAAGGCGGCCTTGCCCCCGGGCCTCAAACACATCAAGGTGCTGGTGCGGAAGGCCGTCGTCGACCCCGCGGGCAACGGCGTCAGCGAGGCCAACGCCAAGCCTGCCACCAACACCGCCGACAACGTCGTGCTCGGCACGTTCTGAACCCCGTCAGGGGCTGGCCGCGCCAGGCCCCCGCCTCAGGAGCCACCATGTCAGCTTTCCGGTCCCTCCGCCCCATCGCCTGGCTTGCCACGGGCCTTTCCCTGGCCGCCTGTGCGGCGCCGGCGGCCACCCCGACGGGCCCCGGCACGCCCGGGGCCTCGCAGGCGCCCGCCTCGGCTCCGCCGGACAACGCGACGCCGTCCCCCGCGCCATCCGGCGCCCCGGCCGGTGACGCCGCGTCGGCGGCCCCCTCGCAGGCCGTGGCCCCGTCGGCCGCGCCCGGGCAGGTCGGCATCGTGCAGGGGCGGGTCTTCACGGCGAAGGGGGCGGCCGTCCCCGACGGCACGCGCGTCGAGGTGACCTCTCTGGACGAGGCCACCCCCTACACGGGCTCGACGACCACGGCCGGGGGCAGCTACGCCCTGAATGACGTGCCATACTTCGTGCAGGTGGCCGTGACGGCCTCACGGCCCGGCTGGACCTCGCGCCGCCAGGTCGTGGTGTTCCGGCCGCGGGACGTCCGGGCGGCGACGGCGAACGTGCTCGACTTCGGGGCCGGCGTGACGGGGGCGGCCACCGAGCAGGCCCAGGCGGCTGCGCCCTACTTCCTCTCCGACCGTCCCGAGATCACCCGCGTGTCACCCGCGGACGCGGACGCCTCGCTGCCCAACGACGAGATGCGCTTCACGCTGACGCTCAGCGAGCCGCTCGACGCCGAGAACCGGCGTCGGCTCGCCGCGGCCTTCCGGCTGGTGCCGAACAACGCCGAGGCCCTCGCGGACGACCAGCCCCTGCCCGCGGAGGTGGCGGGCGTGGAGGAGCTCGCGGAGCTGCGGGTCGCGACGGCCACGGTGGGCGCGCTGGAGCTGCCCTACAGCTACCAGCAGAACTCGGCCTTCATGAACGGGGCCGAGCTGGCCGAGTTCACCTGGGACGAGGCCGGGACCGAGGCCACGTTCCGGCTCAAGGCGCCGGTCAAGACGGGCCGGACCGACGGCGCCGAGTACGCCTTCTTGCTGGTGCAGCGGGGCGACACGCCCATCCGCGACGCCAGCGGCCTCGCCCTCGGCACGGACCTCGACGGCGAGCCTGGCGCCACGCGGGACGGCGGGCTGATCCTCAACGCCATCGCCGAGCCGGGCCTGACGCTGCCCGTCTCGGTGCTGGGCGAGGACGACCGCTGGAACGAGACCCACCTGTCGTTCACGCGCTTCCAGGTGGCGACGGACGACGAGGCCCCCAGGCTGGAGAAGGTGCTGGCCCGGCGTGGCTACGCCGATGACCTCGGCGAGGCGGTGGACCGGGTGGAGCTGACGTTCTCCGAGCCGATGCTGGCCTTCCCCCGCCTCACGGCGCCCGGCACGCTGCGGCTCGACAGCTACATGCTCGCGACGGCGGCGGACGAGGACGCGCTGCCGAGCCCCGAGGCCATGCGCCGGGCCGCTGGCGTCTCGCTGGCGGGCGGCACGGGAGGGGCTGCGGTGCGGGACGCGCTGGCGGGGGGGGCCACCGTCCGGGTGGACTCCGCGCAGGCCGTCGCCGGGAACTTCGGCCTCACCTTCGCCATCAAAGACGCCCGCGTCGTGGTGCTGACCCTGCCCGTGGGGAGCCTGCCCTACGACGCGGAGGTGCTGCGCGTGCGGGCGGGGGCCGACGGCCCCACGGCCGGGCGCGAGCTGGCAGACCCGGCGGGCAACGCCGTGGCGGCCTCGGGGGACGTCGCCACGGGGGCGATCCAGTGAGCGCCCCGCGTCGCCTCCGGCCCCCCCTGCGGGCCGCCTGGCCCTGGCTGCTGCTGGCCGCCGTGGGCTGCCAGGCCGGGCCTGGCGCCGCACCGGCCCCGGGCCCGGCAACGCCGGCGGCCGGTGGCGGCTCGGCGGCCCCCGCCGCGGCGGCCGGTACGCCCGGCCCCGCTGGCCCGGTCGCCGGGCCCTCGCCGGTGGCCTCGCCGGCCCCGGCGGTGGCCCGGGCCGTGCTCGTGGGGGCCATCCTCGACGACCGGGGCCGGCCCGTCGAGGCCTCCCGGCTCGAGGTCAAGGCCTCGGACCCGGCTTACGACCGCGTCATCACCGCCACGGGCGGCGCCTTCGGGCTGCGGGACCTGCCCGTGGGGCTGGCCCTCACGCTCACGGCCTCGGCGCCGGGCTTCACGACGCGCACCCGCACGGCCGTGGTGCAGCCGCCGTCGGCCACGGACGAGGCCGTCAACCGCGTGGACTTCGGCGGGAGCGAGGCTGGCATGTGGCACTGCCTGTTCCGCCACCCCGAGATCGCGCGGGTGGAGCCCGCCAACCTGGCCCGCGACGTCGCGGCCGAGCCGCTGAAGGTGGTGCTCACCTTCTCGCACGCCCTCGACGCGGACGATCGGGGGCGGCTGCAGGACCTGCTGCGCGTGGCGCCCACCTACAGCGCGGACGAGGCCCCGCTGAGCCACGGCGTGGCCCACGGGGCGGCCGTGGCCCGGCTGGCCTGGGACGACGATGGCCGCCGGGCCACGTTCACCTACCCGGGGCCGATCGTGGCCCGGCAGCCGGGCCATGGGCTTTCCGTCGAGTTCGACCCGGCGGCCGGCGTGCAGGCCTGGCCGCGGGACGAGGTCGGCCAGCCGCTCGGCATGGGCCTGGCCCCGCGCACCCGCGACGGGGGCGGGGGGGCCGTCACGGACCGCGTGGCGCCCTTCGTGCGCGGCGTGATGGATGAGCCGCGGCCGAGCGTCCGGCCCTCGCCGCTGGCGCTGTGGGGCTTCACGCACCACACCTCGGCGCGGTTCGAGCTGGCGCGCGACCTCACGCCGCTGAAGGTCGAGGCCGTCGACACGCTTGCCCCGGACGCCAGCGGCGCGGCAGGCTTCCTCGTGACCTTCAACAAGCCCATCTGGGCCTACCCGGCCTCGGCGCTGGCGAGTGCCACGACGGAGGCCTCGAGCTTCCGCTACGTGGTGGGCAGCACGGCCGACCGGCGGGAGCGGGAAGCCTTCGAGCAGGCTGACGCCCGCGCGGCCGCCACGCCGGGGCTGGGCGTGCGCCACGAGCCCAAGTTCCCCCGGCGCCTGCAGGTGCGGGTGCCGGCCAGCCGTTTCGACGGCATGACCCGCTTCAAGCTCCACGTCGGGCCCCAGGTGGAGGACGTCTACGGCGTCACCCTCGGGGGCGACGGCGTCGTGATCGAGGGGAGCCTTTGAACCCATGACCCGACCCACCTACTCGCTGCGCCCGGCGCTGGCCGTCGCCCTGCTGCTGGCGGCCTGCACGCCCGCCCCCACCGGGGGGCTGCCCGCGCCCGTCCCCGAGGCCACCCCGGCGGCCTCGCCATCGGCGGCTCCCTCCGCGTCGCCCGCCACGGCCCCCAGCCAGCCTGCCGGCTTCGCCGTGCGGGGCCTCGTCGTCGATCTCGACCGTACGCCCGTGGCCAGCGCCACCGTCGTGGCCCGGGCCGGCGACGCCGAGGTGGGGCAGGCCGTGACGGCCGGGGACGGCAGCTACACGCTGACGCTGCCCGCCGGACGCTACGACGTCACCGCCTCAAAGGAGGGGCTGACGCGCCGCACGCGGGCCGTCGAGGTGGCGGGCGAGGCCACCCTCCACTTCGGGCCGCAGCCGGAGGAACTGGGCAACCCGTTCTTCCTGGCGGACGACCCCGAGATCGAGGCCGTGACCGTCGAGGAGCGGGAGGCGGGCCAGGGGCTGGCCGTCTCGCTCGCGCTGAGCGAGCCGCTGACGGAGGCGGGGCGGCAGGCCTTTGCGGACGCCTTCCGGCTGTACGCGGGCTCCGAGACGGAGTTCCTGAAGCTCTCCAGCACCTCCGTGGCCCGACGCCAGCTGGCGGGGACCTGGGACGACGCCGGCCGGGTCTTCACCGCCCGCTACGAGGGCCCTTACCTGGCCAGCGGCGAGGGGGACGTGTTCTACGCCGTGGCGCTGCTGCAAGACGAGCTGGAGGACGAGAAGGACCCCGTCACCCGCGAGACGAAGTGGGAGGACCTGGGCCTGGTGGACGCCGGCGGGCGCGCGCTCGGGCGGGGGCAGACGCGCTATGCCTTCAAGAAGGCCGAGCTGTTCGAGCTCGGGGCTCAGCAGCTCACGGACCCGCTCTTCGGCTACTTCGTGCAGGACCGCCGGTGGCGGCTGACGCACGAGGGGCGCTTCCGCTTCCGGGCCCGGCGCGACGAGACGCCGCCGGCCCTGGTCTCGGCCCAGCTGCGGCGGGATCGAGAGGTGGGCACCACCAGCCGCGCCGACATCCTGACGCTGACCCTCAGCGAGCCGATGAGCGCCGCCAAGGACGCCAAGGAGCTGGACTGGACGCGCCTCGACAAGGACCGGGAGCTGGTGGTGCTCAACGGCAGCGAGCTGCCCACTGGACCCGAGTTCAAGCCAATGAGCAGCGGCCTGCGGGTGCGCGAGGTCGTCGTGGACACCACGGACGCCCGGGTCGTGGAGCTGCTATACCCGGTGGGCACCTTTGACGATCTCAAGCGCGTCGAGGTGACGCTGGGCCCCGACATGCGCGACCCTGCTGGCAACAGGCCCGACCCCGAGCGGTCCAAGGCCGTTGTGACGGTCAACTGAGGTGCTTGTGACCCTGCCCACCTGGCGCCGCTCGGCGCCTCTCCTCCTGACGCTGACCCTGGCGGCCTGTGCCGCGCCGCCGCCGCCCCCGGGCGTGGTCCCGAGCGCGGGGCCCACCGCGGCGCCCGGTGAGAGGCCTGCCAGTGCGGCGCCCGCGAGCGCGACCCCCTCGGGAGCGGCCACGGCCTCGCCCGTGCCCACCGCCACGCCGGCCGGCCCGGCGCTGCCTTCGCTCGCCACGGGCTCCCTCCTGCGTCGCTACGACTTCAAGGGCCTCGGGGGCCTGCACTATGACCGGGCGGGCGACGTGCTGCACGTCATCGACGCGGTGAATGACGACGTCACGCCCCGCCGCTACCTGTTGCGGCGCTTCAAGCGCGACGGCACCTTCGAGGTGGCCGTGGGGCTCGGCCTCGAGGATGAGCAGGCCCCCGATGCCGTCGACGGCTACGCCTTTGGCGCCTTCGGCACGCCGTTCTACACCTACCGGGAAGATGAGCGCCTCGTGCTGCGGCGGCTGTACACCGCCACGCCGCGCGACGCGGAGGATTTCCCCAGCTACCGGACGGCCCGGGCCGGCGTCGCGGCGCTGCGGGCGGAGGGCACGGTGCTGACCATGGCCCTGCTGCGCCTCGACGCCGAGGAGAAGGCCGCCAGGACCACCAACAAGCGCGACATCGTCTATGTGCAGGCGGATCCGGAGCGCGACCCGCTCGCCGTCTTCCAGGTGCCGGACCCGTTCGTCCCCACCCGGCGGCTGGCCCTGGCGCCCGGCGGCGCGCTTTACCTCCTCGGGGCGACGCGGGGCGGCACGTTGGGAGCCAAGCGGCTCGACGCCACGCAGCAGCTCACGGACGTGGCGCTCGGGCTCACGCGCATGCCGGACCTCGTCACCTTCGATGCGGCAGGGCGCCTGTGGCTGGCCTACAACAGCACGGGGGCCGAGCCCGCCACGGTGGCCGTGCATGACCCCACCGGGGCCCTCCTGCGCAGCCAGCCCGTCACGCTGGCCGATGGCGCCCGCGTCTACGACGTGCGGGGGTTGGTCTTCGACCGGGCGGGCGTGCCGCTGCTGGCGGGCAGCGCCATCTATGCCGACCTGCGCCGAGTTCATGGTATCTTCGAGTTCAAGCCCGCGTCGTGAGTGCCCGTGGGCCTTTGGTCCCTCGCGCTGGTGAAGCCCATGCTCCCACACCTCCTGCCCCTGGCCGGGGCCTTCGCCCTTGGTGCCCTCATCCTCGCCTTCCCGGGCCGCACGGCCCTCACGCCGGACCAGCGCGCCGAGGTGGGCATCGCCTACATGAAGCTCAAGCTGCCCGGCGCCGAGCGGGCGCTGCGGGCCGCCCTGGCTGCCGCGCCGGCTCAGCCGCGGGCGGGCCTGGCGCTGGGCATGTGGCTCACGCGCGAGCGCCGCTATGACGAGGCCGTGGCGGTGCTGGAGCAGGCCCGCACGGCGGCCGGGCCTCAGGACCTGGAGCCGGCCCTGGCGCTGGCCGTGGCGCAGCAGCTGGCCGGCCGCACGGACGCCGCGCGGGCGTTGTTCGGGACCCTGCGCGAGCGCCACCCGGCCGATGGCCGCGCGGCCTTCAACCTGGCGATGCTGGCGCTCAAACGCAGCGACCGGGCCGAGGCGCGGACCCGCCTGCGGGAGGCGCTGGGCAAGGCGGGGCTGAACGAGCGGCAGCGCCGGGACGCCGGGGTGACGCTGCGGCGCCTCGAGGCGGCCCCCGGGGCCGAGGCTGCCCGGCCGGAGAAGAAGTGACGATGACCTGGTCCGAACGCCTGAGCCGCGGCCTTGATCTGGGCGTGTACGCCCTGCTGCCGGTCGCCACCGTCGCCCCCGCCCTTTACCTGCCCCGCGTCCTGGCCGACCCCGTCCGGACGGGCGGGGAGTGGGCCGTGGTGGTCGCCGCCTGGGCGCTGGTGGTGGCGTGCGCGGGCGCCCGGGCGCTGCGAGGCGCCGTGCCGCTGGCGCCGCGCGGGGCCGCGGCCGGTTGGCTGCTGGCCCTCGGGGCCTGGGTCGTGGCCGTCTCGCCGCTGGCGCGACACCCCGGCCTGCACCTCGCGCTCGGGCTGACGCTCGTGCCGGTGGTGCTCGCCACCGTGGCCCTCGGGGGCTGGATTGCGGAGGCTCCGCGGCGCCGTGGCGCCTGGGCGCTGGCCTGCCTGGCGGCCCTGCTGGGGGTGGAGCTGGCGATGGCCGGGTTGCAAGCCGTCAAGGCGCCCTTGATGGGGGTGGCTGACGCCGTGCCGCGGGAGGGGCTGCTCGATGGCCTGGTGTATGCCATCCAGGCCCCCTATGGCCGGGGCGTGGTGCAGGGGGGCCTGGGCAACCCGAACTTCCTGGCCGAGCTCCTCGTGTTGCTGGTGCCCGTCACCGTCGGCGCCGCGTGGGCGGCGGGCTCGCGCCTGGTGCGCGGCGCCGGGCTGGCGCTGGGGCTGGCCGGGGTGTGGGTGCTCGTGCTCACCTCGGCCCGCGCCGCCTTCCTGGGCGGCCTCGTCGCAGCCGCGCTGGCGCTGACCGTCGGCTGGCTGGCGCGGCGGCGCGGGGAGGGGGCGGGCCCGCGCAGCGGGCTCGGGTGGCCGGCGGCGCTGGGCGTCGGGGCCCTGCTGGCGCTGGGGACCGTCGGGCAGCCGCTGCTCGCCAAGCTGGCGCAGGCGGGGCTCACGGACGCCAACGTCGCCTCGCGGCTGGGGAACTGGGCCGTGGCGACCTCGGCCTGGGCGACCGCCCCCGTGTGGGGGGTGGGGCTGGGGGGCTTCGCCGCGGACGCGCCTCGCTGGCTGCTGGCGGCCCACCCCGCCGGGCTCAGCGAGGCCCTTTCGGTGTCGCAGTTCCTGGAGGTGCATAACGAGCCGCTTCAGGTGTTGCTCGAGCTGGGCCTCGTGGGCGCTGGGTTGCTCGCCGCCGCCTGCTGGCGCTGGGAGCGCGGCCTCCACGGGGCAGCCGACCAGCCCCTGGCCTGGCGGGTGGGGCTGCTGGCGGGCGTCGTCGGCCTCGGCGTCGCCAGCCTGGCGGGCTTCCCCGGCCACGTGGCCATCACCGCCTGGGCGCTGGCGCTCGTGGCAGCCGTGGGAATGGGGCTGTCGGCCCGCCCCGAGGCCGCCCCGGCCCTGCTGCCGGGGCGCTGGGCGGGCCCCTACGGGCTGGCCGTGGTGCTCACCCTGGCTGGCCTTGGCTGGCTCGGCACCGCGCGGGGCGTGGGCGCGGAGTGGTGGGCCAGCCACGAGCTGTACCTGATGCAGCGCCTGCAGGCCCGCGAGCCCCGCGCCCCGAGCATCGCGCTGCTGGGGGCTGCGGCCGCCGATCACGCCCGCATCAAGGAACGGGTGGTCCCCAAGGTGCTGGCCGAGCTCGGGCGCCGGCGAGCCTTCGACGCCCTGCTGGCCACCTACGATCGCCACGCGGCCGCGGGCCTGGGGTTCGACTCCGTGTTGCAGCGCGGCCAGGCGCTCCAGGCCGCGGGCCGCCAGGCCGAGGCCACGCCCATCCTGCGTGAGGTCGCCACCTTCTATCACCCCGCCACCCGCCAGCACCGCAAGGCGGCCCGCCTGCTCGCCCGGATGGGCCAGCCCGACCCACGGGCGGCCGAGGCCGACGCGCTGCGCAGGGCCGGGGGGCGAGATGAGGCCGACAACCAGGCCCAGGGCACCATCGGCGGCAAGCGCTCCCGCCGCAAGTAGCCCCCAGCGCTGGCTTGCGCTACACTGACGGGGCCCGTTTTCTCGTCCTGGAGGCTCCCTTGCACCCGCCCCGCGCCGCCGCGCAGCTGGCCCTCGTCGCCAGCCCTCTGCTCCTGATGCTCTCGCAGGCCCCGCCGGCCGTCTCGCTCACGCGCGACGAGCGCGTGGAGCAGGCCGTGGCCTACATGCGCCTGAAGGTGCCGGACGCCGAGCGGGCCTTCGGGCCGATCCTGGCGGAGGAGCCGGGCCACCGCCGGGCCAACTTCGCGGCGGGCATGGCGGCCATCGACGCCGGCCACAAGGCCGAGGCGGAGCGTTACTTCCGCAAGGTGCTGGAACAGGATCCCAACGACGGCGAGGTGCTGTTGTCGCTCGGGGCGTTGTGTCACGAGCAGGGGCGCCTCGACGAGGCCCGCAGCATCTACACCAAGCTGCGCGCCCGACGGCCCGGGGATGCCCGCGTGGTCTACAACCTGGCCTTGCTGGCGCTGCGGGCCGGCCAGGACCGAGAGGCGCTCGGCCACCTGGAGGCCTACCTGAAGATGCCCGGGGGCAAGGCCCGGCGGGTGGCCGTGGCGAAGACGGTGGTGCAGCTGCGCACGAAGCTGGGGCTGCCCGTCAGCGCGGGCAAGCCGGCCGCGGGAGGCAAGCGATGACGGAACTGGACGCCCCGGTGGCCTCGTCGGCTGCTCGCGACGCCACCGAGGCCGGGGGCGTCGCCCGCCTGGCCGCCGGGCTGGATCGGGCCTTCGGGCCCCTGCTGGCCTTCGCCGTGATCGGGACGGTGTTCGCGCTGCCGCGCTTCCTGGACGATCCCTTCAAGATCGGGGCCGAGGCCTTCGCCGTGGCGATGGCCTGGGTGCTGGCCACCTTGGGCCTCACCACCCAGGCCCTGCGGGGCGAGGGGCTGGCCGGGCCCGTCCCGCGGGAGCCTGCCTGGTGGCTGCTGGCGGCCTTCGGCGGCTGGGCGGCCCTGTCCAGCCTGTGGGTGCCGCACCCGGCCCTGCACGTGCGGTTCGCGCTGACGCTGGCGGCCTACCTGCTGGCCGGCCACGCCGTGCTGGCGTGGCTCGCCCGGGATCCGGCCGGGCGGCGCGGGCAGGCCGTTGCCTTGCTGGCGGCCCTGACGGCCCTGCAGGCCGGGCTCGGCTTGCTGCAGTGGGCGAGGGTCCCGATCAGCGCGCTCGCGAAGCTGGGCCCCGTCGGCAGCCTCTGGGAGGGCATCATGATGGCGCTCGGCGCGCCGAGCCGGATGGCCACCCCGATGGGCTCCTTCGGCAACCAGAACTACCTGGCCGAGTGCCTGGCGCTGACGCTGCCGCTGGTGCTGGGCTTCAGCCTGGCCCAGGCGCGGCCGGCCCGGCGCTGGATGGGCCTGGGCGTGGTCGCGGTGGGCTTCGTCGTGCTGCTCGGGTGCTCCACGCGCGCCGCCGTCATCGGCCTGGTCCTGGGGGGAGGCACGGCGCTGCTGGCCACCGGGGCGGCGGGCGACGCCCTGGCCCGCCTGCGGCCTCGGGACGCCCGGGGGTGGCTGATGCGGGGCGTGGTGGTCCTGGCGCTCGGGGCGGCGGGCGTGACGTTCGGCGGGCCCCTGGTGGCGAAGTTCGCGCGGCTCGGTGCCCCGGACGCCAACACCGACTCGCGCCTGGGCAACTGGCAGGTTGGCCTGCACATGGTCACGGAGCGGCCCTGGACGGGCGCCGGGCTGGGCGGCTGGAAGATCGGCTCGGTGGAGGCGATGCACCGGGCCCACCCGGAGGGGCTCTCGGAGGCGCTGGCCGTGGCCAGGTTCCACCAGCTGCACTCCGATCCGCTGCAGGCCTTCGTCGAGCTCGGGCTCGTGGGGGGCGGGCTGGCGTCGGCCGCGATGCTGGCCTGGGTGCGCCGGGTGCGGCGCTCCGCGTTGCCGCGGGTGGCGCGCTTCGGGTTGATCTGGGGCCTGACGGCCATCGTCGTCGCCAGCGCCTTCGGCTTCCCCTTCCACGTGGCCCTGAGCGCGCTGGCGGTGGTGGTGGCGCTGGCCATCGGGCTGACGCCCGACGCCCCGGCGCCCGCCCCTGAGCCGGCCCCGGCCTGGCTGCCGGGCTATGCCGTCGCCGTGGCGCTGGTGGTGGGAGGGCTCGGCTGGCAGGCCTACGGGCGGGGCATGTGGCCGGCCTATGTGGCGAGCCACCTCCAGCACCTCGCGGCGCACACCGAGAAGCGCGTGCCGCTCGGGCCCACGCACGGCATCCTGTACGGCGCCGCGCTGCGCGTCGACCCCTTCAAGCCGACCCACCTGTTCGCGCGGCTGAACACGCTGATCAAGCAGCAGCGATACGCGGAGGCCGCCCAGGTGTTCGAGGCACACCGGGGCGAGGGGCCCGGCAGCGACTCGATGCTGCTGTACGCCCGGGCGCTCGAGGAGCTGAAGCGCGTCGACGACGCGCGAGCCATCTACCGCCGGGTGTGCCTCTCGTATCCCCCCAGGATGCGCAACCACCAGCTCGCCGCCCGCCACCTGGCGGCCCTCGGGGGCACCAACCCGCGGCAAGCCGAACTGGACGCGGTGATGCGACAGCCGCCGGCCTCGCGCTGACGAGGTACAATCACTCCACGCCGCCATAGACCAACTGGCAGAGTCACGCGACTTAAAATCGCGCAAGTATGGGTTCGACTCCCATTGGCGGCACTGCGGGGCCCGGCTGCGGCCGGGGCTCGGGCTACAGGCCGAAGGTGCCCTCGTCGGTGGCGAGCACCCACTGGCCGGGAAGGCCGGGCAGCACGCGGCCCACCACCTCGCCGACGCGCATCAGCCGCCCCCCCGTCATGCCGCCCGCGTCGAACGCCGCGGCCAGCTGCACGGTGGCGCCGGCGTCTCGGGCCCGCAGCACCAGCTCACCCTGGGCCAGCGTCTCTCCGTCGGGGGCGGTGGCTTGCAGCGCCTCGATCACGAGCGAGCCCAGCAGCCCGCCCTGCGCGACGTCCCCGCGGCCCGCCACCTGGAACCCCACGCCGGGGGCCGCCAGGGGGAAGATCTGGTTCACCTGCAGGCGGCCGCCGCCGGGCAGCAGCTCGTCGAGGTCCAGCCGCAGGCGGGTGGCGTTCTGGGGGAAGGTGGTCTGGTCGGCCGCGGCGTAGCTGGCCGGGTCCGAGACGTCCCAGGAGACCAGCTGGCCCTCCGGGGAGTCGAGGATCAGCCGCAGGCTGCGCCCGGGGCTGTCCCCGTGGGACCAGCCCCCCGCAAAGAAGCGCCACCCGGCCACCGCCGTCAGGCGGTAGGGCGCGCGGCGCTCCAGCTGCGCCGTCCGGAGGGCCGTGAGCTGGGGGCGCAGCGTTTGCCAACCGTTGGCCACCGCTGCGCAGACCTCCGCGCCGGTGCGGACCAGCTGCTGGTTGGCCGGGGCTGCGGCCTGCTCCCGGGCCGGCACGGGCGAGGGGGCGTCTCCGGCGTTTCGGATCGGCAGGACGCGGTTCTGCACCGCCGCCTGACATCCGGACAGGGTCAGCAGGCCGAGGAGGCCGAGGGTGAGCAACGGAGGACGGAAGGTCGCAGACACGGTACACCGAGGGGCCGCGTGGGCATAAGGGGCGCGAGGGTATCTATACCCTACTCCTGATCCGCCGGCCACCTCCGGTGTCGCGGTCACAGCCCACCGGGACGACGGTGCCGTAGGCTGGGGGCCCGCCTGGCGGGTGCTCGCCCCAGAGAGACGACCTTGAAGATGCTCCGTGCAACCCTGCTGGCCCTGGCCCTCGTGGGCGTGCCCTCCCCGGCCGCCCTGGCTGCGAACGTGCTGCCCGGGGTGGGCCCGGTGGCGGTGGCCGGCGACCTCGGGGGGGCCACCCTGGCCGTGCCGGGCCTCGCCGGGGCGGCCTACCGGGTCCACTGGCTCTCGAACCCGTGGCGCCTCGCCGTCGACCTCCGCGGCCACTGGCTGGGGGCCCCGGAAAGCAGCATCGCCCTGGGCCAGGGCCTGGTGACCCGCATCCGGGCCGCGCGGCACGGGGCCGGGCTGACCCGGGTGGTCTTCGACCTCCGGGCCCCGGCCGACCTGCGCACCGAGAACCGGGGCGGAGACCTCGTGTTCATCGTGACCCCGCGGAGGGCGGCTGCTGCGCCCCAGCCGCGGCCTTACGCCCCGCCCTACGCGGGGCCGTACGCGCCGCCGCAGGCCGTGGCCATGCCCACGCCCCGGCCGGTGCCGATGTACCCGGCCTACCCGGGCTACGCCGGGTACCTTCCCCCAGCCCCGCGCGTGACGCCGCGGCCGGTGATGCCGCCCGGCGTCTGGGCCCAACCCGCCCCGCCCGCCCACACCTACCCGGCCCCCCAGGCGGTGCCGCAGGCCCCGGCCGCGCCGCTGCCGGTCTACCCGCCTTCGGCCCCGCCGGTGGCGATGGCGCCGCCGCCGCAGGCGCCGGCCGCGCCCCCGGTGGCGGCCCCGGCCGGTCCCCCTCCCGTGGCGGCCCCGGTGCCGGCCCCGATGCCCGGGGACGACAACCCCTTCGCCGATGAGGTGGTGGTGGAGCCGAGGGCCTTCTTCGGCAGCCGGGCCTACGTGAGCCCCGGGCTGGCGGTGGGGCTGTCCGAGACCTACCGGGCCGGCAACGCCGAGGTCACGGCGGGCCTGGCCCCCAACGTGGAGCTCGGCCTCGACCAGATGTTCACGCCGATGTTCGGTCTCCACCTGGGGCTGCGGTCGCAGGGGTACGCCTTCACCGACCAGGCGGTCGGCCCGGTGTTGAACCGGCGCCGCACCCGGGACGAGCTGGAGGTGCGCCTCGGTGGGCGCGCCCGGTTCGACGTGGGGGCCGGCGTGGAGCTCTTCGCGCAGCCGCAGCTGGCGCTCCGCAACGTCACGGTGGGCACCACCGTGGCGGGGGTGGCGCCGGTCGAGGGCTTCGAGACCTTCAACGACTACCTCTCCGCCTCCCACCTCGGCCTCGGGGGGGGGCTGGGCCTCGGCGTGGGCGTCCCGTTCAACGAGACGTTCGGGCTGGCGCTCACGGGGGAGGTCAACTTCCTGGCCGGGGGCAGCGGGCCGACGCAGCCCATCTACCCGTTGCTCAACGCCGGAGGAGGCCTCGAGGCACGCCTGAACTTCAGCGGCTTCGGGCTGTGCCTGGGCTACAAGCTGGCCACGCTGAGCGGTGCGAACGACTACAGCTGGCTGTCCCACGGCCCGGCCCTCACGCTCGGCTACAACTACTGATGCAGGCGGTGCGGGTGCGGCAGCTCGGGGGCGCGGCCGGCGTGGCGGTGGCCCTGGCGGGCTGTTCGCTGGCGGGCCTGCCCGGCACCAACGCACGGAGCCCTTACGCCGTGCCGGACCCGGTCCGGCGGCTGGTGCCGCTGACGTTCCCGCAGCCGCCCGGCGCCGCCAAGGCCACCTTCCGGGTGCGCAACGCCCCCTCGAACGCGAAGGAGGCCTACGGGTACGTGGACCCGGCGCCCGATCAGGCCCCGGATGGGCACGCCGCCGGGACGCTGTGTGCGGGGGTGCCGCCGGGCACGTTCTGCGTCGAGCTCGACCCGGCGCGGCTGCCCCAGAACATCTACCTGGTCGATGTGTTCCTGGACGACGACATGGTGACCTCGCGCGGCACGGTCGCCTTCGTGACCTCCGCGGCGGCGGCCCAGGCCGAGGTGGCGGCCTCGCCGGCCGGGTATAGGATGAGCGGCGCGGAGGGGGTGCCCTGATGCGCGGAACTGGAAGGCTGGCGATGCGAACGATCTCTCCCCTGGCCCTGGTCATGATGCTGGCGGTCTCCGGCTGCTCGGCGGTGGCGCCGACCGGGCAGAACGTGGCGTCCTTCCCGGCCTACAGGACCCCCGACGAGGCCGGGCAGGTGGAACTCGTCCACACCCTGGTGGGTGAGGATGCCGCCAGCGCCACGTTCTTCCTGGGCCTGCCCGAGCAGGTGGCCGCGGACCTCGGGCTCGAGGAGCCCGTCATCGAGGGGCGGGCCACGCCATGCCTGGAGCCCCTGGATGGCGACGTGTGCGCGGCGTTCGACACCTCGACGCTGCCCGCGGGGTTCTACCCCGTGGACATCTACGAGGGAGACGCCGAGGAGCCGGCAGCCTCGGCCACCATCGTCGTGAAGGAGGCCCTGGCGCCGGTCGAGGAGGACGCGGACGGCAGCGGTACGGCCCAGTGAGGGGCGCCGGATGGCACCGCGCTGGCTGAGGCCGGCCGATCGGCAGGCCGTGCTGGCCGCCCTGGCGGGGCAGTACGGGGGACGTGGCACCGCGCTCGCGCACCGGAACGCCTTCGAACTGCTGGTGGCCGTGATGCTGTCGGCCCAGACCACGGACAAGATGGTCAACGTCGTGACGGGACCCCTCTTCGCGCGCTATCCGACGCCGGCGGCGCTCGCCGCGCTGGAGCCCGAGGACCTGAAGCCCTGGATCGCCCGCATCGGGCTCGCGAACACCAAGGCGCGCCACGTCGTGGAGGCGTGTCGGCTGCTGCTCGACCGGTTCGGGGGGGAGGTGCCCCGCACGCGCGAGGCCCTGATGTCCCTCCCCGGGGTGGGGCGCAAGACCGCCAACGTGATCCTCAGCAACGCCTTCGGGTTGCCGGCGATCCCCGTGGACACCCATGTGCACAGGGTGGCCAACCGGCTCGGCCTCGCCGATGCCGATGGCGTCGAGGCCACCGAGGCGGACCTGATGAAGACCATTCCCCGGGCCGACTGGGCCGCGTCCCACCACTGGCTGATCTGGCACGGGCGGGAGGTGTGCAAGGCCCCCACCCCGCGGTGTGAGGGGTGCGGGGTGGCGGCCTGGTGTCACTGGCGCCGGCGGCGGGGCCGCTGGGCCACGAGGCCCGCGTCGTGAGGCCGGTGGGCGGTGGGGTGGCGATCGCCGCGGCGCTGGTGGCGGCCCCGGTGCCGGTGGTGGCCCAGGCGTGGGGCCCCGAGTACGTCTACGACGCCGCGGCCGGCTCCATCGTGTTGACGCCGCCCTCCGGCGCCCGGCCGCGCGTGCTGGAGGTGCTGGCCCCGCCCCGCCTCGTGGCCGAGTGGGTGGGCACGGAGGGCGTGGTGCCGCGCCTGGACCGTCATGCCTTCGGGCCGGTGAGCCACGTGCGCGTCGAGACGCTGGCGGCCCGGACCCGCGTCACCTTCTGGCTGCGGGCGCCACTGGCCGAGGGGGTCCGCCTCGTGCCCTTCGGCCGGGGCATGCTGATCACGCTGCGGCTCCACCGCGCGGGGCACCCACGTCGGCCCCGGGGGGTGGACCGCACGCCGCGGCCGGCCGGGCGCGCGCCCCTGGCCAGGATCACCCCGGCCCCCGTCTTCCCGGCGGGGGGGCCGGGGTTCCCTGGCCCCTTCCCCTTTGACGCGCCCGGGCCCGTGCCGGTGCGCACCCCGCCCCCCGTGGCGCAGCCGCCCGGACCCCCGGACGTCGGGGCGACGGCCGCGCCGCCCGCTCCGGCGGTGCCCGCGGTGACGCAGGCCGCGGGGCCAAGCGGCCTGCCCGGGGAGGCGCTGCCCCCACCTCCGCCGCCCCCCGTGGCCGCGGGGCCCGGGGACCCCGGGCCGAGCCCGCGGCCCGCCTTTGCCTCCCGGGTGGTGGTGGGCCTGGAGCTCCCGGTGGCTTGGCGGGAGACCTTCGAGGCGGGGCGCTCGGACAGCACCGTGCCCCTCGGCCTCGGGGCTGGCGTCCAGTGGGATCACTGGCTGACGCCGACGGTGGGCCTGGGCCTGGGCCTGCGCTCCGTCGGGTTCGTGCTCGAGGATCAGGCCGTGGCGTCCCGGTTCAGGGTCCGCCACCGGCGCGACGACACCGAGCTCGCAGCCGCCCTGCGGGGCCGCTGGCCGCTGGGCCAGGGGGTGGAGGCGCTGGTGGCCTCGGGCGTGCTGGTGCGAGGCGTCAGCAGCCTCACCACCCAGGCCGTGGTCGTGAACGGCACCCCCGGCGCCGCGCTGGAGGTGGACACCACCGACTGGCTGTCGGCGAACTGGCTGGCCTTCGGGGGCGACGTCCAGGCGGGCCTCGGGTGGCGGCTGCTGCCCGAGCTGGCCTGGACGGCCTGGGGTGGCTACCGGGTGTTGCCCACGGGCCAGGTGCTGACGCCTGGCGTCGCGCCCTTTTTGCCGCTGCACGGCTGGCGTCTCGGCACGGAGCTGCGCTACGCGCTCGCCCCGTTCGAGCTCTCGCTGGGGTGGGTGCAGGCCGCGGACGGCTTCACGGGGACGACGCCCGATCGCAACATGGCGCAGGCGGGGGGCCGGCTGCAGCTGCGCGCGGGGTGGGTGTACTGAGGGCTGGCCGGCTCACGCCCGCAGGCACCGTCGCGCCAGCTCCTGCATCGAGATCAGGATGCCCGTCGGACGGCCGTGGGGGCAGGTGAGCGGGTGGCGGGTCTCGCGCAGGCGGGCCACGACCTCCTCCATCTGCGCCATCGAGAGCGGGTCTCCCGCCCGCACGGCGGCGTGGCAGGCGATGGTGCGCCGGATGGGGTCGTCGTCTGGCTGCCGCACGACGACGCCGGTGCGCTCGGCCCCGGAGAGCAACTCGCGCACCGTGCCTTCGGCCGCGTCGAGGGGGAGCAGGGCCGGGATGCCGCGCAGGATCCAGCGGCCCTCGCCGAAGGGCTCGAGGTCGAAGCCCAGGGCGGCGAGGCGGGGCCCGAACTCCTCGGCCAGCCCGGCCTCTCGGGGGGAGAGCGGCAGCACCAGCGGCATCAGCAGCGCCTGCGACACCACCCCTGCCGGGCGCAGCTGCTCGTAGAGCCAGCGCTCGTGGGAGTTGTGCTGGTCGATGAGGAACAGCCCCTCCGGGTGCTCGCACACGATGTACGTGCGCTGCAGCTGGAACAGCACGCGCAGCCCGTCGAGCTCCCGTGGCAGGCCGGGGCCCTCGGGGAAGCAGGCGGGCGGCAGGCCCTGCGGCAACCCGCCCGCCGGGGCGTGCGGCCCGCCGTCGGCGGCCGGCTGATCCCCTTCCAGGGGGGGGAGCGGCGCCCAGAAGGCCATCGCGGCGGCGGCCTCCGCGGCCGAGGTCGTGGCCCGCTCCGGCAGGGCCCCCCAGCCCCCCGCGCCTCCCCACCGGGTGGGTGCCTCCGCCGGGGCGGAGCCCTCGGGGGGCGCAGGGGCGTAGTCGGCCTCCGTCCACGCCTGCGCGAAGCCCTTGCGCAGTGCATCGACCAGCGTGAGGTACACCCGCTGGGTCTGGCCGAGCCGCACCTCCTTCTTGGCGGGGTGCACGTTCACGTCCACCGCAGCCGGATCGACCTCGAGGAACAGCACCCAGCTCGCGTGGCGGCCGGGCGGCTGGTGCCCGCCGTAGGCCTCCTCCAGCGCCCGCGCGAGGACGGGGTGGCGCACCCAGCGGCGGTTCACGAAGAAAAACTGGCGCGAGCGATCCCCCCGGGGGCGGTCGGGTCGGCTGGCGAGGCCCCAGACGCGCCCGCCGGCGCCGGCGTGGTCCACGCCGACCATGTCGGCCTCGGCGTCCGCGCCGAACAACGCGGCCACCACCGCCGGCAGGGCGCCGGCCCCCACCGTGGAGAGGGCCTCCCGGCCGTTGATGGTGAGCCGGAAGCCCACCTCCGGGTGGCACAGCGCGAGGCCGAGCACCACGTCGTGGATGTGCCCCTGCTCCGTGGCGGCGGCGCGCAGGAACTTGAGGCGGGCCGGGGTGTTGTAGAACAGGTCTGCGACGGTGATCGCCGTGCCCTCCGGGCAGCCGGCGGGCTTCACGGCCGGCTCGCTGCCGCCCTCGATCCAGACCCGCGTGCCGCGGTCTCCGCCGCGGGGGCGGGTGAGACACTCCACGCGGGCGATCGAGGCGATCGAGGCGAGCGCCTCGCCCCGGAAGCCCATGGTGGTGAGTGCCCACAGGGCCTCGGCGTCCCGCAGCTTGCTGGTGGCGAAGCGCTCGAAGGCGGCCACGGCATCGTCGGGGGCCATGCCCTCGCCGTCGTCGACCACGCGCAGGTGCCGGCCGCCCTCGGTGACCTCCACCGTGATGCGCCGGGCGCCGGCGTCGAGGGCGTTCTCCACCAGCTCCTTGACCACGGAGGCCGGCCGCTCAATGACCTCCCCGGCGGCGATCTGGTTGGCGACGTGCAGCGGCAATCGGGCGATCTTGGCCATGGCGATCAGCGTACCATGGCCCCTGCCACGACGACGGCCCGGCCCGCCCGTGGCATGGTGGTGGCTGGAGGTCCGTGCGATGCCCGAGAGAGGTACCCCCTGGCACGCCGAGCGCAGCGAGGCCGTCGAGGCGCGGCTCGGTGGTGGCCCAGCGGGCCTGGCCAGCACGGAGGCGGCCGCGCGGCTGACGCGCCATGGCCCCAACAGGTTGCCCGAGCCGCGGCGGCGGGGGCCGTTGCGCCGCCTGGCGATGCAGTTCCACAACCCCTTGATCTACGTCCTGCTGGCCTCCTCCGTGGTGTCCGGGGTGCTGTCGCACTGGGTCGACGCGGGCGTCATCCTGGCCGTGGTCGTCCTCAACGCGGTCGTCGGGTTCTTGCAGGAAGGCCGGGCGGAGCGCTCCCTGGAGGCCATCCGGCGCATGATCGATCCGCGCGCCGCCGTCGTCCGCGACGGCCGGCGCGTCAGCGTGCCGGCGGAGGCCCTCGTGCCCGGCGACCGGGTGCTGCTCGAGCCGGGGGACCGGGTCCCCGCGGACCTCCGCCTGGTGGCGGCCGAGCACCTGCGCGTCGACGAGGCCGCGCTGACGGGGGAGTCGCAGGCCGTGCTGAAGGGCGGGGGGCCGCTGGCGGCCGACACGCCGCTGGCGGATCGGGTGAACATGGCCTGGTCCGGCACCATGGTGGTGGCGGGCCGGGGCGTCGGCCTGGTGGTGGCCACGGGGGACGGGACCGAACTGGGCCGCATCAGCCGCCTGCTGCGCAGCGTCGAGGGCCTGCAGACGCCGCTGACCCGCCAGCTGGATGGCTTCGCCCGGCAGATCACGGCCGTCATCCTGGTGGCCTCGCTGGCGCTGTTCGTGCTGGCCGTCTGGGGACGGGGGTATGCCGCCGACGAGGCCTTCTTGATGGTGGTGGGGCTCGCCGTGGCCGCCATCCCGGAGGGCCTGCCGGCCGTGGTCACCATCACGCTGGCCGTCGGCGTGGGCCGCATGGCGGCCCGCCACGCCCTGATCAGGCACCTGCCGGCCGTCGAGGCGCTGGGCGGGGTGGCCATCGTCTGCTCGGACAAGACGGGCACGCTCACGCGCAACGAGATGATGGTGCAGGCCGTCGTCACGCCGGAGGGCGAGGTGGCCGTCTCCGGGGAGGGCTATGCCCCGGACGGGGCCTTCGCGCCCGACCAGCCGTCGGAGGCGCTCGTGGCGCTCGCGCGGGTGGCGTTGCTGTGCAACGACGCCGAGGTGCACCACGCGGAGGGCGGCTGGCGGCCGAGCGGTGACCCGATGGAGGCCGCCCTCGTCACGCTGGGCCACAAGGCCGGGCTCGACCCGCAGGCCGAGCGCCGGGCCTGCCCGCGGGTGGCCGAGATCCCCTTCGATGGCGGGCAGCAGTACATGGCGACGTGCCACGACAACGGGGGCGAGGCCCCGGTCGTGGCCGTGAAGGGAGCGCCGGAGCGGGTGTTTGCCATGCTGGCCGACGGCGTCGAGTTGGGCCGCTGGCAGGCGCAGGTGCGGGCGCTGGCCTCGCGCGGGCTGCGCGTGCTGGCGATCGCGACGGGGGAGGCCCCCCCGGGCGCCCCGTTCACGGCCGAGGCCCCCCCCAGGGGCCTGCGCCTGCTGGGGCTGGTCGGGCTCATCGACCCCCCCCGTGCCGCAGCGCTGGCCGCCGTGCAGGAGTGCCGCGAGGCCGGGATCCGCATCAAGATGATCACGGGGGACCATGCCCTGACGGCGGGGGCGATCGCAGCCCAGCTGGGCCTGGCCGACGCCCCGCGGGTGGTCGTGGGGGCCGAACTCGAGGGCCTGTCCCCCGAGGCCCTCGCGGCCCTGGCCCGCGAGACGGACGTGTTTGCCCGCACCACGCCCGAGGCGAAGCTCCGGCTGGTGGAGGCCCTGCAGGCCGATGGCTCGGTGGTGGCCATGACGGGAGATGGCGTCAACGATGCGCCCGCGCTCAAGCGCGCGGACGTGGGCGTCGCGATGGGCATCACGGGCACGGAGGTCGCCAAGGAGGCCTCCCAGCTGGTGCTCGCGGATGACAACTTCGCCTCGATCGTGGCGGCCGTGCGCGAGGGGCGCACGGTCTACGACAACATCACCAAGGTCATCGCCTGGACGCTGCCCACCAACGGTGGGGAGGTCTTCGCTGTGGTCGGGGCGATGGCCCTCGGCGTCGCGCTGCCGGTCTCGGCCGTGCAGATCCTGTGGATCAACCTCGTCACGGCCGTCGCGTTGGGGCTCACGCTGGCCTGGGACCCGCCGAAGCCGGACGTGATGCGGCGGCCCCCCCGCTCCCCGCGCGCCCCGCTGCTCACCCGGGCGCTGGCGCTGCAGACCCTGCTGCTGTGCGGCCTGTTCGGCGCGGGCGTGGCGGCCGTCTATGCCTGGATGGTCCAGCGGGGGCAGGGCCTGGAGGCCACTCGCACCGCCGTGGTCCACACGCTCGTCGCGATGGAGATCGCCTACCTGTACAACGTCCGATCCTCCCCCGGGGGGGGCGTGGGCCTCGCGACGCTGTGGGCCACGCCTGCCGTGCGCCTCGGGGTCGCGGCGGTGGTGGGGTGCCAGCTCCTGTTCACCTACGCGCCGCCCCTCCAGGCGATGTTCCACACCCGGCCGCTGGGCCCGGTCGATTGGCTCGGGCCGCTCGTGGCCGGGCTGTGGGTCTGGGCCACCGTGGAGGTCGTGCACCGGTGGCGGAGGAGGGGCACCCTCACGCCCGCACGGTGATCCGATCGCCCGCCACCAGCCGACCGATCTCCCAGGCCTCCACGCCCGCGGCCCGCAGGGCGCGGTGGACGCCCTCGCCGTCGTCGGAGGCCACGGCCATCAACAACCCCCCGGAGGTCTGCGCATCGGCCAGCACCAGCAGCTGGGCCGGGGAGACCTCGGAGGCCACCTCCAGGTGGGGCCGGAGGTGCGCCAGGTTGCGCGCGGTGCCACCAGGGACCTCGTCCGCCGCGACGAGGTCGAGCACCCCCTCGAACACGGGGACGGCCTCGGCGCTGAGCTCGGCACCGAGCCCGGAGGCGCGGCACACCTCCCAGAGGTGCCCCAGCAGGCCATAGCCCGTGACGTCGGTGCAGGCGTGGGCGCCTCGCTTGATGAGCACGGCGGCGGCGGCCTTGTTCAGCTGCTGCATCGAGGCAAGCGCCGGGGCCGCCTGCTGAGCCGACCAGGCGCCGTGCTTCAGGGCCGTCGCCACGATGCCGGTGCCGAGGCGCTTGGTCAGGATCAGCCTGTCGCCGGCCCGCCCTCCCGCGTTGGTCAGGATGCGCCGGGGGTGCACCCGCCCCGTGACGGCCATGCCGAACTTGGGCACCTCGTCCTCCACGGAGTGGCCGCCCAGCAGGGCGACTCCGGCCTCCTGCAGCTTGTCGCGCCCGCCGCGGAGGATGGCCGCGAGCACGTCGGGGGGCATCGTGCGGCTCGGGAATGCGAGGATGTTCAGCGCCGTGAGGGGCTCTCCGCCCATGGCGTAGACGTCCGACAGCGCGTTCGCGGCGGCGATCGCCCCGAAGGCGTAGCCGTCGTCCACCATGGGCGTGAAGAAGTCCACCGTCTGCACGAGCGCCAGGTCCGGGGCCAGCTGGAACACGCCGGCGTCGTCCCACGTCTGCAGGCCCACCAGGACCCGGGGGTCCCGTGGCAGGTCGAGGCTGCCCAGCACCTGGGACAGCTGGCCGGGGCCAACCTTCGCCGCTCAGCCGGCGGCGGAGGAGAGCGCCGTGAGGCGGAAGATCTCGTCGCTCGAGTGCGCCATGCGTCAGGTCTTGGGCTTCTTGAGCATCAGCTTGCCCATGAAGCCCTCCGCGTCCACGACGAAGCGCTCGTGGCTGCCCTCGCCGATCTTCTCGCGCTCGTCGTAGACGGTCACGCGGAACTCGAGGCGTCGCCCCTCCACGGAGACCACCACGGCCTCGGCCGAGACGTTGTGGCCCACCGGGCTGGCGGCCAGGTGCTTCAGGTTCAGCCCCATGCCCACGGTGGTGCTGCCGAGCGGCAGGAAGGGCTGCAGCGCGGCCACGGCCGCTTGCTCCACGAGCGCGGCCATCGAGGGGGTCGCGAAGATGGGCAGCGAGCCGCTGCCCACGGTGACGGCGGTGTTGTCGCTGCCCACCACGGTGGCGGCGCTGCCCATGACGCCCAGCAGGTGCCCCATTTCAACCATCTTCAAGCTCCCTGGTGCGGTGACGCGCCTATTTTAACACGCCGACGGCGCGCCACCGGTGGGCCAGGGCCCGGATGGGCCGTCCCGTGCGGCGGTGCCGTCGTTGCCAGGCCGTCAGCGCCCGGAGGGGGCCCGTTTGAAGGCCTGCCAGGCACCGGGCTTGGCGTGCCCCTCCAGCAGCGGGTGGGTCGCGCGCAGCAGCGCCCCCATGCCAGCCGTCACGAGCAAAGCGGTCGCGAGGGCCGCCGCGAACCCCCCCAGGAACCGCAGCAGCCACGCGAGCCGGCTGGCGGGCTCAGGCTTGTGGACCTTGACCCCGCGGTAGGCCACCCGGCCAGGGTCGTAGGTCCAGCTGGCCTCGCGGGCCTCCCGCGGGGCGGGGCGGGGGGGCGCCGCCGCGCGCATGGCCGTGGCCTGCCAGTCCAGCTGCGCCAGGGGCTGCCGGGGGGAGGCCGCCGTCACCGCCGGGCGACCCTCGCGGCGGGCCAGCGGGCCGACCTGCCGCAGCGCCAGCCGCAGCTGGGCCGTGCTCGAGCTTGCCACGCGGGCCTTCGCGGCCGCGACCTGGCGCAGCTCGCGGAGGTCGTGGACGGCCTGCCGGGCCTTCGCGCACGTCCTGCAGAGGCCGCTCGGCCCGCGGCAGGTGTCGCACACGGGCAGCTTGCAGCCCCGGCAGGCCAGCGGACCGTCCAGCTTCGGGTGGTAGTAACACTTGATGCTCATCGGCGGATGGCTCACTCCCCCTACCCTATCCGCGACAACGAGCCGTAACTTGACTAAGGCCTGGCAATTATTTTGTTAATAAAAGGTTATGGAGTGGCCTCGCGCGGGCTCACACGAGCAGGTCCACCAGCAGGCCCCGGATCTGCTCGAGCTTCCCCAGCAGCCCGAGCGGCTTGCCCTGGGCCGCCAGCGCGGCCTCCGTCAGCTCGGCGAGCTGGCGATCGACCTCCTTCACCAGGGTGAACACCCGGTTGCGGTGATCCATCTGCCGATCGGTGTGGGAGAACTGATCGACGGCCTCGCGCAGGAACCGCCCCACAAGATCGCGGTAGCGTGCGACCTCGCCGGCCACCGGGTGGGCCTCCAGCCGGCGGCCCTGCTCGTCGATCTCGGCCAGCAGCCCCGTCAGGGACGCCTGCGCCACGCGGGTGCGGGTGGCCTGCACCTGCCCCTCGAAGCGAGCCCCCGAAGGCCCCACGGCGGCGGCTTCGCCCGCTGGGCGCGGCCCGAGCGGCTGGCCCTGGGGCTGGTGATCGACGGGCTTGAGCATGCAGAAAGCCTCCCGGGGGGCTGGTCCCCGTGCATGCCGTCGGCGTGTGGCCGCGCGCACTGAAGCCGCACCCGTGACATGGCACCATGCCCCGGGTATGTTTGCCAAGCATTATGTTGGCACGTGCCTCCCCCTGGAGACCCGAGATGACGCCCGGACCCCTTCGTCGCCTGTGCCTCGCCGTCCTGCTGGCTGCCGCTGGCCTCTGGCTCTCGGCCTGCCGGGGGGGGCTCGGCAACCTCTTCGACGTCAACTGACGGCGGCTGGCCCTTGCCAGCTCGGGAGCCACCGCGGGGCACCGGGGCGGGCCCCACGGCCGTCGTGTAAAATGAACAGCCGGACCTCGGTGATGCCTCACGTCGACAGCCCCCACGCCCCGCGCGTGCTTCCTGAAGCCCTCCAGCACCGGCTCGCGACGCTGCCTGCCTCGCCGGGCGTCTACCTCATGAAGGCGGCCGATGGCACCATCCTGTACGTCGGCAAGGCGGTGGTCCTGAAGAACCGCGTGCGCTCTTACTTCCAGAGCGGCAAGGCGCTCAGCCCCAAGATCCGGCTGATGGTGGCCAACGTGGCGGACCTCGAGACCATCACCACCCGCAACGAGCTCGAGGCCCTCGTGCTCGAGGCCAACCTCATCAAGCACCACCGGCCCCACTTCAACGCCCTGATGAAGGACGACAAGGCGTACCCCTTTCTCAAGCTCACGGTGCAGGAGGACTTCCCCCGCCTGAGCGTCGTTCGCCGTCGGGGCGAGGACGGCGCCCGCTACTTCGGCCCCTTTCCCGACGGCACGGGCCTCCAGCAGGCGCTGCACCTCATCCAGAAGCTGTTCCCGCTGCGCAAGCGGCGCACCCCCCAGTTCCGCGACCGCGTGTGCCTCAACTACCACCTCGGCAGGTGCCTCGGGCCCTGCCAGGGCCTGGCGGATCGGGCGCGGTATGCGGCCATGGTGGACGAGGTCGCGCAGTTCCTCCAGGGCCGCCATGACGGCATCGTCGCGCGGCTGCGCCGGGAGATGGCCGAGGCGGCCGAGGCCCTCGACTTCGAGCGGGCCGCCGCCCTGCGGGACCAGCTGGCTGCCGTCGAGGCCTTCCGCCAGCGGCAAAAGGTCGTGGGCGACCCGGAGGACGACCAGGACGCCGTCGGGCTCGCGCTCGACGCGCAGCGGGCGGTGTTTCAGCTGTTCCAGGTGCGGCGGGGCAAGGTCATCGGGCGCCTGGCCTACGTGCTGCCGGCCGAGGGTGAGGCGCCGGCGGACCTGCTGGAGGCCTTCCTGACCCAGTACTACGGCGAGGCCACCGACCTGCCGCGCGAGGTGCTGCTGCCCGCCCCGATCGAGGGCCAGGGGGTGCTCGCCGAGTGGCTCACCCAGCGGCGGGGCGCCAAGGTCGCGGTGCTGACGCCCCAGCGGGGCGCGCGGCGGGACCTGCTGGACCTCGTCACGCGCAACGCGGACCAGGAGCGCGGCCGGCTGGCGCTGGTGGCGCTGGCGGCCTCGCGTTCGGCGGCCGTGGGGGGCCCCGCCGAGCTGGCGGAGGCGCTCGGCCTTGCTGCGGTCCCCCGACGCATCGAGTGCTTCGACATCTCGCACCTCGGGGGCACGGACATCGTCGCCTCGATGGTGGTCTTCGTCGACGGCCGGCCCGCCAAGGACGCCTACCGGCGCTTCAAGCT
>JAYKHL010000045.1:0-7191 GCA_035284865.1 Candidatus Sericytochromatia bacterium | reverse complement strand
GGACCTTGCCGATCAGGGCCCCGCCTGCCTCCGCCAGCAGGCGGGCGGGCACGCGCACCACGCCCTGCACCGTCACGAGGGAGGGCCGCGCGGCCGCAGCCGGCGCAGGGTTCGCCACCAGGTTGGCCGTCCTCGGTGGGGCGCTGCAGCCCGCGGCGGTCAGGGCTGCCATGTAAGCGCAAGCCAGGGTCACACGCATGCCCCTATCGTACCGCGTTCCTGGCAACACGGCTGCATCCCCCAAGCGTGCTCCGCCTTCCTGGCCGCCGGGGAGGCCCGCCAGCAGCCGAGTGCGGCCCCAACCCTGGCTGGTGGGCCTCTCGGGCGCGGCCGGATCAACGAGGCCTCCTGGGCTGCCACCGCGGCTCGAACGGGCCATTTTATCCCAACCTTAACGAATGGGGCGTGGATTCCCAGCGGCACCCCAGCCCCCTGTCAGCGCCGCCAGTTACAACCATCGTGTTAGCCCCGAGGCCTCCCCCTCCCCGGAGCGAGGCCTTCCTACCCCGACCCCAGCGCCGCAGCCGAGGAGGCTGGGCCCCCCCCCGGACCCCGGGGTGAAAGGAACGACCCGATGACCCGCACCTGCAAGACCTTCGCCCTCCTCCTGCCCTTCACGGCGGTGCTCGGCTGCGGCACGAACCCCACAGCCACCCAGCCCCTGCGGGCCACGCTGGGCCCCGCCTCGCGCCCTGCCGCCGTCACGCCCGTTGCCACCGCCACGCCGGCACCCGCCGCCGAGGCGGCGGCGGCTCAGCCCTCCCCCAGCCCGCTGGCGACGGTGCTGCCCGAGGGCTCCCCTGCCCCGGCTGCCAGCCACTCCCCCGAGGTGATCGTGAAGCGGGTCCGGGTCGAGGTAGCGGCCCCACCTGCCCCGCCCGCCCCGCCCGCGACGGTGGTCGACGCCGCCCTGGCCCGCCCGGAGTTCAGCACGCTCGTGACGCTGCTGCGGGCGGCCGGCCTCGACACCACCTTGCGCGCCGTGGGACCGTTCACGGTCTTCGCCCCGACGAACGCGGCCTTCGAGCGGCTCGACCCGGCCCTCGTGGCCTCCCTGACCCAGCCCGCCAACCGGGCCCAGCTCGCAAAGGTGCTTCGTTACCACGTGCTGCCCGGCCGGCTCGTGGCCGCTGACATCCGGGCAGGCCAGCAGCCCACTGCCCTCGGCCCCAGCGTGACGCTTGCGGCCACGGCCGGCCGCGTCACGGTCAACGCCGCGACCGTCGTGGCGACGGACGTGGGTGCCGGCAACGGGGTGGTGCATGCCATCGACCAGGTGCTGCTGCCCCCGACGATCGTGGACCTGGCGGTGGCGTCGCCCTCCACCTTCTCCACCCTCGCGACGGCCCTGCAGGAGACCAACCTGGTGTCGGCGCTGCAGGAGGGAGGCCTGTTCACGGTGTTCGCCCCCACCAACGAGGCCTTCGCGGCCCTGGGCGACGCCCTGACGATCCTGCGCAAGCCCTGGAACCGCGAGCTGCTCGCCGAGGTGCTGAAGTACCACGTCCTCGGCGCGGAGAAGCGCTCGGAGGCCCTGCATACCAGCATCGTGCCCACCCTGGCCGACCCCGCCACGCCCAACCTGCCCGTGGTTCGCGACGGGGCAAGCCTCACGGTCGGCGGGCAGGCCGTGGCCACTGCCGACGTGGAGGCGGCCAACGGCGTGGTTCACGTTCTCAGCGGCGTGATGCTGCCACCTGGCTTCAGCGTGCCGCCGGCCACCGTGGTGGAAGTGGCGGCCGGTAACCCGGAGTTCTCGACCCTGGTGCAGCTCGTCACGGCGGCAGGCCTGGGCGAGGCCCTGCAGGCCGAGGGGCCGTACACCGTCTTCGCGCCCACCAACGCGGCCTTTGCCAAGCTGCCGCCTGCCCTTGTGGCGGCTCTCCTGCTTCCGGAGAACAAGGCCAAGTTGCAGCAGATCTTGACCTACCACGTCGCCCCGGCTGCGGTGCTCGCCCGGGACCTGCAGGCGGGTGCTCTCACGACGCTGGAGGGAGGCGCCGTGCAGGTGACGCTGCCGGCCACCGGCCCCACGCTCAATGGAGACGTGCAGGTTATCGCCACCGACGTCCGGGCCGGGAACGGCGTGGTTCACGGGGTCGACTCGGTGCTGATTCCCCCCACCTTCGTGGCTCCCTGAAACAGCACGACGCGCCTCGGGCCAGCGGCCGCCTCACCCCGTGAGGTGGCCGCTGGCTCTCAAGCCGCTGGCGTCACCCCAGACACCCTCAACAACTCCACCCCGAGCGCCAGCGCGCAGGCCTCGGGGGGGTGAGCGGCCAGCACGCCCGCCATCCGAGCCATGGCGTGCTCCGGCACCATGCGGGCTCGGGCTGCGTTCCGCGCCAGGCACGTCTCATAGGGGGTCTCCAGCACCACGAACCGGACGTCGTAGCCCGCCGCACGGAGGCGCTCCACCAGCTCCCGTCGGTGGGTGGGCACCAGGTTCGTGTCCGAGATCACCACCGGGCGCCCGGCCGCCACCGCCGCCGCCAGCCGGTCGTCTCGCAGGGCCACGGCTGCCGTGGTCGCGTCCTGGTTGCTGGCATCGCCGCTGACGGCTTCCCGACAGGCATCGAGGTTCAGGTCGTCGAAGCCGGCCTGGGCCAGGGCGAAGGTGGTCTTCCCAGCGGCCGGCAGGCCGATCGTGATCAGGGCAAGCATACAGGTCACGTCCAGGGTAGCGGGCAGGGTCCCATCATAGCGCGACCCCGCAGTGACGGCGTCGGCCGCCTTCCCCCGGGTTCCAGGTGGGTGCCGGGTGAGTCACCCCCCGTCGCGCGCCAGCCAGACCGGGCCCCCGGCCGGGCCGGCTCGTCCTCGGCCTCGTGGGCCACCGCCACGGCCACCGCCACGGCCACCGCCGCGGGCCCGGTGCTCGGAGGGGTGGGGGGCCTGGCACTCGGCGCCCCGGGGTTGGCCGCGGCGGCCAGAGGCGCGTCGCTGACCGTGGGGTGGGAGGGCCGGCGTTGCCTTTTATTAAAAAATGGTTAATTATAAATTATAAAAGATATAAGGCTGTCACAATGGTGAGCCTCCAGGAAAGGATACACCCGTGCGTCGATCGGTTCTCCTCGCCCTCGTGACAGCGCTGGTCGGCCAGGCCCTGGCAGGCTGTGGCGCCCTGCCGGCCGGGCCGCTCGCGGTCTCTGGGGCCGGGGTGGCCGCCCAGGGGCGGGCCGAGCACCCGGCCGCGGCCGCGCTGGCTGCCACGCTGCGGGGAGCCGGCTGGCGGCCGGTCAGGGTGCAGGGCCCGCGGATCGCTGCGACGACGCCCGGGGGCCAGGCCGTGGTCTTCGACCTCACGGCCTCCGAGGCCACGGGCCTGGTGCTGCTGCGTTGCGATGGCGTCGAACTCGCGTTCCCGCTCGACGAGGCCGCGGGCGCGACCGACGAGGTCGCCACCGCGCTGCTCGCCTTGACGGCCCAGGCGGTGCTCGGGGGCGCGGAGGCCTTCGTGGCTTACTGGGTGACGCACCGCGGAGATGCCTTCGACCGCCGGGCCTGCACGGTGGCGGTGCTGACCGGCATGGTGCTCGCGGTCACCACCCAGCTCCCCGTCGCCGGCCACGTCGTGGCGGCGCTGCTGACGCCCATCGTGCAGCAGTGGATCGAGCGCTGGCTGATCGGGCCCCGGGCCGGCAGCTTGCGCGCGGTGCTGCGGAGCGCGCGCGAGCTGGTGCCGGCCGTCCGACGGGCCCTGGCCCAGGCCCTTGCGACGCGCCCGGGCCAGACCGCCCGCTCCGCGGACCCGACCAGCCCCCAGGGCCACGTGGTGGGGCCCGCGGGAGCCGCGTGGCTTCAGCCCGGCGTCAGCTCCAGGTCGGCACCCAGCCAGTAGGACAGCCCTTCCAGGGCCCCGACGGCGCAGGGGGCGCTCGCGCGGTAAACGTCGGGGGGAAGTTGCGCCGCCAGCGCCGGCTCGGCGTTGCTGACCACGGCCGCCATGCCGGCCGCCAGCAGCATGTCGAGGTCGTTGCAGGAGTCCCCGCAGGCAAACGTGGCGGCCGACTTGACGCCCAGCCGGGACGCGATCCACTCCAGCGCCCGGCCCTTGCCCGCAGCGGCCGGGATCACGTCCAGATCCCGGCTGGAGCTGAGGACGAGCCTGGCCCTGATCCGGCTGCGGCGCAGGCTGGCCGAGACCCGGGCGAGGTGGTGCTCGGGGTTGGCCTGGGGCACCCAGCAGCTGACCTTGAAGCGGTGCAGCGCTTCCGGGGGCTGGAGCGCCAGACCGGGGCTCTCGGCCAGCAGCCGCCTCACCCGGCCGGACGAGAAGTGCCGGCCCACCCGGCGTCGCCAGGCCCGGTCCACCCAGGCGGCTGGGCCCCAGCGGACCTCGGAGCCCAGGCCGGTGGCCCACACGTCCGGCCAGGGCAACCCCTCGGCCCTCACGAGGCCCGCCGCGGAGGGGTAGGTACGGCCCGTCACGTACGCGAGGGCGGTGTCAGCCGGACGGCCCTCCAGGAACTGCTGAAGGGCCGGCGCGGCCGGGCCGCCGACCAGGGTGCCGTCGAGGTCGAACGCCACCAGGAGGCGGGCCGCCGGGACGGACCTCATCGCTGGTCCCCGGTGACCCGGGCATACAGGGCCGACATCCGGTCCGCGACCTGGGGCCAGGTGTAGCATCGACGGGCCGTCTGCTCAGCGAACGACGAGACGCGCTGCCACAGCACCGGGTCTTCCAGCAGCAGCTTGCAGCTCTGCGCCAGGGCCGTGGCGTCCCCCACAGGCACCAGAAGCCCCGTCTCGCGGTGCACCACGGTCTGGCGCAGGCCCCCCACGTCGCTCGCCACCACCGGGGTGCCGCAGGCCATTGCCTCCAGAGCCACCATCCCGAAGCTCTCGTAGCGACTCGGCACCACCACCACGGACGCGGCCCGGTACACGTCGGCCACGTCCGGCGCGTCCAGCCGACCCAGCCAGTGCACGCGGTCCGCCCACGGGCGCTCCGCCACCCACGCCCGCAGCCGGTCGTGCTCCAGCTCGTCCGCCCCGCCCGGCATGAAGCCGCCGGCCAGCAGCAGCCGGGCGTCCGTCTCCGCTGCGAGGAGGTCGAAGGCCTCCATCAGGGTGTCCAGCCCCTTGCCGCTGTCGAACCGCCCCACGTAGGCCAGCACCGGGGTCGTGGGGCGCAAGCCCCAGCGGACCCGGGCCGCTTCCCGGCCCGAAGCGTTGAACACGGCTGGGCTGTAGCCGCAGGGGATGACTTCTGGCTTGCCCGTGGCCCGGTAGTGACGGCCTCGGGCAATCAAGTCGGCGGGGGAAGTGGCCACCAGGGCATCCGCCTGCTCGGCGATCTCGTCCTCGACCTCGATGCGCACCGGGTTCGGGGAACCGTCCGTTCCGAGTGCCTCTTGCTTCACCGCCCCGAGCGAGTGTGCCGTGTGGACGTGGGCCGCGTGCCAGCGCCGGGCCAGCGCCATGCCAACCCAGCCTGACAGCCAGTAGTGGCTGTGCACGATCGGCACCGAGAGGTGCCGGGCGCCGGCCCAGTCTGCGACCCGCGCCACGAACTCAGGCAGGTGGCTGAACAGCTCGTCGCGGCCCACGTGTCCGGGCTCCCCGCACGGGATGCGCACCACCGTCACGCCGGCGAGGTCCACCGCTTCGGGCGCCTCCAGCGCACCGTGGGCGCGCGTGAAGACGTGAATGGGGTGCCCGAGCTGGCGCAGGGCGCGAGAGAGCTCCCGCACATAGACATTCTGGCCGCCAGCTCCCTCGGTGCCGATGGGCGCTGAAGGGTCCCCGTGCACCGAGACCATCGCGATGGGGGGCAGCGGGCCGCCGCGGTTCAGGGCGGCCCGCAGGGTTGCCTGTGAGGGGCTTTCGAATTTCATCATCAAACCTCCGATGCAGCACGAGGCTGCGTTTCCAGCGTAGGCCAGGGGGAGGAATAAATCAAACCGATGAAATGTTGGTGCTATAATAAGAAACACTTATCAGGAGGCAGGCGTGAAGCTCGAGCAACTGAACACCTTCCTGGCAGCGGCAGAGGCCCTGAACTTCACGGCGGCGGCCCGCCGCCTCGAGGTCTCGCAGTCTGCCATCAGCCAGCAGATTCGGGAACTCGAGATGGACCTCGGCGTCACCCTGTTCGAGCGCCGAGGGCGTGGGCTCGAGCTCACCCTGGCCGGAGACCGGCTCCGGCAGCGGGCGCAGGTCGTCATCCACGAGGTCCGGCTGGCCCGCTCTGCGCTGCAGGACCTGGCGGGCCAGGCCCACGGCACCCTGCGCATCGGGGCCAACTCCACCCCCGGCATCTACCTGTTGCCGGCCCTGCTGGGCCAGTATGCCGAGGCCTTTCCAGCGGTGAAGGCGAGCCTGCGCATCGCGCCCCTTGACGAGGTGGGGCGCAGCCTGCGGGACGGCTGCCTCGATGTGGCCATCGTCACCGAGGGGGCCGCGCCGCCCTGCCTCACGGGCTGGAGCCGCCTGCACCTGGGCGACGACGTGCTCGGGCTGGTGGCCTCGCCGGACCATGCCCTGGGCCGCGTCGGCCGGACCACGCCTGACGTCATCGGGCGGCACCCCGTGATCCTTCGCCCCGCGGGCTCCTCGACCCGCCACCGGGTGCTCAGCACCCTGGCGGCTTGTGGCATCGACGAGGCATCGCTGCACATCACCTTCGAGCTCAGCCACACCGAGGGCATCAAGCGCGCCGTGATGTCCAACCTGGGGGTCGCCTGGGTGTCCAGGCTGGCCAGTGCCCGCGAGCACGCCGCGGGGTGGCTGCGTCACGTTGACGTGGATGGGCTTCATGTGACGCGGCCCATCTGGGCCCTCGTGCCCCCGGAAGAGCGACGCCCACCGCACCTCGAGGCCTTCCTTGCGAGCATCCGAGGGGCCGCGTTGGCCCAGTCAGGAGGACAGCCATGACCACCGCCCGGGTTCCCCTTCGCATCGGCGTGCTCGGGGCTGGCCAACGAGGGTTCACGTTGGCCGACCTCACGGCGACCCAGCCTCACCTGGCCCGCATCGCGGCGGTCGCCGAGCCTCGCGAGGCCTACCGGCAAGCCTTCGCGTCCCGGTTCGGGCTGGACCGAGGTGCCACGTTCGCCTCCTGGCAGGAGTTCGTCGTGCAGCGGCCCGCGGTTGATGCCGTCATCATCACGACGCTCGATCGGGACCACGTCGGCCCCGCGGTCGCCTGCCTCACGCAGGGCATCCCCGTGCTGCTGGAGAAGCCCA
>JAYKHL010000044.1:0-9997 GCA_035284865.1 Candidatus Sericytochromatia bacterium | reverse complement strand
GCAGGCAGCCTGGAGGGCCTCCTCGACCTCACCCTGCTCAACGTGGGGGTGGGCAACGGCGATGCGCACGCGAAGAACCTGTCGCTGCTTCACGAGGCAGCGGGCACGCTGCGTCTTGCGCCTGCCTATGACGTGCTCTCCACCGCGTTCTACCCTCAGGCGGACGTGCGCCCGGGGATGTATGTCCATGGCCAGCCCTCGATCCACGCGATCACGGCTTCCGACGTCGTTGCGGAGGCGGTCTCCTGGGGCCTCCCCCCTGCTCGCACGGCGGCCCGCGTGGAAGAGCTGCTGAGGCGCCTGCCGTCGGCCATCGCGATGGCCGCCCGCGAGGTGCCGGCCGCCCCCGAAGCGTTGGTCGAGCTGGTGGTCTGCCGGGCATCGGCGCTTGCGGAGGGGCGAGCGGCCGGGGCGGCTGCCTGAGCCGGGTGGGTTTCGATGCCGTCCCGCGTCCCTGAATCCGCCCGATGGCCCTCACCCCCCGGCCCGCGTATGATCGCCCCGGAGGCGTGATGCAAGGCAAGAGGCTGCCCATCGGGATCCAGACCTTCGGACCTTGACCCTGGCTGAGGGTCCCCATGTACACCCCTGGCCCGGATGCGAGAGAATGGCTCGGCGGCCCAGGCCGCGGTGGTGGCGAGGCCAGAGCGTGACAGCACCCTTCACGGAAGAGCACATCTTGTTCTGCTTTGGCGCGCTGGCGTGCTACCGGGGCAAGGACTACCAGCGAGCAGGCCGCGTGACGCATCTTGAGGTCGTGGCGGACGAGCCCGGTTACATCGAGCTTGCGGGGGAGGTCCGCGGCTCGGCGAAGAAGCCCTACCAGGTGCAGGTCGACTGGGACGGCGAGACGTTTGCCAGCCAGTGTTCCTGCCCCATGGTTTTCGACTGCAAGCACGCTGCTGCAACTCCAGGACCAGAAGCGGGCGCTCGTGCGGGACGTGCTGGCGGCGGACGCAGGGGGCAAGGCCCTGACGCTCGAGGACCTGAAGTTCCTGTTCGGGGCGGGGCGGTGAGCGCCCTCGGGGCGTGGTCGCCACGGGGGGCGGCCAGGCCTCGCCCCTGGTTTCTCCTGTGGAAATCAGGCAGCGAGCGCCGTCGCCTGGCCGGAAGGTGGGTCAGTGGCCTGCCCGCCGACCTGCCGGACGCGCGGGGGCGCTTCAGGCGGCTGCCTCGCGGCCTGCGGGCCTGGCCACGGGCTTGAGGGACCTGCGGCGCGGCGCTCCCCGTCTCCCATCACGGAGGCGCTGACCCCTGGGGCACCTCCCAGATCCGCACCCCTCCATCGTTCGAGCCACTACACAACGTCTGGCCGTCAGGCCCGAAGGCCACGCTGGTGAAGGCGGGGGTGCCGGCGGGGGGCCCCTCGGTGATCGCGAGCCGGTCGATGAGCTCGCCCGTGACCACGTTCCAGAGCCGCAGGGTGCCATCCGTGCTGGCGCTGACCAGGCGTCCCCCCCCCGGGCTGAAGGCCACGTCCGTCACCGGCCCCTGGTGACCAGCCAGCGTTCGGAGGAGCTCGCCCGTCGCTGCGTTCCACAGCTTCACGGTTTGGTCGCTGGCGCAGCTGGCCAGCAGGGTGCTGTCGGGGCTGAAGGCCACGGCGCTGACGTTCCACGCAGAGAGGCCCCCTCCCACATTCTGGGTGTGGCCTGGCAAGGAGCGCTCGCGGGCCCCGGTCGACGCGTTCCAGACCGTGAGGGTGCCGTTCACCCGTCCCCCCGCCAGGCGCGCGCCATCGGGGCTGAAGGCGACGGCCGCGAACGAGTCGGGGGCATCGCCGTCGAACGGCACTTCCACGGCTACCAGACCGGAAGCCACCCTCCAGAGGTGGACCTGGTTGCCGATGGCGGTGCCCACCAGCAGCCCGTCCGGGCTGAACACCACCCCGTTGGGGGAGCCCGGCAACGCGATCGTTCGCTGCAGGCCTCCCGTGGCCACGTCCCACAACCTCAACGTCTTGTCGGAACCCACGGTTGAGAGCGCGGTGCCATCCGGGCTGAAGGCCACCCGCGACACGCTCCCCGTGTGCCCCACCAGGTTCAGGACGCGGTTCTCAGGCAGGCGAATTCGAGCGGCTCCGTTTCTGCTCACGCTGGCGAAGGTGGCGCCCGAGGGGCCCTGAGCAAAGGCCACGTCCAGGATCGCGCCATCCGTGTCCACCAGGTACGTGACGGGGGCCGCACCCGGGGTCGGCGAAGGCAAGGGGGGGGCGGAGGAGGGCGCCAGGGACGGGGCCGGGGAGATCCCGACCGTGGGGGACGGGGTGGGCGCCGGCGTGGCCGTCACCGCCGGCGGGGCGCTGGCCGGCGCTGTGGAGGGGGGAGCCGTGGCCCTCGTGCCTGGAGAGGCGGAGGCGGGGACGGCAGGCGCAGGCGTCCCGGCAGGGGGTGACGGGGCCTCCTGGAAGGCGGCGGCCTCGGTCAGGGCGGTTGTGACCTCCCGCTGCATCTCCTCGGCCGTGGCTCCGCCCAGCTCCCCTCGCAGCCGGTCGACCTCTGCTCGCAACCCCTCGTCGTCGCGCAGCAGCGCCTCCGCCAGGGCCTGCACCGAGGAGGTGTCCGTCAGATCAGGGGGCTGAGCCGGGGTCAGGCGTGCCTCCAGTCGTGACGCCAGCGTCGCCAGGGCCTCGGGCTGGAGCGTGCCAAGGCCCCGCGTGGGGTCCACCACCACCGCGGTGGCCAGCGTGGAGCCCAGCCCGACCCGCACGTCGCCGGCCCCGCTCGAGGGCCGCGCCGCCGCCAGGCTCGTCAGGCGAGCGGTGGAGCCCAGGGCGGTGGGCACTTCGGCCACCAGCACGTAGGTCAAGCCTTGCGGCACGCGTTCCAGGCGGAAGCGACCCTCCGCGTCCGTGCGGGCCTCTGGCAGCCCGTTCAGCGCCTCGCCCCGCGCATTGGCGAGGTACACGCGTGCCCCCGGCAGCGGCGCATCCGACTGCCGCAAGGCGTAGCGGGCGCCCTGGTTCGCCACGACCGCCCCCCCGTTGTTCGCCACGATCCGGGCTCCCCCGTTGGAGATCACGCCGGCCCCCGACGAGGAGAGCAGCCAGGGCGGCACGCGTACGCTGCCGGACACCACGGCCAGCGCCTGCGTCTTGACCCGCGAGGCTCGGCTCACGGCGGAGGTCATTGCAGCAGGCGGGGCCGGGCGACAGGCCCCCAGCAGGGACCCGGCCACCAGCAGGAAGAGGGCGTGTCGGAGCTCCATGGCGACCTCATACCCTGTGCCCGTGCCCGCCTCCTCCGTTGTCAACCGCTCGAGGGGCCGCCACTCGAGAGAGCAACCGCCGCGGACACGAGCACGTGGGCCGCGAGGGCAGCCCCGCGCAACGCCCCGTGGAAGGCTGCCAGGCGCCCGGTCACGGCGAGGGCAGCACCCCCACCAACCGCTGCGCCCGGCACCGGACCTCCACGGCCGCGCCGGCCGCCACCAGGCGCCTCGGCACCGCCACCTCGACCCCCTGCGGGCCCGCCGCGACGCGCACGCCTGACGGCAGGGTCGTGACGCCGACCGGGCCGCCGAGGTCCACGGGCGGGAGGGCGGACAGGTGCAGCGTCGCACCGGTGCGCCGGCCGCTGAACCGGACGGCGATGTAGCGGTGCGTGGCGTCGGCGCCGTGCCACAGGGCCTCGATGGGGCGATCGGCCTGCATCGTCTGGCCCGTGGCGAGCACCTGCGCGGCCCCGTCCCACTCTCCGCGCGCCAGCGTGCCGTCCAGCACGGGCAGGAAGGGTCGCCGCGCTACCGGCGTCGGCGCGGCCGTCAGGGGGTGCGCCAGGGAGGCCGGAGGCGCCTCGCCGAGCTGCCGGTAGGCCGTGCGGAGCAGCTGTCGGTAGGCGGTGTCGAACTCGTGGTCGCGGCCGGAGTCCTGGTCCTGGCCGTACCACCAGAACCAGTCGCTGCCCTCGGCGTGGTAGAGGGTCTCCAGGGCGGCTTGCGTGCGACGGTCCGCCTCGCCGTGGCGCCGCGCGAACCGGGCGACGGCCTCGCGGGCCTCGCGCAGGGCCTCCCAGGCCCGGTTCTCGTCCGCCTCCCCGATCCACGTCGCGAAGCTCGCGTTGATCCACGACCCCGGCCACAGGCGCGGCAGGGCCCGCGGCGGGTGCGTGGCGAGGTACGCCCCGGGCGTGACGGTCTGCAGGCCGGGCGTCGTGGTGAGGCCCCGGTACAGTGCGCGCAGGAAGCCCTTGCCGTCATCGGGGTACCACTCCCAGGCGTTCTCGCCGTCGAGGATGACGGAGATGACGGGCGGCTCGCCGGCCTGTGCCGCGGCGATGGCCTGCACCTGGCTCAGGAAGTCGGCCGCGGCTTGCTCGGCCGGCAGCTTGTTGTAGCGGAAGCCGATGTCGTCCGACAGCCGGCGGTCGCGGAAGAAGACGGCGGGCCCCGTTCCCAGGCGGTAGGGGTGGTACAGCGCCCCGCGGGCCGGGCCCGTCAGGTCCTGCCGGAGGGAGCGCGCCAGCACCTCCTCGTCGGTGGCGATCCACTGCACGCCCGCGGCCTGGAACAGCGGCAGGACGGGCTCGGCGACGGACCCTTCCCCCGGCCACATCCCCCGGGGTGCCCGCCCGAAGCGCTGCTCGTAGTCGCGCCGCGCGCGGTTCACGTGGTGGGCGGCGTCCTTGCGAAAGGCGAAGGGCCGCTCGGGCAAGGGGTCTCCCGGCTGGGCCGCGCGGGCCAGCCGGCCATCCACCAGCAGCGGCAGGATGGGGTGGGCGTAGGGCGTCGTCGTGACCTCGACCTGCCCGGCGTCCTGCGCCTCGCGATGGAGGCGCACCACGTCCCGCATCAGCCGGCGGTGCAGGGCAAGGAGGGCTCGGGCGTCGTCGGCGGTGTAGCCCTGACCCTTGGCCGCCAGCGTGCGGTAGGGCTCGTCGCGCAGGAACGCGCGGTCCGTCCAGGCCAGGTGGAACAGCACGGCGGCGTCACGCCAGTCCTGGGCCGACATCGCCTGCCAGCCCTTCGCCTTGAGCCGCGCCAGCTGGGGCCACTGGGCGAGCATCGGCCCGGACACCTGGAAGAACCGATCGCCGGCCTCGCGCCGCGTGGCCTCGGACCACGCTGCCGGGTCCTGCAGGGCGAGCTCCGCATGGCGGTCCGTGGCCCCCTCGGCATAGTCGTCCAGCTGGGCCAGCAGCACGGGCGTCAGGTTGAACGTGACGCGCAGGGCCGGGAACTCTCGCACGAGCAGCAGCATGTCCGCGTAGTCCTTGGCCGCGTGCAGCCGCACCCAGGGCTGCTCGAAGGTCCGCGTGCCGGGGCGCATCGGGTAGCGTGGCTGGTGCTGGTGCCAGACGAGGGCCACGTAGGCCCGGGGCGCAGGCGCGGGCGCGGCGCCGGGGGACGTCCCGCTCGCCAGCAGCGCGCCGAGCGCAAGGTGTCGCAGCATCGTGAGGCCCTCCAGGGTCGTGACGTGGCAGGTTCAGGCTACCGCCCGTCCGGGCGGCTGTCGACCGTTGGCCCCCCGCCCGGCGCAGTTGGCTCGGCGCGCGCGGCGAGGCTCATTGGCTTTCGCATGGCCCCTACGCCTGCGCCAGCTCCGCCATCAACGCCTCTGGCATGTCGAAGTTCGCCGTCACGGTCTGCACGTCGCCCAGCTCGTCCAGCGTGTTCATCAGCTTCACGAGCTTCTTGGCGAGCTCGCGGTCCTCGACCAGGACCGTGTTGGCGGGGACGAGGGAGACCTCGGCGCTCGCGACGGGCACCTTGGCGGCCCGGAGGGCGTCGGTGACGGCCTCGAGGGCCTCGGGGGCGCACTCCACCACGAGCTCGCCGTCCTCGGCCCGGAGGTCCTCGGCGCCTGCGTCGGCGGCCAGGAGCAGCAGGTCCTCTTCGGAGCGCTGGCCGTCCTCGTTGGGCACCACCACCACGCCCACGCGGCGGAACATCCACCCGACGCAGCCCGTCTCGCCCAGGTTGCCGCCGGCCTTGTTGAACGCCGCGCGCACCTCGCCGGCCGTCCGGTTGCGGTTGTCCGTCATCGCGTCGATGACGATCGCGACGCCGCCGGGGCCGTAGCCCTCGTAGGTGATCTCCTCGAGCGTCTCGGCGCTCTCCTCACCCGTGCCCTTGCGGATCGCCCGCAGGATGTTGTCGTTGGGCACGCCGAGCTCCTTGGCCCGGTCGATCGCCTGGCGCAGGCGGAAGTTGCCGGCGGGATCGCCCCCGCCCTGGCGCGCCGAGACGATGATCTCGCGCGCCATCTTCACGAAGACCGAGCTCCGGGCAGAGTCCAGCTTGCCCTTCGAGCGCTTGATGTTCTCCCACTTGCGTCCCATAGGTTCCTCCGTGCGATAGGGTAGCAACGTCCCGGGCTTTAAATCAACGGAGCGGCCGCCGGCCGTGCAGCCGTGAGGGGGACTCCACGGATCGCACCTCGTCGCGCGGCCGGGCGAGGTGGGGGCGATGCCGTGGCGGCCTGTCGTCCCGTCCCGGGTGGCACGATCGGGCAGCCGGAGGCGCCCGGTGAAGGCCTTGCAGCGCCCCCGTGTCTTCCCGACGGCCGTTGCGGGGCTGCGCTGAAGCGGTTTTTCCAGCCTCGATGGCGGGTAGGACACGGGGGAACCCCTACCCTGAGGAGCCACTCGTGTCATTCACCGCACTCCGGGGCGCCGTGTCACGCAGCCTGCCTCTGGCCGGTTGCTTGACCTTGCTGGGCGGGCAGCCTGCCATGGCGGCCGGCGGCGGGGTGGGGGGCGTGTACGTGTCGGGCCAGCCAGTCCTGGGCGATCGGCTGTTTGGCGTCAGCGTCTCGACGTGGCCGCGGGCTGGCCAGGGAGGTGGGCTGGCCTTCTCCACGGACAGTTCGATCCTGCTGGGCGGCCAGAATCGTATTCATATGGACTACACGGCGAGCCTGGGGCTGGCGCTTCCCCGCCTCGGTCTGCTTCAGGCGTCCGTCAACGTCGGGGCCACGGGCATGATGGGGACTGCGCTGAACCAGCAAGTAATCATGGCGGGACGACGCGTCACGAACTTCGGTGACAGCTACCTGGTCGCCAACCTGCCAGTTTCTGCCTGGCTCATCCTGCCGGTCGGGGCGGGAACCGGGCTGGCGCTGATGGGCCGATACAGCCCTCAGATCCTCCCCTGGGGCGCGACCAACTCCATGTCGAACTCCCACACGGCGCTCGGGGGCTACCTGAACATCGGGGGCATCTCCCTGGGCCTCGTGCATCAGGTGGGCGGCCTGCAGGACGGGACCACGGTGCGGCTCGGCATCGGCGGTTGATGGTGGGTGCCCGCTCGCGCGTCCGGGGCGCGGCCGCCCAGCCGGCGCTCGGCTGCCAGGCGGTCGAGGATCGCCTGACCGAGCCCCTTCGGGCACGGATGTGGGTGGGGCTCAGCTGTCGCGCCTGGGGGGTGTGCCGTGGAGGTTAAGCCCCCCTCAACAAAGCGAGAAGATGCGCGCTCGAAAGGAGAGCCTCGCTGCCCGGGGTTGTGTCTCAGGGGAGGTCCCACCTCAGGAGGGCGTCTCCACGCTTCTCGGCCACGTCGCGGGCATCCCCTGCCAGGAAGGCCGTCCAGCCCACCAGGGTTCCAGCACACGCAACGAAGGACGCAGCCGCCAGGGTATCGCCGTTACTCCCCCCGCCAAGGGAGATGCCCACCAGCAGGCCGCCCAGGGAGGCGCCCGTGATGACAGCCGTTCCCAGAGCGCCCAGGCCCACGCCGCGCACGGGGTCGCCCGCGTAGAAGTGGCCTGCGCTGCTCCCCAAGACGCCAGCCAGCGTGCTGACGGAGCCAAACATGAGCAGGGTACCGGTCCCTCGTACCCCCCCCTGGGATTGTTGAATGAACAGCGGAGTGAAAAGGGCCAGGCTGCCGAGAAAGCCCGCTCCGGCTCCGAGGATGGTCCGTTCGAAGGCGCGGTCGGGGTCTGGGAGTTCCCCCTGGAGCTGACCTTGGGCGCGAGGCGGGGAGCTCGCGGTTGCGGAGGCGGCGCTGGCTGGTGATGCCCCCAGGCTGATGGCAAGCGCAGCTGCAGCCGTCGAAGCGACCAGCCGACGCGCCACAGAACCGGGACGATGGGGAGGGGACACGGTGCGGTTCCTGGGGAAGGGGGCGATCGCGGTGAGCGGGTGTCCCGCTATTGTACAGAAACGTCGGGGGCACGTGCCAGACCCGTCACCAGAGCCACTCGACAGCCACCCCTGACTTCGCTACACTTCCGGGCGGGAAGTCCGGTGTGCGCTGGGCCACCACATCGTAACGCCTACCCGGGACGACCTATGCCCGCCCTCCGCCTGCTCGTGGTCGGTGCCTCCCAGGGCACCGGTGCGCTGACCGTCGCGACCGCCTTGGCGCGCGGCCACCAGGTCACCGCATTCTCCCGCAGCCCCGAGAAGCTCACGATCGCGCACGCGTCGCTCACGAGGCGAGCGGGAAGCTTTCACGATGCCGCCGCCGTGGATGCCGTGGTGGTGGGGCACGACGCCGTGATCATCACCGCGGCGCCCTCGTCGCTCGCGGGGTTCAAGGAGAACCCGACGTACTTCTCGGCGGGCACCGCGCTCGTGGTCGAGGCGATGAAGCGCCACGGGGTGCCGCGGTTGGTGGTGCTCAGCTCGCTCGGGACAGGGGAAAGCCGCGTGCTGCAGGGCTGGCTCATCCGGACCCTGCTGCTGGACGGCCTCCTCAAGCTGCCGACCCAGGATCATGGGCGGCAGGAGGCCCTGACGCGCGCGTCCGACCTGGAGTGGGTCATCGCGCGCCCCGGTCGCCTCACGCGTGGGCCTGCGCGCGGCCGCTACGTCAAGCGGGCGGAGATCGCCCCCGTCCCCGGCTCGATCTCCCGGGCGGACGTGGCGGATTTCCTGGTCACCGCCGCGGACTCGGACGCCTGGGTGGGCAAGGCCGTGCAGATCGGCGGATGAGCGCGGAGGTCGGCGAGCGGCTGCGGGCGTCGCAGGCGGACCTGCGGCGGGAGGTCAAGTCCCAGGTCCCGGTGTAACTCGCCGTCTGCCTCTGCTGGGTTGACTCTCAGGCTGCCCGCCCGGCAGGGGCAAAGCCGCCCGCCCATCGGGCCCAGGTTTCACCGCCATCTCCGTCATCTTGTCTGCAGACGTCGGGCGCAGTGTGAGCGATGCAGTGGCGGCGTGCGCCCACGGCTGGGACGATGGCGCTGCCCCCTCGGCGCCCCTCTCGCGCCCGCCCCCGGAGACTGCCATGAAGGTCGGATACGTCGTGCTCTACGTCCAGGATGCCGAGGCCTGCCGCAGGTTCTGGGTCGAGCAGGTCGGGATGGTGGAGAAGCAGCGCACCGAGGCGGCTGGCTTCACCATCGCGAAGGTGGGCTTCGCCGACCAGCCGTTCGCCTTCGAACTCGTGCCGCTCGACCTCATGAAAGACAACCCGGATGGGCTCGACCTGGCGGCGCCGTCCATCTGCTTCCACGTCGACGACCTCGCGGCGACGCGCGCCACGCTCGTTGCGCGCGGGGTGCAGGCGACGGAGGTGGGGGACCACCACGGGATGCAGAGCTTCGCGTTCTCGGACCCCGAGGGGCGCTGGTTCGCGGTGACGCGGTGAGGCGTCGGCAAGCTGGCCGGGGGTTGGCCCCTCGAGAAGGGGGGCGCCTGAGCGGGGGGCCCGCTGATGGCAGCCTTGCCGAAGCTCGACCAGCGCGCAGGCCTCGCGATCGACCTGGGCGGCCGCGTGAAGGGGAGCTCGTGTTGAACCAGCGACAGTGGATCAAACAGCATGGCTCGGAAGCCCTCAAGGACGCTGTTGCGCGGAACGAGCTTGGCTGGCAGCTCCGCTGCCGAGAGGAACGGGCCAGGCTCGCGTACGGGCCTGGCTTCCGCGTCGGCGACCTCGACCACCGCTTCACGCCGGTCGAACAGCCGTCGCCTGGCGCGCGCAATTACATGGCGAGGCACGGTGGAGAGGTGGCGACGGGCTATGAGACCGTGCAAATCGACCCCTACAGCTACATCGAGAACGGGATCGGGGAGGTGGTCCTGCACCGGCCGGCGTGGCTCAGGGAATGTGCGGG
>JAYKHL010000043.1:0-8363 GCA_035284865.1 Candidatus Sericytochromatia bacterium | reverse complement strand
CCCCGTGGTGACCATCCTCGGCGCCATCGGCCTGGGCGCCTACGCCGGCGCGGAGGCCTTCGGCCAGCTGAAGGAGACGGCTGTGGGGCGCCACCCCAAGGCCGCCGCAGGCGGCGCCGCGGCCATCGGGGCCCTGACGCTCGGCGTCACCAGCGGCGCCCTGGTCGCTGGCGCCGCGGCCGTCGGGGCCGTCGTGGGCGTGATCGGCCTCGCCCGCGAGGCCAGCGCGCTGCTCGACTCAACCCCAAAGCCCCGCCGGACCGGCCGGCGGGGCTTTAGAGAGGTACCCCCAACGGGATTCGAACCCGTGTTCCCACCTTGAGAGGGTGGTGTCCTAGGCCTCTAGACCATGGGGGCGAACTTGTTAAGGACAAACCAAATGTAGCACAAAGGACTGTTCATTGGCCAGCGTTTCTCGCCCGTGGTTCCATAAAACGCGATGCCCGCCGATCCGATGCTCCTGACGCTGCGCCTCGCGGCCCTCACGGCAGCCGTGCTGCTGGTACTCGGCGCGCCGGTGGCCTGGTGGCTCGCCACCGCGCGCGGGCAGTGGCGGCCCTGGGTGGAGGCGGCGCTCGCGCTCCCGCTCGTGCTGCCCCCCACCGTGCTGGGCTTCTACCTGCTGCTCACGATGGGGGCGCAGGGGTGGCTGGGACGGCTCTGGGCACTGGCCTTCGAGCGGCCCCTGGCCTTCTCGTTCCCCGGCCTGTGGCTGGCGGCGGTGCTGGTGGGCCTGCCTTTCGCGATCCAGCCGATGCTCGTCGGGTTCTCGCGCGTGGAGCCGGAGCTGTACGAGGCGGCCTGGACGCTCGGCGCCACGCGCTGGCAGGCCTTCTGGCGGATCGCCGTGCCGCTGGGCGCCCCGGGCATCGCCACGGCCGCCGCGCTCTGCTTCGCCCACACCGTCGGCGAGTTCGGCGTCGCGCTGATGGTCGGCGGGAACCTCCCCGGCGAGACGCAGACGGTCGCGATCGCCATCTACGACCGCGTGGAGGCCCTGCAATTCGATGCGGTGCACGGCACGGCGGCCGGGCTCCTGGCGTTCTCGTATGCCGTGCTGCTCGGGATCTTCCTGGTGCAGCGACGGGCCACCGAGGGGAGGGGCACATGACGGGCGCCTGGTGCCTCCTGAGGCCGAAGGTGCCTGCACCGGCCCCAGGCCACCAGAAGGGGGGAGCGATGACAGGGGGCTTGGTTCCCACTGAGGCGAAGGCTCCAGCGCCGACCCCGGGCCACCGAGGGCCGGGGCCGACGAGGGCCTGGCTGGCCTGCCTGTGCGCGCTGCTCGGGTGGCTCGGGCCGGCCGCGGCGGCCCACGCGGAGCCCCCGCTCCGCATCGCGGCAGCCTCGGACCTGCGGACCGCCCTGCCCCGCCTGCTCGACGCCTTCGAGGAGGGCCGCGCCCGAGGAGCCCGCGTGACGTACGGCTCCAGCGGCAAGCTGCACACCCAGATCGTGCATGGCGCGCCCTACGACGTGTTCCTCTCGGCCGACGCAGGGCTGGTGGAGGACCTCGTCCGCCGCGGCCTCGCCCGCGGAGACGCCCGCGTCGCGGTGGGCGAGGGGCGCCTCGTGCTCTGGGCCCGGGAGGATGCTCCCGTGCGGCCCGCAGCCGGGCTGGCAGGGCTGCTCGCGGTGTCTGGCGCCCGGCTCGCCATCGCCCACCCGGATCACGCCCCCTACGGCCGGGCCGCGCGCGAAGCGCTGCGCCACGCGCGGGCCTGGGACGGGCTGCAGGGCAAGCTCGTGCGGGCCGAGAACGTGGCGCAGGCGGCCCAGCTGGCGGCCACCGGGGCCGTCGCGGCGGCCCTGATCGCGCGCCCTCTGCTGCTGGAACCCGGGCTGGCGAGCGGGCGTTCCTGGCAGGTGCCGCCGGGCTGGCACCTGCCGTTGCGACAGGAAGCGGTGGCCCTGCAGCGCAGCCGCAGCCCCGTGGCGCGGGCCCTGATCGCCTTCCTCGCGTGCGCCCGGGGCCAGGCCATCTGCCAGGCCGCCGGCCTCGCCCCACCCACGCTGGCGCCCGGACGCGGTATGATGCCCGGCGGGATCCGTTGAGGTCACCCGGGGCCTCCTGGCGGGAGGCACCCCCCACCGCGCACGGCCGGCCCGTGGCGCCGACCTGAGGACCTGCCAGATGCTGACGACGTGGGCGATGGTGACCCTGGCCCTGTGCACGGGCCTGGTCGGCCTGTGGCTGCTTTACAAGCGCTGGAACAACGTCAGCGTGGTGGACCTCGGCTGGTCGGCGGCGGTGGGCCTCGGGGCCGTCGCGCTCTGCGTGCTGGGGCCCGGTGAACCCACGCGCAAGCTCATCCTCGGCGGCGTCGCGGGCCTTCACTATGCGCGGCTCTGGTGGCACCTGTTCCGGCGCTTCGCTCCCCACGAGGAAGACCCCCGCTACGCCGTGATGAAGGCCGGACGCGAGGGCCGGACGCTGGACGCCTGGGCCCTCGGAATGTTCGTGTTCCAGGGCCTCGTGGCGAGCGCCTTGCTGACGCCCTTCGCGCTCGTGGCCTGGGATGAGGCCCCCGCCCCGCACCCGCTGTTCTGGGCCGGGCTCGCGCTGGCGCTCGGCGGCATGGCGCTGGCAGCGGTGGCCGATCGCCAGCTGCGGGCCTTCAAGGCCGACCCCGCGACGCGCGGCCAGACGTGCCGGGCCGGGCTGTGGGGCTGGAGCCGCCACCCCAACTACTTCGGCGAGTGGCTGGTCTGGTGCGGCTTCGCCCTGGCGGCCACGCCGGCGTCCTGGCCGCTGGGCCTCGTGGCATGGGTGAGCCCTGCCATGATGCTGCACTTCCTCTGGAACATGACGGGCATCGCCCCCACGGAGGCCCACGCCCGCAAGAGCCGCGGCGCCTCGTACGAGGCCTACATCGCCGAGGTCTCTCCCTTCTTCCCCTGGCCCCCACGCCAGCCACCTGGCGACGCACCGCGCTGAAAGGAACCCACCCATGCCGCTGCTCGACACGTTGCTCGCCGCCGGGGTGGTGCCCGACGGCGTGATCCGGATCGGGATCCGCCGCCTGCTGCGGGAGCGCCTCGCCAGCCTGCCGCTGGACGCCGGCGAGGCCACCGAGGGCCATGTGCGCCGCTTCTTCGAGGCTTGCAGCCAGGGCCCGATCGCGGTGCAGACCCGCGCGGCCAACGAGCAGCACTACGAGGTGCCAACGGCCTACTTCCAGCACGTGCTGGGCCCCCACCTGAAGTACAGCAGCGGGTGGTGGGACCTCTCGCGCGAGCAGGACCTGGTGGCAGACCAGGCCCGCAGCGAGGCGGACATGCTGGCGCTGACGTGCGAGCGGGCCGGCCTCGCGGACGGGCAGGCGATCCTGGAGCTGGGCTGCGGGTGGGGCTCCCTCACGCTTTGGATGGCCGAACGCTACCCGGGCGCGCGCATCCTGGCCGTCTCCAACTCCGCGACGCAGCGGGCCCACATCGAGGCCACGGCGCACGCGCGGGGCCTGACGAACCTGGAGGTGCGCACCGCCGACATGAACGCGTTCCAGCCCGAGGGCCGCTTCGATCGCGTCGTGTCCGTCGAGATGATGGAGCACATGCGCAACCACCGGGCCCTGCTCCAGCGCATCACGGGCTGGCTCAAGCCTGGTGGGCGCATCTTCGTGCACATCTTCACCCATCGCCAGGTGCCCTACATGTTCGAGGCCGTCGACGAGCATGACTGGATGGGGCGCTACTTCTTCTCGGGGGGGATGATGCCCTCGGCCGACGTGTTCTCTCGCTTTCCGGAGGTGGTGCGCGTCGCGCAGCAGTGGGAGGTGGACGGACGCCACTACGCCCGGACGGCCGAGGCCTGGCTGCAAAGGCAAGACCGGGCAAGGGCCTCCATCTGGCCGATCTTCGAGCAGGCCTACGGCCCTGGCCAGGCCCGGCGCTGGTGGAGCTACTGGCGGATCTTTTACATGGCCTGCGCCGAGCTGTTCGCCTGGAACAACGGCCAGGAGTGGTTCGTGAGCCACTACCTGCTGGAGCCGGCCGCCGCGGGCGTCACGGGCGGGGCAAGCGGGACGGCCTCCGCCACACCCTGAGGATGGGCAAGCGGGCGCCGATCGCGTATCGTGCTGAGACGGACACACGAACGAGCGGGTAGGGAGCCCTGTCATGCACACCCTCGATTGGGTCATCATCGTCTTTTACGTCCTCTTGGTGACGGGCCTGGGCGTCTGGTTCGGGCGCCGCCAGCACGACATCGGCGACTTCTTCCTAGGCGGCCGCTCGATCCCGTGGTGGGCGGCCCTCATGAGCCTGATCGCGACGGAGATCAGCGCGGCGACCTTTCTCGGGGCGCCAGAGCAGGGCTACACCCGCAACCTCACCTACCTGCAGTTCTCGGTGGGCACGATCGCGGCGCGGTTCGCGATCGCCTTCCTGTTCATCGGCCTCTACTACCGCTTCAACGTCTACACCGTGTACGGCTACCTGATGGCGCGCTTCGGCCTGGGGACCAACACGACGACGGCCTCCGTGTTCCTGCTCGGGCGCCTGTTCGCGGACGGCGCCCGGCTGTTCATCGCGTCCCTGGCCATCCACGTCGCGACGGGCCTGGACATCACGCAGTCGATCGTCGCGCTCGCCTGCGCCGCCACCGTCTACACCCTGTTTGGCGGCATCAAGGGCGTCATCTGGACGGAGGTCATCCAGGCGACGGTGCTCATCGGCGGGGCCCTGATCCTCGTGGCCAGCCTGGTGTCGCACATCCCGCTCGGCATCGGGGAGGTCGCGCAGGAAATCAGCGCCGCGGGCAAGTTCCAGGTCTTCGACTTCAACCTCAGGGGCTGGGACTGGCTCACGAACCCTTACAACGCCATCCCCGCGATCGTCGGCGGCTTCTTCCTGACGATGGCGACGCACGGCACCGACCAGGACATGGTGCAGCGGCTGTTGACGTGCAAGGAGAGCGCCGAAGGCAAGCGGTCGCTCTGGATGAGCGGCTTCATCGGCGTGGGCATCACGTGCATCTTCCTGTTCATCGGCCAGCTGCTGTTCGTGTACGTCAATCACCTGGCCGCCGGCGACAAGATGGCCCTCATTGCGGCTCAGATGAAGGCCGAGGGCCACAACAGCCAGTTCCTGCTGCACTACATCGTGAACGTCCTGCCCATCGGCGTGACGGGCCTCGTGCTCGCCGCGATCATCGCGGCGGCGCTCTCAAGCCTGGGGTCCGGCATCAACGCCACGAGCTCCACCATCATCACGGACCTCTACCAGCGCTACCTCAAGCCCCAGGCCGCGCCCGCGCACTACGTGGGGGCCTCGCGGATTGCCACGCTGGTGGTGGGCCTCATTGACGCCGGCATCGCGCTGGCGGTGGCCTACTTCGCCGAGGCGAACAAGGGCGTCGACCTGCTCTCGATCGCGCTGGGCGTCATGACCTTCTTCTACGGGGGCCTGCTGGGCATCTTCCTGGTGGCGATCTTCAGCAAGACGCGCGGCAACACCATCTCGAACGTGGCGGCGGTCGCCACCAGCATCGCCACCGTGGTCTACATCAAGCACAACACGGCGGTCGCCTGGCCCTGGATGATCGTCATCGGCACCTTCGTGACGATCGCCGTCTCGCTGCTGGGCCGGACGCCCCAGGCCATCCGGGACAGCTTCGAGGCCGAGGAGCGGGCCACGTTGGCTGCGTGACCCTCCTGGGTTACCCGCCAGGGCGCACCGGTGGCCTCACGTGGCGACGCCCCCGCCCCTCCGGGGAGGCGGGGGCGCCGGTGGAGGGCCCGGGCCTGCCTCAGGCCAGCGCGGGGGCCCGGCTCGCGTCCTCGCGCTGGTGGGAGAGCGCCTCCTCCACCTGCTCAGGTTGCGCCAGCTTCATCTGCACCAGCAACTGACCAAGCAGAACCCTCTGCCCGCGAAGGGCCAGCACCTGCTGCCGCGTGAGGGCCGCGTCGAGGTTCACCTCCGAAAGGTAGCCGCGGGCCACGAGGTACTCCCCGAGCCGTCTGCGTTCCGCCACCTCCTGCCGGTGGGCCTCAGCGGCTTGCCGGTCCTGGAGCACGCGAGCCTCGTTCCCCCGGAACCAGGTCTGCTCGTTCACGCTGGGCTTGTGCACTCGAAGCCTCCTCTGCAGCGCGCGTCCGAACCCTGAAGGCGAACCGAGGTGCCCGCCCCGCCAGCTGCTCGCACGCCCCCCCATCCCCTGCGCTGCCGGGCCCGCGCGAAGGGCCGGCGCCCTGGTTTTATACCCAGGTGTGTCAGGATAAACCGAGGTGCAGGACCCGACTTCCGCGCGGGCCCCACCCCCGGCCTGCGACCGGCCTCGCGGCGAGGACGCGGGGCCCGTCCGGGTCCAGTTCCCAGCCCCCAGGCGCGAGGGCCTTTCGCGCCCTGGCACCGCGCGGTGGGCTCAGGGGTCCTGCGTCAGCGGCTCGCCCGTGGGAGACAGCGCCAGGGCGTGGGGCTGGCTCTCACGCATCGAGGCGGGGGTGATGCGCACCAGCTCGATGGTCTGCTGGTGCAGATCGGCGATCGAGGCAGAGTTGCAGTAGCTGAGGCCCGAGCGGAGGCCCCCCTCCAGCTGGTGAACGATGCCGGCGAGCGGCCCCTTGCAGGGAATCAAGGTCGCAATGCCCTCCGGCGTGCGCGCCGCCCCCACGACGGCCATCGCCCCCGAGGAGGCCATCCCGCGGTAAACCTTGAACGGCCGTCCACCCTCGTGGAGGACCTTGCCTGGGGCCTCATCCGTGCCCGCGAACAAGCTCCCGATCATCACGCTGTCCGCCCCGGCCACCAGCGCCTTCACGATGTCGCCCGAGTTGCGGATGCCGCCGTCCGCGATCAGCGTCGGCGCGTGCAGGAGCCGGGGGCGCGCCTTGCGCCGCTCCACGTCCCACCACCGGTTGAGCGCGGCGCGACACTTCAGGATGGCGGTGAGCTGGGGGAAGCCGCAGCCCGTGACGATCCGGGTGGTGCAGACGGCGCCGGGCCCCACACCGACCTTGATGGCATGGGCGCCGGCCTCGAGCAGGTCCCAGGCCCCCTCGGCCGTCGCGACGTTGCCTGCGATCAGCCAGAGGCCTGGGTGGCGCTCCCGGATGGTGGCAAGCATCTCCATCACGCGGTCGTGGTGGCCGTGGGCCACGTCGATGAGGACGGCCGCAAGCCCGGGGACCATCGGGATCTTCGCCAGGTCCTCGGGCTTGACGCCGAGGGCGAGGACCCGAGGGTCGGGCGCCTGGGCCACCAGCGCCGCGTGGGCCTCCGGGTCGGGCACGAAGCGGTGGATCACCCCCAACCCCCCGAGCGTCCGCATGGCACGCGCCATGGCAAGCTCCGTCACGGTGTCCATGTTCGCGCTCACGATCGGCAGCTGCAGGGCGATGTCCCCGACGAGCCGCGTGGCGAGAGAGACCTCGCTGCGGGAGTGCACCGAGGACCGCTTCGGGACGATCAGCACGTCGTCGAAGGTCAGCCCCGCCTGCTCGATGAACTTCACACCCACGCCTGCCTCCCGCCGCCCCCTCCGGAACGCCTCGACGCCCAGCATCGTAGCGAGCGCCGCCGTTCCTGACAATCAGGGGCTCCTGCCGAAAAACTTAACCTCGCCGCGTCGATCAGGGCGGGGACAAGGAATGTTAAACCTGCTTTAATGTTGGGTGAAACGCGCCTCTGGCGCGCCATGAGCCCCATCCCGGCCCTGCGCCGTGCCTGCCTCGAGGATCCACGTTCGATGCCGATCAAAAAGGAAGTCCACCAGTGGTACAGCCACCGCATCGGTGGCACCATGCCCATCGCCGTCTACGGCCATTACGGCTTCCCGCTCCTGATGTTCCCGACGGCCGCCGCCGACTTCGAGGAGTACGAGCGGTTCCACCTGATCTCGGTGATGCGGCCGTGGATCGAGGCGGGCAAGGTCAAGGTCTACTCGATCGACAGCGTCAACTCCCACACGTGGATGAACACCCGCATCCACCCTGCGGAGCGGGCCCGCAAGCACGAGTTCTACGACGCCTACGTGACCAAGGAGGTCGTGCCCTTCATCTGGAACCACCAGGGTCACAAGGGCGGCATCATCACCACGGGTGCCAGCATGGGCGCCTACCACGCCATGAACTTCCTGCTGCGGCACCCCGACCTGTTTGACGGCACCATCGCGATGAGCGGTGCCTACGACCTGTCGCCCTGGACCGACGGCTACGTGGTCCAGAACGTCTACTTCAACTCGCCGATGGCGTACATGCCGAACCTGCACGACCCCTGGTACCTCGACCAGCTGCGGGCCAAGAAGCACATCCACATCCTGACGGGTCAGGGCGCCTACGAGGCCCCCGGCCAGTCCGCCCGGATGGCGCGCGACCTGTGGGCCAAGGGCATCCCCGCCAACCTCGACATGTGGGGCCACGACA
>JAYKHL010000042.1:0-4587 GCA_035284865.1 Candidatus Sericytochromatia bacterium | reverse complement strand
CGGCAGCAAGACCGCCTGGTCATCCTGGACGAGGTGCACCGCGCGCCGGCCCTGTTCCCCGTGTTGCGGGGGCTCATCGATCGCGGCCGCCGGGAGGGCCGCCGCGAAGGCCTCTACTCGGGTCGGCTGGTCCGGAGCTGCTGGCCCAGGCCGGCGAGACGCTCGCGGGCCGCATTGCCTTCGCGGAGCTGGGGCCCCTGAACCTGCTTGAGGTGGGGGCCGAGCACGTGATTTCCCTGTGGGTTCGCGGCGGCTTCCCGGAGAGCTGGCTGGCGCGCAGCGACCGGGCCAGCTTGCGCTGGCGCGAGCAGTTCATCCGCACCTTCCTGGAGCGGGACGTGCCGATGTTCGCTCCCCGGCTGTCGGCCGAGGCGTTGCGGCGGCTGTGGACGATGCTGGCCCATGCCCAGGGCGGCCTGCTCAACGTGGCGGACCTGGCCCGGAGCCTGGCGCTCGACGTGCGCACGGCGGGACGCTACCTCGACGTGCTGGTCGGGATGCTGCTCGTGCGGCGGCTGCCGCCCTGGCACGCCAACGTCGGCAAGCGCCTGGTGCGGTCGCCGAAGGTCTACGTGCGCGACAGCGGCCTCGGGCACGCGCTGCTGGGGCTGGCCGACGAGGCGGCCGTGCTGGGGCACCCCGTGTCTGGAGCCAGCTGGGAGGGCTTCGTCATCGAGCAGGTGGCTGCCGCCTGCCCCCCCGGGCGTCTCGTGCCACTTCTACTGGACGGCGGCCGGCGCCGAGGCGGACCTGGTGTTGGCCTGGCAAGACGGCCGCCTGTGGGCCCTCGAAATCAAGCGCTTCACCGCGCCGAAGCTCGGCCGTGGCTTTCACCTCGCCTGCGCGGACCTGGCCCCGGCCCGCCGCTTCCTGGTGCACCCGGGCCGCGACAGCTGGCCGCTGGGCGACGGGCTGGAGGCCATCGGGGTGGGGGCGCTGTGCGAGCGCCTCGCGGCTTCGGACTGGGCCGGAGGGCTCGCCTGAGGGCCCCGCTCATCCGCTCGGGGCCTGCGACGCTGAGGCCGCTCTCCGCGCCGTGAGTGGGCCCGCCCGCCGGGGCGCCCGGCGGCCGGTGGTGGTCTGGGTGCACGGCGGCTGGAAGTTCGGCGACAAGGCGAACAGCCTCGGGGCCGGGCGCGCCTGCTTCAAGGCCCTCGGCTGCGCGCTCGTCTCCGTGAACCACCGCCTCGCCGACCCGGCTCTGCCCGTCGGGCGGCGCGCGATGTACCCCGAATCACGCCACAGGGCCCCGGGCCCGCGGCGTCAGTCGTCCCACCAGCGGCCGCGCCGGGCCTTGCAGCCGCGGGCTCACTTCGGCGGGGCACCGATCGCCTGGAACAGCTCGAGGTCAGCCACGAAGCCGCTCAAGAGCGTGTCGGGGCGTCGCCCGTACTCGCCCTGCGGGTGCTGCCAGTTGACCTTGCCGATCAAGGCGGGCTCGATGAAGCCGTAGTTCGGGAACCCCAGCACCACGGTCTCCCCGGGGCCGAAGACGTAGTGGACGTCGCTGGTGTCGATCGTGCCAGGCCCGGCCGTGAGCGGGTCACCCGTGTCGGCCTTGGTGGTGGTGGGGGCGACGGCATGCACGAGCATCCCGTTGATGGCCACGTAGTTCTGAGAGCCTGAGGCGAAGTGGTTGCGCTGCGCGAGCACCTTGTTCACGACCAGCACCTTGCGGGCGGGCACCGTGTACATGTAGCGGTCGGCGTAGCCGGTCCACCAGGAGCTGTCGCTCTGGTAGGGTTCGTCCCACACGTCCAGGCCTCCGACGCCGAGGTAGGTGAGCTCCGCTTCACCCCGTCCCACCACCGAGGGCGTGTTGGTGGACGAGAGCAGGTTCGAGGGCGGAATCTGCTGCCAGGCGCCACCCGGCAGCCGCCACTCGAAGTGGTTGACCCAGTAGCCGCCGCCCTCCTTGAAGTACACCTTGAGGCGATGCAGCCCCTTGCTGAGGTTGATGGAGCCCGTGTTCCACGTGGGGGCGTGGTCGGTGTCGTTGATGATGACGGGCTGGTTGTCGATGTAGAATTTGATGTTGTCGTCCGTGAGCGAGCGGAAGTTCACGGTGCCCGCCACCGGGACGTTCAGGTAGCCGACGCAGCGCATGAAAAAGGTCTGGTTCGGCAGGATGTTGATGCCCGGGTAGCCGGTCTCCTGGAAGAACGAGAGGCGCTTGGCGACGAAGTTCGAGTAGGCCTGGCTGTTTTCCACCGTGTTCCAGTTGGGGATGGCACCGCCCCAGCGGGTCGGGTTGTTCCAGATCGTGACGGCCACGCCGGGCGTGAGCCGGGGCCGCGTCGGCAGGTTCGGGTTGAACGCCGCCGCGGCCCACGGGGAGGCCGGGTAGTAGGGGTAGTACTGCGCGTGGACGCCCCAGATGTTCGACCTGAAGCCTGAGAGCTGCATCAGCCTGTAGCCCTGTGCCGCCGTCAGGGTCCGGAGGGGCTTGGCCGGGGCGCGCGAGGCCGGGGCGGCCGGACGCTCCGGCAGCACCTCGAAGCCGGCCCCGGTGGCGGCCGCTGCCCGCGTCGTCGGGGCGGTGACGAGCCCCCCCGCGGGGCCGGCCACGCCGACCCCCTGGCACCCCGTGGCGAGCGCCGCGAGCGCCACCAGGCCGGCAAGCTGTCGTGTGGAGGGACGCACGGGCTTCCTCTTGCGCATCTAGATGACCTGGAAGTTCGCCTGGAGCCGGAAGGGCTGACCGTCGACGCCCGGGAGGCTTGCGCCCGCGGCGTCGAGCAGCGACAGCGTGACGTTCAGGAAGGTGGCGTAGCGGTGCTCCGTCAGGAAGGCCTTGAGGGCATCGCGGTCGGGCTGGTGGGCGATGGCGGTCGGCACGTCGGCCTCGAGCTCGGCCGGGACGCCATAGGCGGCCGGCTCACCGGCGCGCAAGACCGCCGGCGGCGGGGTCACCGGCGTGATCTCGGCAAAGACCGACGGGAGCGGCGAGGGGGCGGCGGCTTCAGCCGGCAGCACGGGCTGGAGACCCTCGCCGGCGCCGACCCGGGCCGCGAGCAGGCCAAGCTCGTAGCGGGCCTCGACCCGCGCCACGCGCACCGTGCCTCCCACCGCCCGCACGCTCCAGCGCGCCGTCGCCTCGGCTGGCTGGAGGCGCACCGTGGTGGGCGCGCCGCTGTCGTCGTTGACGGGCACCACGCGCACCAGGGGCATCGGGCCGAGGTCCAGCTCCAGGGCCGGGCCCGTCGGGCGGCTGCTGGCCGGGGCGCCGGCCACCTTGGGCGCGGAGACGCGGAGGCCCCCTGCGCGCGTGGGCGTGGCGGCACACCCCACCGTGAGCGCGCACGCCGCGACCAGCACGGCCAGGTGGCGCGCCGGCTGCCTGAGGCTCAGGGGGCGGGAGGTCGAGGGGGCCATGGTCGGCTACCGCACCTGAAGGGTCTGGGTCAGCACGAAGGCCGTCCCATCGGCGCTGGCGTGGTAAGCCCCATCGGGGTCGAGGAACCGAACCTCGAAGGTGACGCGCGACGCGTCGGTGTTTTCCTTGAGGAAGGCCACGACGTCCTCCGCCGGCAGGGGGTAGGGGAGCGAGACGGACGCCTCGGGCTTGAAGGCGGTGGGCCACCCGAGCTCGGCCGGGGGCCTGAGCACGGTGGACGTGCCGTCGCTGGCGGCACCCCCGGGGGGCGACGGCAGCACGAAGCCGGGGTCCTCGACGGGGGCCGCCGTCACGGTGCCCACGGGCACGGAGACCGTGCCGGCCTTCATGGAGATCTCGACCTGCTCGACCCGGAGCTCGCCCGCCCCGTTCGAGGCCTGGACCTTCCAGGTCACAATGGCCGGGGAAGGCACGAACGTGACGCTCTGGATGCTGGCGTCCAGGCCTCGCACCAGCACGGCCTGCAGGGAGACGCTCGCCGTGTCGCCGAGGGAGAGGGTCGTCGGACCGGAGCCGGGCTGCACGGCGGGAGCGGTGCCCGTGTCAGCCGAGGGGGACGCCTCCGGCACGGCCCCGGCGGCCCCGCTGCCGATGCCGTCCGGGCTGACGGTGGTGCCGGTGCCCGTGGCGTCCTCGGTCGCCGTCGTGCCGCTGCTCGTCGCATCCGGCGGGTCCGCTGTGCCGGGCTCGAGGCTGCCTGCCAGGCCTGAGGTGGTCGCGTCACCCGCGTCCGCGCCCGCTCCTGCCCCCTTTCCCGCCGCGTTGCCGCTGGTGAGGCCCTGGCCGGTCTGCCCCAGGCCCTGGCTCGACGGCCTGACGGCGGGCCTCACGGGCCCCGAGCGGGTGCGTTGGGTCGCCTCGCCTCGCTGCTCGAGCACGGCGAGGTCCAGCCCCGCCAGGCCCTGGCAGCTCGCGACACTCAGCGCCACCAGCATGAGTCCAATGGTGCGGGTGCGACGCATACGAAGCCCTCAACCTTCCGCTGGTTTTTCTATACACGCGGGGATGGGATCCCAAACCAGCAACGGCGGGGCTGGAGCCCGTCACCCGGCGTGCTGTCCGGGTCTCCGGGTCTCCGGGGTTCCGGGGCACGGGGGCACCCGCCTCGGCCGGGCCAGGCCGGCGCTCACACGAGCCGGGCCGCCACCTCCGCGCACGCCTGGCGAACCAGCGTGCGCAGCGCCTCGGGT
>JAYKHL010000041.1:0-3774 GCA_035284865.1 Candidatus Sericytochromatia bacterium | reverse complement strand
GGGCGATGGCCCCCGAGCGGCGTGGCGACCTGGCTCGCCTCGGTCCGCGCGCCATGCTGGCGGGGGCGCTGGCCTCTTGCATGTCGGCCGCGATGGCGAGCCTGCTCGGCGCGTGACCGGTTGCTTGCTCAGCCCCGGCGATGGGCGTAAACTGTTCGGGCCGCGGGCGCCTTCAGGGCCGCGCGGCGCGAGACACTGGCTATTCCTTATCATCAGGTCAACCAACGCGTCATGATCCTCATCGTCGGATGCGGCCGCCTGGGCGGCTCGCTCGCCACCCGGCTCGCGGCAGCGGGCGAAGAGGTCGTCGTGCTCGATCACGACCGCCGAAACTTCGAGATGAACCTGCCCAAGCACTACCAGGGTGTCAGGTGCGAGGGAATGGAGATCGACAACGACGTGTTGAGGCGGGCCGAGATCGAACGGGCTGATGCCGTCGCGGCGCTCGCCCGGGACGAGAGCACCAACATGATGGTGGCCGACGTGGCGCGGAAGATCTTCCGCGTGTCGCGCATCGTCGTTCGGATCGATGACCCTCGGATGGCAGCGCTTTATCGGTCCGAAGGCTTCGAGGTGGTCAGCCCCGTCAGCGACACCGCGGTGGCCCTCGAGCAGGCCCTCGGCGGGAGGGCCGGCTGATGTTCATCGTCATCTGCGGCGGTGGCAAGATCGGGCTGCACCTGGTGCGTTCCTTGCTGACGAGCGGCCATGAGGTGGCCCTCGTCGAGCGGGACCGCCGCGTGTGCGAGTCGGTCTACCGGGACTTCGAGGAGGTGCGCGTCATCGCGGGTGACGCGACCAACGCTGAGTTGCTCATCCGGGCCGGCATCGAGCAGGCCGACGTCCTGGTCGCCGTCGCGGGCCGGGACCAGGATAACTACAAGATCTGCAAGATGGGCAAGGAGTTTTTTCACGTGAAGCGCACCCTGGCCCGGGTGAACGACCCCAGAAACGATGAGCTGTTCCGGCTTGCCGGGGTCGACACCGTCATCAGCGTCACCTCGATGGTCTCCAACGCCATCGAGTACGAGATCGTGCCGCATGACGTCGTGAAGCTGTTCACCTGGCACGCCAGCATGACGGCCATCGAGCTCACTTTGCCTGCCCACGCCCCGGTCGTGGGCCTGGCTTTGCGGAAGCTCGACCTGCCTCCGAACTCGCTGATCGCAGCGCTCTGGCGCGGAGGAGAAGCCCTTGTTCCAGACGGCAACACGGTGCTGTCGGCCGGCGACCAGGTCTTTGCCGTGACGCTGAAGGACCACGAGCCCCAGCTGCGGGCCATGCTGGCGGGGGCCTGAGGTGGCCTCCCTGGCCCCGACCGCAGCGCCCACCGGGGCTGCGGGCACGCATCGGATTGCCTGGTACCTCGGGGCGGGCCTGGTGGGGGCGGACATCGGCACGTCCGTCTTCTACAGCACCGGGGTGCTTTACCCGCACGTCGGGGGCCTCGCGCCGCTGTTCATCCTGCTGGTCTGTGGCGCCCTCTTCCTCTTCAAGGCGACCTACCAGGAGGGGTGCGCCGTCAACCCGCTCAATGGCGGGGCTTACTCGATGGTCATGCAAACCTTGGGCCGGCCGCAGGCGCTGGTGGTGGGCTCCTTGACGATCCTCTCCTACCTGGCGACGGCCGTGGTGAGTGCCCTGTCAGGGGCCTTCTACCTGAGCAAGGTGCCGGCCCTGGCCTTCATCGCCCAGAGCCCCTGGGGGGTCGCGACCGTGGCGGCGGTGCCCGTGATGGTGTTTGCGGCGCTCAACCTGCTCGGGTTGAAGGAATCCACCCGGGTCGTCTTCGGCATCGCCGTGTTCCATTTCGGCATGTTGCTGGTGATGGACGTCTGGGGGTTGTGGCTCGCCTTCACGGAAGGCGCGCACTGGTCCCGCCTGTGGACGGGCTTCGGCAGCGTCACCCCGATGGCCGTGGCCATCGCCTTCGCTGCGGCGTTTCTTGGCATCACCGGCTTTGAGTCTGCGGCGCAGATCATCGAGGAAATCGAGCACCCCAACTGGGAGGCGATCCGCAAGATCTACACGTTGATCGTGATCGCCGTGGCTGCCACGAGCCCCCTCACCTCAATGCTGTGCATCGTGCTGCTTTCCGACGCCGATCTCCACACCTTTCACGACGCCTTCCTCTCGGGGTTGGCGTTCCGCGAGGGGGGCACCTGGTTTCTCTACCTGCTGGTGGCCAACGCCTGCCTGACGCTCTTTGCCGCGGTCAACACGGCCTTTGCGGGGGCGACCGGCCTGATGACCACGATGGGCAAGCAGGGCAACCTGCCGGGGGTTGTGCTGCGACAGTGGACGGAACGAAGCCCCCGGCTGCGGGGCTTCCCCTATGTCGTGCTGCCGTTCATGGCGCTTTGCCTGCTCATGCTGGCCGCCTTCCCGGGCTCGGTCGAACGGCTCGGAGAGGTTTACGGCATCGCCTTCCTCAGCGTCATGATCTCGTATTGCCTCGGCGTGATCCTCCTGCGCCTCTATCAGCCGGCCAAGGTGGCGCGCGCCCCGCGGGTCAGTGCCTGGACCTTTCGCCTGGCGAGCGGGTGCGACGTGCCCTTCGCGCCCGTGGTGGGGGGCGCGCTGCTGACGCTGGCCGCTGCCGTGCTCATCCTCACGGCCCATGAGGCCCGCGCGCTGGGCCTGCAGCTGTTCCTCGCCGTGTTGCTCGTGATGGCCTTCTACCGCCTCAACCGCCTTGAGCACCGGATGGTCCAGCTGCCGGACCTCCGCCTCGGGCTGGGCAAGTACCGCCGGATGGAGCCGCTGCCCAGCCTGCCGGTCCACGTGCTCTGCGCGGCGCGGGTGGCTGACACCTTGCTCGTGACGGAGATCAGCCACATCCTCAAGACCCGGGGCCCGGACATCGAGATCCTCATCTTCCACGCAGAGGAGCAGCATCAGCAAGAGGGCACCGTGTCCGAGGGCCTCGAGCGGCTGATCTCCCAGCAGCTCGAAGAGTTCTACGAGGGGCGGGACATGATCCTTTCGGCAAAGGCCCTGCCAGGCAACCTCGTGGAGGTGCTGCCGGAGTACGCCAAGTCCCGACGCCTGGCCCGGGTGTATGTCAGCACCGGCCACGACGAGGCCGCCAGTGAGGCTCTCCGCGTGCACCTCGCCAACGAGATGGATGTGGAGGTCGATCGCCTGCTGGACTCGCGGCTGCCCAAGGGACCCGGGGTCTGGTTCGAGCAGTGGGCCCAGGGCACCCGGCACCGGGATCGGAAGTGGCACCCCGACGACGACGGCCCCCTGCCGGCCCACCACGACGATGACCAGGATTGAGGGCTGGAGGATGGCATTGTGAGCCTGCTCGCGGCCACGCAAGACCTTGCGGGGTGGGGGCGCCACCCGCGGCTGGCCTGCCAGGTGTACCGGCCCGAGCGGCGGGCTGACGTCGGCCGCCTGCTCGCGGGGAGCGGGGTCGCCACCTGGATTGCCCGGGGCCTCGGGCGCAGCTACGGGGACGCGGCCCTGAACGCGGAGGGTGGCGTCATGCTGACGACGCGCCTCGATCGCATGCTTGCCTTCGATGAAGAGACGGGGGTGCTGGTGTGTGAAGCGGGGGTCTCGCTGGCGGCGATCCTGGAGACCTTCCTGCCACGCGGGTGGTTCCTGGCCGTCACACCGGGCACACGGTTCGTGACGGTCGGCGGGGCCATCGCCCACGACGTGCATGGGAAAAACCACCATGGCGAGGGCAGCTTTGCAGCCTGCACGCGGGGCTTCACCTTGCAGACGCCAGGCGGGGAGGTGCTGGAGTGCGCCCCTGATCGC
>JAYKHL010000040.1:0-4858 GCA_035284865.1 Candidatus Sericytochromatia bacterium | reverse complement strand
CGCGGCCACACGGGCGAGCACCCGCGCATGGGGGCCGTCGACGTCGTGCCCTTCGTGCCCATCGGCGGGGGCGCCACGATGGCGGACTGCGTCGCCCTCGCGAAGCGGGTGGGCGCCCGCGTCGCGGCGCGCTTCGGCGTGCCCGTGGTGCTCTACGAGGAGGCCGCCAGCGCCCCCCACCGCCGCAACCTGGCCGACGTCCGCAAGGGCGAGTTCGAGGGCCTCGGGGAGAAACTCACGAAGGCCGAGTGGCGGCCCGACTTCGGCCCCGCCGCGCCGCACCCGGCCCTCGGCGCGAGCGCCATCGGGGCGCGTGAGGCCCTGGTGGCCTACAACGTCTACCTCAACACGCCCGACGTCGCCGTCGCCCAGGCGATCGCCAAGGCCATCCGCGGCAGCTCCGGCGGGCTCGGCGCCGTCAAGGCGATGGGGCTCTACCTCGAGGATCGCCAGCAGGCCCAGGTCTCGATGAACCTCGTGAACTTCCGCAAGAACCCGCTCTACCGGGTGGTCGAGCTCATCAAGATCGAGGCGGCGCGCTTCGGCGTCCACGTCACGAGCTCCGAGATCGTGGGCCTCGTGCCGCAAGACGCCCTGCTCGAGAGCGCCGCCTACTACCTGCAGCTCGAGGGCTACAGGCCGGGCCTCGTGCTCGAGAACCGCATCCTCGAGGTCGAGGCGGAGGCCGCCACCCCCGCCGCCCCGGCCCACGCCTGAGGCCCGCCATGACTGCCCCGTTCACCTCTTTGCCCTTCCCTGACCTCCTCGCCCGCATCGCCAGCAAGGACCCTGCGCCCGGCGGCGGCAGCGCCTCGGCCCTCGCGGGCGCGCTCGCCGCGGCCCTGGCCGGGATGGTGGGCGGCCTGACCGTCGGCAAGGCGGGCTACGAGGCCACCTTCGAGGAGGCCGAGGCGCTGGCCCGGCAGGCCGACGCCCTGGGCGCCCGGCTCGTGGCCGCCGCCGAGGCGGACGCGGCGGCCTTCGACGCCGTGATGGCGGCGATGGCGCGGCCCAAGGCGACGGACGACGAGAAGGCCACGCGCAAGGCCGCGATGCAGCAAGCCTTCCAGGGCGCCACCGCGGCGCCGCTCGGCGTTGCCCGGACCTGCCTGGAGGCTGGCAGCCTCGCGCTGCGGCTCGTCGCCATCGGCAACCGCAACGCCACCTCGGACGCCGCCGTGGGCGTGCTGCTCGCCGTCACGGGGGCCGAGGGGTCGCTCTTCAACGTCGCCATCAACCTGGGTTCCATCCAGGACGCCGGCTTCGCCGAGGCCGCCCGCGCGGAGGCCGAGGGCCTGTGGGCCGAGGCCGCGCGGCTGCGGGAGGCGCTGTGGGGCACGGCCGCCGCCGCCGGGCTGCCGAGCCCGCGCGTGGGAGTGCCGGCGTGACGCCCGCCCTCGAGCCCACGGACGCCGTGCTGGCGCTCAACGGGCGCGACCTGACGGTCTGGGACGTGGCCCGCGTCGCGCGCCAGCGGGCCCGCGTGGCGCTCGCGCCCGAGGCGGTGGCACGGGTGCGCGCCGCGCGCGAGGCCGTCGAGCGCATGCTCGCCGAGGGCCGGGTGGTGTACGGCATCACCACGGGCTTCGGCTTCATGAAGGACCGCCGCATCTCGCCCGAGCAGGTCGCGCAGCTGCAGGCCAACCTGGTGCGCAGCCACGCCGCCGGCGTGGGCGAGCCGCTGCCGACCTCCATGGTGCGGGCGATGATGCTGCTGCGCGTCAACGCGCTGGCGCGGGGCTTCTCGGGCGTGCGGCCGGAGGTGCTGGACCTGCTCGTCGAGCTGCTCAACCGCGAGGTGCACCCGTGCATCCCCTCCCAGGGGTCCGTGGGCGCCTCGGGCGACCTGGCGCCGCTCTCGCACCTCGCGCTCGTGCTGATGGGCGAGGGCCTCGCCGAGGTGCGCGGGATGGTGCTGCCCGGCGCGGACGCGCTGGAGGTGGCGGGCCTCGCGCCCCTCACGCTGCAGGCCAAGGAGGGGCTCGCCCTGATCAACGGCACGCAGGCGATGGGCGCGATGGGGTGCCTGGCGCTGGAGGCCACCCGCAACCTGGCGAAGGTGGCGGACGTGGCGGCGGCCTGCACCGTGGAGGCGTTGCTCGGGTCCCATGCGCCCTTCGCGGCGGCGGTGCATGCGCTGCGGCCGCACCGGGGGCAGCTGGCCAGCGCCCGCAACCTGAGCCGCCTGCTGGCGGGCTCGCGGCTGGTCGAGACCCACCGCACCTGCGGGCAGGTGCAAGACGGCTACTCGCTGCGCTGCGTGCCGCAGGTGCATGGCGCGACGCGGGACACGCTGACGCACGCCCGCGAGGTCTTCACGACGGAGATCAACGCCGTGACGGACAACCCCTTGATCTTCGCGGAGCAGGGCGAGGCCGTCTCGGCCGGGCACTTCCACGGCCAGCCGCTGGCGCTGCCGCTGGACTTCCTGTGCATCGCCGTGGCGGAGCTTGCGAACATCTCGGAGCGCCGCACCGAGCGGATGGTCAACCCGGCCCTCTCGAACGGGCTGCCGGCCTTCCTGGTGGCGAAGCCGGGCCTGAACTCGGGCCTGATGGTGGCGCAGTACACGGCGGCCGCGCTCGTCTCCGAGAACAAGGTGCTGTGCCATCCGTCGAGCGTGGACTCGATCCCCACCTCGGCGGGCCAGGAGGACCACGTCTCGATGGGCACGGCGGGGGCGCGCAAGCTGCTGCGGGTCATCGCGCACACCACCCAGGTGCTGGCGATCGAGCTGCTGTGCGCCGCGCAGGCCCTGGAGCTTCGCGGCTCCGTGCCGGCGGGCGGTGGCGTCGAGGCGGCGCGCCAGGCCATCCGGGTAGTGGTGCCGCACCTCGACGAGGACCGTGTGCTGGCGGGCGACCTCGAGGCCCTGGCCGAGCGCGTCGAGGACGGCAGCCTGGTGGCGGCCGTGGAGGCCGTGGTGGGCCCGCTGGAGTGAGGCGAGCGGGCGACATGCCCGTGGTACCATGGCGGGCTCGGGGCGCCCCGAGCCAGGAAGGACGGCCGTTGATGTTTCAGAAGATGCTCATCGCCAACCGCGGCGAGATTGCCATGCGCGTGGCGCGGGCCTGCCAGGAGCTCGGCATCGCGACGGTGGCCGTCTACACCGAGCTCGACCGCGACGGCCGCCACGTGCAGCTCGCCGACCAGGCCTTCACGCTGGGCGACAAGACCTACCTCGACATGGAGGCCCTCTGGGCGATCGCCGCCCAGGCCGGCTGCGACAGCATCCACCCGGGCTACGGCTTCCTCGCGGAGAACGCCGCCTTCGCGCGCGGCACGGTGGCGCGGGGCCTGGCCTGGATCGGGCCGAACGCCAACGCCATCGAGGCGATGGGCTCCAAGCTCGCGGCCCGCCGCCTCGCCATCGCCCACGACGTGCCGATCGTGCCGGGCGAGACGGAGCCCGTGACGAGCCCCGACGCCATCCGGGCCTTCGGTGCGGCCCACGGCTACCCCATCCTCATCAAGGCGGCCGCCGGCGGCGGCGGGCGCGGCCAGGTGGTGCTGCACGGCCCCGACGAGGTCGACGCCGGCCTCGAGCGCGCCCAGCGCGAGGGCCTGAGCTACTTCGGCGACGCCTCCGTCTACATCGAGCGCTTCCTCACCCACCCCCGCCACATCGAGGTGCAGGTGGTGGCCGACCGGCACGGCACGGTGATCCACCTCGGCGAGCGCGACTGCTCGATCCAGCGGCGCAACCAGAAGCTCGTTGAGGAGGCGCCCTCCCCCGCCGTGGATCCGGCGCTGCGCGAGGCCCTCGGCGAGGCCGCCTGCCGGATGGCGCGCTCCTGCGGCTACGACTCGGTGGGCACCTGCGAGTTCATGGTCGAGGACGGCAAGTTCTACTTCCTCGAGATGAACACCCGCATCCAGGTGGAGCACACGGTGACGGAGGTCGTCTACCGCTGCGACCTGGTCAAGGAGATGATCCGCATCGCGGCGGGCCAGCCGCTGACGCCGTCGCTGGTGGGCCGCGCCCCGGAGGGCTGGGCGATCCAGGTCCGGCTCAACGCCGAGGACCCCTCGGCGAACTACCGGCCCACGCCGGGCTACCTGGCGCGCTACGTCCGCCCCGAGGGCCCCGGCATCCGCCTCGACGGCGCGGCCTACGAGGGCTGGACCATCCCGACGGCCTACGACTCGATGATCGCGAAGCTCATCACGTGGGGCGAGGACCGCGAAGAGGCGATCGCCCGGATGCGGCGCGCGCTGCGCGAGACCGTGATCGAGGGCGTGCCCACGACGGTGCCCCTGCACCGCGTCATCATGGACAACGCCACCTTCGTGGGCGGCGATTTCTCCACACGCTTCCTGCTCGACTGCCTCTCCGAGGCCGAACGCGCCCGCATCAAGGAGGCCATCGACCCGGTCGTGGCCGAGGGCCCGGCGCCGGCGGCCGCCACCCGCACGTTCTCGCTCGAGGTGAACCGGCAGCGCTTCGAGGTGGTCGTGCGCGACCCCGTGGGGGCCGCGGTCGTCACGGCCGCCCCCGCGCAGGGCCGCGCGAGGCCGGCAGCCGCCCCGGGCGGCCGCGCGAAGGCAGACGCCGCCGGCTCGGCCAACGGCGTGAAGGCCCCGATGATGAGCCGCGTCGTGAAGGTCTGCGTGGCGGTGGGCGACGCCGTCACGGCGGGGCAGCCGCTGGTGGTGGTCGAGGCCATGAAGATGGAGAGCGAGCTCGCCAGCCCGCGGGACGGCGTGGTCCAGGCCATCGGGTGTGCGGCGGGCGACACGGTGCAGCAGGGCCAGGCCCTGGTGACGCTGGCGTAGCGCGAGGGTTCCGGCCATCAACTACATCGGCTCCAAGCTGTCGCTGCTCGGCGAGATCCGGGCGGTGCTGGCCGACCACGGG
>JAYKHL010000039.1:0-2550 GCA_035284865.1 Candidatus Sericytochromatia bacterium | reverse complement strand
CTGCCCGCCGTTGCCCAGCGAGGCGCCGGTGGCGAGGTCGAAGGCCTGCACGTCCGCCCCGGCGAGGGCCTCGCCCGCGACGTCGGCTGTGCCCTCGAGGACCAGGGCGCGGGCGAGGGGCAGGGGGGAGGCGGCGCCCCGCCGGGGCTTCCCGCCCGCTGGCTCAATCGGGCTCGGCGCGGCCTGGCAGGCCGCAAGACCCACCGCCAACAGGGCAACAAGCGCTTTAGGCGCACGCATACCAATGATCCTCCCCTGGCTACCTACCCGCTTGCCGGGCCGCTGAACCAGGAGGCTACACCCCCGCCACCCGCACGTAGAACAGGAACTCCTGGACGGCGCCGCCCTTGTACCGCCGGGCCGCGTGGTCCACGTCCGCGCGGAAGCGCCGGTAGGCGACGCGGCGGAAGTCCACCGTGCCCCCGGCCGGCTTCTCGCGCAGCAGCGCCCGGAGCTAGGCCTCGGGCAGCAGGCCCTCCTGGCTGTAGCTCACCAGGATGTGGCGCGCGCGGCGTCAGGCGTCAAACGAGGGCTTCGATCCCCTTGGAGCCCAGCAAGTTCAGCAGCTTCAACGACGGGCCGCTGGGACGCTTCAGGCCGGCCTCCCACTGCCGTACGGTCGAGAGGCTGGTGTTCAGGAGGGACGCCAGCACCGCCTGGCTGATGCTGAAGCGTGCGCGCAATGCCACGATCTGCTCCCGGGTGTAGGGCTCGACAGGCTGGAGGCACAGGGCCTCGTAGTGTCGCATCCGTCGCTTGTCGATGAAACCTGCATCGTGAAGGTCACGCGCCGTGTCGTGAATGGACGCGAGCAGCCGGCTTTCCGACTTGGTGACGCTGCGCTTGTTACCTCTCGATGTCACGGCAGATCTCCTTCAGGGCCAAGCGCCCGACCAACGCATCCAGTTGTGCGGATGTTCGTGCCAGCAGGTCTGCCGCCAGCAACTTCAACGCCACCAGTTCCTTCTCGGTGATGTTGCTGCGCTCGGCCTTCTCGAACCCGTACACGAAGAACCAGCGATTCCCCTGATTGGTGGCAAGTAGCGTCCGTACGCCGCTGCTCTTGCCCCTGCCCGGCAGCGCGAGCCGTTTCTTGAACACGCCCCCGCCCAGGTCGGCGTCGATGAGCCCGGCCGCCATCTCCACCACGGCTGCACAGAGGGCCTCGTCCGTCAGGTCGGTCTTCCGCATCCAGCGGTCGAACTCACGGACCTTGAACACCCTGCGCATGATTTAGCTATATCACTTAGTAATATAGATTTCAAGCGGTGACCTTGCCTCGAAGGGACCTCCGGCGATGCCCAAGGTGGCCGCCAGGTCTCCCAGTCAGCTGGACCGGGCTCCTACACCCCCGCCACCCGCACGTAGAACAGAAACTCCTGCACGGCGTCCCCCTTGTACCGCCTGGCCGCATGGTCCACGTCCGCCCGGAAGCGCCGGTAGGCGACGCGGCGGAAGTCCACCGTGCCCCCGGCCGCCTTCTCGCGCAGCAACGCTGCAAGCTCGGTCTCCGGCAGCAGGCCCTCCTGGCTGTAGCTCACCAGGATGTGGCGCGCCCTTGCCGCCGTGAGCACCGCCTCGAAGGCGCCCCGCACGCGGGGCTTGGAGCAGAAGGCCGAGCGCTGGTGGGCCTCCGGGCGCAGGCCCGTCTTGCCCCGGGGCTCGAAGGCGTCGAGGTCCCAGCGGGCGATCGTCTCCAGCACGTGGTAGTTGGCGGCGTACTGCCGGTGGTTGTAGGGCGGGTCGAGGTACAGCACGTCGAGCGTCTCGCTGGTGGCCAGCTGCCCCGCCAGCGCCGCGGCGTCCTCCGCGCAGGCCCGGTGGGCCCGGCCGTCGGCCGGCGCGAGGCGTGGCAGCCGCAGCACGAGCGGGCCGCGGGCGCTGGCCTTGAGGTGCTTGAGGTAGGCGCCGTAGACGCTGGCCGTGTTGGCCAGGTGGTCCATCGTGTCGAGCAGGCTCGCCACCAGCAGCGCGTGCTCGGCGGCGTCGAGCAGGCCGGCCGCCTGCCAGGCGGCGATGCGGCCCCGGATGGCCTCGCAGCGCGCCCCGTTGGCGCGGCTGAAGTAGCAGCGGCCGGCCTCGCCGCCCTCGCAGTAGGCGTGGAAGAAGCGCCCCTCCACGGGGGGCAGGTCCTCCAGGTGGGCGAGCACGCGGCGCAGCGGCAGCGTGTCCGCGCGCAGGCCCGGGTCCTCGGCGAGGCCCAGGCCCGGGCGCGGCCGGTCGGGCGGGGCCGTCGCGACGGCGGGCTCGGCCGCCAGCAGCCGCGCGAAGGCAGGGTAGCCCTGGCTCAGCAAGAAGGCCTCCTGCAGCACGCGCGAGTAGGCCTGCCAGTCGTTCGCCACCACCGTGTGGCCGTCGAGCCGGGCCATCTGCGCCACCACGCTCGTGCCGGAGAACAGGTCGCAGAAGGAGCCCGGGGCCACCCCGTGGTCGGCCAGCACCGCCCGGATCTCGCCGAGCAGCGACAGCTTGGAGCCGATGTAGTTGATGGCCGGAACCCTCGCGCTACGCCAGCGTCACCAGGGCCTGGCCCTGCTGCACCGTGTCGCC
>JAYKHL010000038.1:0-22773 GCA_035284865.1 Candidatus Sericytochromatia bacterium | reverse complement strand
GCTTCGGTTCGCGCGTGGTCGTGACGGGGGACCGAACGCAGGTCGACCTTCCCAAGGGCAAGCGTTCGGCCTTGCACGACGTGGAAGAGACGCTCCGCGATGTCCCGGACGTGGCCTTCGTTCGCTTCGAGGAACAGGACGTGGTTCGGCATGACCTGGTGCGCAGGATCGTGCAGGCCTACGCCGCCTGGGAGGCCAGGGGGCCTGCATGACCGACAAGCTGATCCAGGCCGCCCACAGGTTTGTCCCGCCCCGGGTGCAGTCGATGGCCCTGCAGCCCGGAACGCACCAGCTGCTCAACGTGCTGGTCGCGGGCCTGCTTTCCCTCTGGATGGTGGTGCTGGCCCAGCCGCGGTTCCTGGACGCGGCGGCGCAGGGCCAGTGGTTGCCCCTGGGTGGCCTGGTGATGGTGCTGGGAACGGCTCTGGCGCTGGTGGTGGGCTACCTGCGGCAGTTCGAGGCCGGGGTGGTCACGTCGATCCGCCACCAGTACCTGCTGACGCTCGTGGTGGTCGGCACCTTCGGGTTGGCGTGGGCCATGAGCACGCTCCGGCTCGATCCCTTCGTGAGCCCGCTGGTGGCGTGTGGCATGCTCCTGACGGTGTTCGTGAACAGCCGGGTCGCGCTGGTCATTGGCCTCCCCACCGGCCTGCTGCTGGCGCAGTTTCCAGGCCACGGCGGCACCTCGACCCTGGTGGCGCTCTTGAGCATGGCCGTCGCCATCTATGCCGTGAGCCGCGTGCAACAACGCTACGACGTGTTCCGCGCCGGCTTCGTGTCGGCCCTGGTGGCTGCCTGGGCCGTGGCTGCGCTGTTCAGCCTCGAGGGCGCGCCCTGGACCATGTGGGGGTTGCATGCCGTTGCCGCAGGGGGAGCGGGCCTCGGGTCAGCCATCCTGGTGGTCGGCATCCTGCCCTTGGTAGAGGACCTGTTCGGGATCACGACCACCTTCAAGCTGCTTGAACTCGCCAACCCGGGCCAACCCCTGCTCCGGGAACTCCAGATGAAGGCGCCCGGGACCTATCACCATTCGATCCTCGTGGGCAACCTCGCCGAGGCTGCCGCTGAGGCAGTGGGTGCCGATGCGCTGCTGGTGCGGGTGGGTTCTTACTACCACGACATCGGCAAAGCCAAGCGGCCCTATTTCTTCGTCGAGAACCAGCTGGGCATGACGAACCAGCACGACCGCATCTCGCCGCGCCTGTCTGCCCTGGTGATCACGGCGCACGTGAAGGAAGGGCTCGAGATGGCACGAGAGCATCGCTTGCCATCCATCGTTCAGGACTTCATCGCCACGCATCACGGCACCAGCCTGGTGTCGTTTTTCTACCACCAGGCCGTGCAGGCTGAGGGGGTGCGCCAGGTGCAGGAGGAGCACTTCCGCTACCCCGGCCCGCGGCCACGGACGCGAGAGACCGGCATCGTGATGCTGGCGGATGGGGTAGAGGCCGCGTGTCGGTCCCTCAAGACCCCGACCCCGGAGCAGATCGAGACGATGGTGCGGCGCATCGTGGACACGCGACTGGGCGACGGGGAGCTGTCGGAGGCCCCCCTCACGCTGCAAGAAATCGAGAAGATCGCCCTGGCCTTCATCCGGGTGCTGTCCGGCCTGTTCCACCAGCGTATCGAGTACCCCGACCAGGTGTTCCGCGAACTGCGGGGCAGTGGTGATCCCGAGTTGAAGGGCCGTAAGGTTGCCGGTTCACCTAAATAATGAACAGTCCCACCCGCTGGATCAGGAGACCTGGCAGCGGCGGGCGGAGGCTTTGCACCTGGCTGCGGGCCTCTCGCTGACCGGGGACGAGTGGTCGCTGACCTGGGTTGACGCAGCGTCCATCCACGCCTTGAACCGCGAATATCGTGCCGTGGATCGCCCGACCGACGTGCTGGCCTTTGCCCTCGAGGAGGCTGAAGGTCCCGCGCTGCCCGGTGGGGGCCGCCTCCTGGGCGACGTGGTGGTCGCCGTCGATGTCGCGGCCGCCCAGGCCGAGGCGCGGGGGCATACCCTGGCCGACGAGCTGGCGCTGCTGATGGTGCATGGCCTCCTGCACCTTCTTGGGGAGGACCACGACACACCCGCGCGCAAGGCGCGGATGTGGCGGCGCCAGGGGGCCCTGCTCGAGGCCCTCGGGGTTCCACCCCTCGACTATGGCGACGCCGAGCCCGCACGTCTCCGGCGCACGCCGAGGCGCCGGAGCTAGGCGTGCGCTTCAAGGCCGTCAACCTTCTGGCCAGCTTCCGCTTTGCCGCTGCCGGCATTTACTACTGCCTGCGAACCCAGCGCAACATGCGCATCCACGTCGTGGCAGGGGCGCTGGCGCTCGGGGCCGCCTGCGGGCTTGGCGTGTCCTCGGCGGAGGTTGCCCTGGTGGCGGCCGTGTGCAGTCTGGTGATCACCATGGAGATGATCAACACCGCGATTGAAAGCGCGGTGGACCTCTACACGCATCGTCGCCACCCGCTGGCCAAGATTGCCAAGGACGTTGCCGCAGCGGCGGTCCTGGTGAGCGCGCTCAACGCCGTGCTGGTGGGCACCCTGGTGCTGGGGCCACCACTCTGGTCGCTGGTGTCCGGTTCCCTGTGAGTCGCCTGGCGGGCTGATCGCGAGCGCCACCCGGGTTGGTGTCTGAACGCAGGGGCTGGCCCCTGGGTTGGCGAGCGGGCGGCTTGCGGCCCGTGAGCACAGCCGAGTAGAATCGGCTGTGCAGCATCATACGGACCTTTCCGGCGGGGCTCCTGCCGACAACGCCCACCTGTTCATCAAGGGCGCCCGCGAGCACAACCTCAAGAACGTCGACCTGCGGATCCCCCGGGACCAGCTCGTGGTCTTCACGGGGGTGTCCGGCTCTGGCAAGTCCTCGCTCGCGTTCGACACCCTGTTCGCGGAGGGACAGCGGCGGTATGTGGAGTCGCTCTCCGCGTATGCAAGGCAGTTCCTCGGTCAACTCGCCAAGCCTGACGTCGACTACATCACCGGCCTGTCACCTGCCATCTCGATCGATCAGAAGTCGACGAGCCACAACCCGCGCTCGACGGTGGGCACCGTGACGGAGATCTATGATCACCTCAGGCTGCTGTTCGCCCGCGTGGGGACTCCCCATTGCCACCGGTGCGGTCAGGCCATCAACCCCCAGACGGTCGAGCAGATTGTCGACCAGGTGCTCGCGCACCCGGAGGGAACCCGCGCGCAGATCCTTGCGCCGCTGGTGCGCGGGAAGAAGGGCACCCACGAGAAGGTGTTGGAGCAGGCCCGCAAGGCCGGTTTCGTGAGGGTTCGCGTCAACGGGGAGGTGCTGGACCTCCAGGAGGTCCCTCCACTCGACAAGAACCGCAAGCACGAGCTGGCCATCGTGGTGGACCGCGTCGTGGTCCGCCCGGATCAGGCAAGCCGGCTTGCCGACTCCGTCGCCACGGCGCTGCAGCAGGCGGGGGGCCTGGTGCTCGTGCAGGTGCTGGGCGGCCAGGAGCGGCCCGGGGCCAGCCAGGACCTCCTGTTTTCGGAGCACTACGCCTGCGCTGACTGCGGGACGAGCCTGGATGAGGTCGCGCCGCGGCTCTTCTCGTTCAACTCTCCGTTCGGCGCCTGCTCCGTCTGCCACGGGTTGGGGGCGAGTCGGGAGCTGGATCCGGCGCTTCTCGTCCCCGATCCTCGAAAGACCTTGCGCGCGGGGGCGCTCGCCCCCTGGGCGCGGACGGGAAACCCGTACTACGTTGAGCTGCTGACCGCCGTCGCAGCGGGCAACGGGTTCTCGATCGATGTGCCCTGGGCGGAGCTCTCGCCCGAGGCCAGGGAGCTGGTCTTGCACGGAACGGGGGAAAAACGCTACCGCATCAACCAGCCCAGCTGGTATCAGGAGAGTGGCTTCGGCTACGACACCCGCTTCGAGGGGCTGATCCCGAACCTGCAGCGACGCTACACCGAGACCACCAGCGAGCGCTTCAAGCAGGAACTCGAGGGCTACATGTCCGCCATTCCCTGCGAGGGATGCAAGGGACGGCGGCTCCGGCCCGAGGCGCTGGCCGTTCGCATCCAGGGAGCCTCCATTGCTGACGTCACCGCCCTGTCGGTGCGCGAGGCGCTGCCCTTCTTCGGTTCTTTGGTGCTCACCGACCGACAGCGGCTCATCGCCTCCCAGCTGCTCAAGGAGATCAACGCGCGCCTCGGCTTCCTCAACGACGTGGGACTTGACTACCTCTCGCTCGACCGAGCTGCCAACACCTTGTCGGGTGGGGAGGCCCAGCGCATCCGCCTTGCCACCCAGATCGGCTCGGGGCTGCAGGGGGTGCTCTACATCCTCGACGAGCCCTCCATCGGGCTCCACCAGCGTGACAACGAGCGGCTCCTCGCGACGCTCAAGCGCCTCCGTGACCTTGGCAACACGCTGATTGTCGTCGAGCACGACGAGGACACCATCCGTGCCGCGGACCACGTGGTGGACATCGGCCCGCGGGCTGGCGTCCACGGGGGTCAGGTGGTGGTGCAAGGCACCGTCGAGGACGTCATGGCCTGCGAGGCCTCGCTCACCGGCCAGTACCTGGCGGGGGCGCGAGGGGTGCCCGTGCCTGGCAGCCGTCGGCCCGGCAACGGTCACTTTGTTTGCATTGAGGGTGCATCCGAGAACAACCTGAGGGACATCGACGTCACCCTTCCGCTGGGAACGTTCATCTGCGTCACCGGGGTGTCGGGTTCCGGGAAGAGCACCCTCGTTCACGACGTGTTTCATCGGCACCTCCAGCACCACTTCGGCGGCCAGGTGGCGCCCCCGGTGGCCCTTCGCTCGGTGTCGGGTCTGGAGCACGTCGACAAGGTGATCGTCATCGACCAGGCCCCCATCGGTCGGACACCGCGTTCCAACCCCGCCACCTACACGGGCCTGTTTGACCACCTCCGGGAGGTCTTCGCCATGACCACCGAGGCGCGGGCCAGGGGCTACCAGGCCGGGCGCTTCTCCTTCAACGTGAAGGGGGGGCGGTGTGAGGCGTGCAAGGGTGAAGGGATGAACGTCATCGAGATGCACTTCCTCCCTGATGTGTACGTACCGTGCGAAGTCTGCAAGGGCAAGCGATACAACCGGGAGACCCTGGAGGTGCGGTTCAAGGGCCGGACGATCGCTGACGTGCTGGATATGACGGTCGAGGAGGCCCTGGCCTTCTTTGAGGCCGTGCCGCGCGCCCGGGCCAAGCTCCAGACGCTGTACGACGTGGGCCTGGAGTACATCAAGCTCGGCCAGGCCGCCACCACCCTGTCCGGCGGAGAGGCTCAGCGCGTCAAGCTCGCCGAGCAGCTGGCCCGGCGGGCCACGGGGCGGACGCTTTACATCCTCGACGAGCCCTCGACCGGGCTCAGCTTCTACGACGTCGACAAGCTGCTCGAGGTCCTCAACAGGCTCGTGGACAGCGGCAACACCGTCCTGGTGATCGAGCACAACCTCGACATCATCAAGCAGGCGGACCACCTCATCGACCTGGGCCCCGATGGGGGGGACCGCGGGGGGCGCCTGGTCGCCACCGGAGCCCCGGAGGAGGTGGCGGCCTGTCCGGCCAGCCACACGGGGCGGTTCCTCGCGCCGTTGCTGGCGGGACGCGTGACCGGACGGCCTCCCGCCCCGGCAGGGCCGAGCGCCAAGGCCCGGGGAGCCCGGCGACGCGGTTAGGGCGGGCGGCTCCGGGGAATACACTGGGGTGGCGCTCGGCCCCCTGGCCGGCGGTACAGGGGGACGCATGCTGGACCTGTTCGATCTCGAGCCGAAGGATCGCCTTGTGGCACAGCTGCTGCAGTCCCAGGGACTGATCACGGCCGAGCAGCTTCGGCAGGCCCTCGAGCGCTCGCGTCGGAGCCTTTTCCTGTCCCTCTCCGAGATCCTGATCGGGGAGGGGGCGGTCTCCCTGGAGCGCCTCGAGACCGTGCTCCAGGACTACTGTCGGAAGCTCAGGCTCGGTGAACTGGCGCTGGCTCGTGGCCTCATCAGCGAGGAACACCTGGAGCTTGCACTTGCCGTGCAAGGAGATCGGGGGGCCCGGATCGGAGAGATCTTCGTGGAGCTGCATCTGGCCACCCCGGAGCAGATCGCCATGTTGCTCGACTTCCAGCAGCGCTGCCGCCTCGATCTTCCGGAAAGGTCGGCCGATGCCCTCGTGTGACGGGCTGTCTGGCCTGCGGGGCGGGCTGGTGGTCAGCTGCCAGGCGCAGCCTCGGGAGCCGCTGCACGGGGCAGCACACATGGCAGCCATGGCGCTGGCCGCGGTCGAGGGGGGGGCCGTCGGGATCCGCTGCGAGAGCCCCGCGGACATTGCTGCCATCCGGGCCGTGGTCCAGGTGCCCCTCATCGGCCTGTGGAAGCGAGGGGAAGGCGGGGTCTACATCACGCCCACGTTCGCCGACGCGGCGGCGGTGGTGGCCGCTGGCGCCGACGTGGTGGCCCTCGATGCGACGGCGCGGGCAAGGCCCGAGCCGCTTCCTGGCCTGGTGGCCCGCGTCACGACCGAGCTTGGCGTGCCCGTGCTGGCCGACGTGAGCACGCTCGAGGAGGCCCTGGCGGCCGAGGCCGCTGGCGCCTGGGCCGTTGCGCCGACCCTCGCCGGGTACACCGGGGCTGGGCCGGTCCCTCCGGGGCCTGCCTGGACCTTGTTGCAGGCCCTGGTGGCGCGATGCCGCTGCCCCGTGCTGATGGAGGGGAGGATCTGGACGCCTGAGGAGGCCTCCCGCGCCCTGGACCTGGGGGCCTGGGCGGTGGTCGTCGGGTCGGCCATCACCCGGCCCCAGCTGATCACCCGGCGCTTCACCAGTCGGCTGGCCGGCACCGGCACGGAGGGTTGAATGGACGCGCTCGCGCTCGGGCTCGATGTGGGGGGCACCAAGGTCCTCGCATCGCTGCTGGATGCCCGGGGGGGGGCCGTGGGAGAGTGGCGCCTCCCGACCCCTGCGCGGGCCGGCTCCGCCGCGGTGCTCGCGGCCCTGGCGGCGGCGGCCGAGGCCGCCCTGGCCGACGTGGCGCCGGCAACTCGGGAGCGCGTCGTCGGGGTCGGGGTAAGTGCCGCCGGCCAGATCGATGTCGAGGCTGGCGTGGTGGCCTATGCCTCTCCCAACATCGCTGGCTGGACGGGCACCCCGGTGGGGCCCTGGCTCGCCGAGCGCCTGGGGCTGCCGGTGGTGGTCGAGAACGATGCCAATGCCGCGGCCCTGGCCGAGCACAGGCTCGGCGCCGGACGCGGAAGCCACAGCCTGGCCGCCGTGACGGTTGGGACCGGCATCGGGGGCGGGCTCGTCCTGGACGGCACCCTGTGGCGTGGCGGACGGTGGCGCGGTGGCGAGGTCGGTCACATCGTCATCGAAGCCGATGGGCTCCGCTGCAACTGTGGCCAGACCGGCTGTCTGGAGGCCTACGCCTCGGGCACCGCCATGGCCCGGCTCGCCTCGGAGGCCGTGCCGGGCTTTGAGGGCACGGCCCGGGAGGTCTTCGCTGCCGCGGCGAGCGGCGACGCGGCGATGGCCGGGGTGGTGCGTCGCAGCGCGCGCTACCTGGCCCAGGGGTTGGTCTCCATTGCCAGCCTCGTCGACCCGGACCTGTTCGTCCTCGGGGGGGGCGTCGTGAGCCAGCCGAGCTACCTCGGGCTGGTCCGGCAGGCCCTGGCCGACCCTGCGGTGTCGGGCGGGCGTGGGCCGGCGCCGGATGTCGTGCGACTTGCGGCGCTGGGAGAACGGGCGGGGGCGCTCGGGGCGGCGTGGTTGGCCCTCGAGGCGGCGGGGGGCGTCGGGGGCTGAGGGCGGCCGGGGCTCGCAGGGGGCCAGCCCCGGTGGTCGGGCCCGTCGGCAGGCGTTCCGGCCTCCCTGGCTGCCCCGGCGAGGTTATGTTGCACCCGCCCGGCCGGAGGCGTACACTCTGAGCCCAGGCAGCGTGCTTGCCTGGCTGCCTGGGGCCTTCATGACCGAGCTCGAGATCCTGTTGCGTGCGCGTTACCCGTTGCTTTACCTCGTGACGCCGGAGGAAGAGCGCGCCCTGGCCGAGTTGCGGGCGCTCGGCCGGCAGCTCGGCAAGGAGCTCCATGTCTGGTCCTGCACCGAGGGGTTCGAGGCGGACGGCGCCACCCGGGATCCGCTGGCAGCCATCGAGCACGTCCGTCAGGCTGCGGGGCGGGGGCTGTATGTCCTGCGGGATCTGCACCCCTTCTTCGGCAACGCCGCGGTCGTCCGCAGGCTCCGGGAGCTCGGACAGGCCGTGAAGGCCGGGGCCAAGGCGGTCGTGTTGCTGAGCCCGGTGATGGCGCTGCCGCCCGAGCTCACCTCGGAGGTCACCCTGGTTGATCTGCCACCGCCCGACGCCGAGATGATCCAGCAGATGCTGGCCCAGGCCGGCCAGCTCGCGGGGCGCCCCGTGCGGATGGATCTGCTCGAGCAGGAGGCCTTCGTGGCGGCGGCCCGTGGGCTCACGGCGGCGGAAATCGCGAACGGTCTCGCCCGGGCGCTCGTCACCCACGGGGCGCTCGATGCCCGCGCCACGAGGGTCATGGCCGAAGAGAAGCGACAGGTCGTCCGCAAGACGGGGGTGCTGGAACACCTGGAGGTGGAGGCCTCGCTGGAGGCCGTTGGGGGCCTCGAGGTGCTCAAGGCCTGGCTGCGGAAGCGAGGTCGCGCCTTTGGGCGGCAGGCCCGGGAGTTCGGCCTGCCCGCACCCCGAGGGCTGCTCCTGCTCGGGGCGCCGGGGTGTGGCAAGAGCCTGGTGGCCCAGGGCGTGGCGCGGCAATGGGGGTTGCCCCTGCTGCGCCTCGATGTGGGGCGCCTCCTTGCGGGGGTGGTGGGGGCCTCGGAGGAGAACACGCGAAGGGCCTTGCGGGTGGCGGAGGCGCTCAGCCCCGTGGTGCTGTGGGTCGACGAGCTCGAGAAGGGGTTTGCGGGCTCTGGCGGTGACGGGGGGGTGACGGCCCGTGTCCTGGGGACGTTTCTCACCTGGCTGCAGGAGAAGCAGGCGCCAGTCTTCGTCGTCGCCACGGCGAACGACCTCGGTCGCCTGCCCCCCGAGCTTCTCCGCAAGGGGCGCTTCGACGAGGTGTTCTTCGTGGACCTTCCCGACCGGGCAGAACGCGAGGCCATCCTCAACATCCACGTCGAGAAGCGGCACCGACGCCTCCCAGCTGCGGACCTCGCGGCGCTTGCCGAGGCCACGATCGGGTTCTCGGGGGCCGAGCTCGAGCAGGCCGTCATCGACGCCCTGTACGATGCCTTTGATGACGGGCGGCCGCTCGAGGCGGGCGACGTGGCTCGGGCCTGCGCGGCCGTGGTGCCGCTGGCCCGGGACAACGCTGCGCTGGAGGCGGCTCGCGCGTGGGCCAGCCGCCACGCCCGTCAGGCCAGCGCCAGCGGGGTTCAGCCAGAGGGGCGTGCCTGGGCGATCGAGGCGCCGAGTAGCTGACGTATGCTGGAGCGCTTCGAGTGGCTGGAGGTGTCGGGGGCCGACGCCGAGGCGCCCGGCCCCCGGCCCTGGGCCGAGCCGGCCGTCTCTGCCCCGCCCCCTGCGCCTCCGGCTCCCGTCCCGATGGCCCCTGACCAGCCCGGGCTGGCGCTGCCGCCCCGGATCGACGTGGTACCAGCGGGGGGACGCTGGCCGGTGGAGCCGGGAGGGCTGTTCCTGCTCCGCCGTCAGGCAGATGCCCTGCGGGTGTCGCCTGGCCTGGATCGCCTGGTGTGTCTGGAGGCCTGTCGGATCCAGCACCTTCCGCATCAACAGGCGGCCGCGCTGCGCGTGCTGGGGCCGATGCGTGGGCGCGCGCTGCTGGCTGACGAGGTGGGCCTCGGCAAGACCATCGAGGCTGGCCTTGTGCTGAAGGAGCTCCTCGTGCGCGGCCTGGTGCAACGCGCGCTGGTGCTGGCGCCGGCCTCTCTCACGCAGCAGTGGCAGGAAGAACTTGTCACCAAGTTCGACGAGCGCTTCGAGGTGGTGAGAGAGCCGGGTGACTGGAGCGGGGCGAGGCTGATCGCGTCGCTGGACCTGGCTCGCTCTGGCAGCCATGAGGCTGACGCCCTGGCCCAGGCGTGGGACCTCGTGATCGTGGACGAGGCCCACAGGCTTCGGCGCCGCACCACGCGGCTTCACCGCCTGGTCTCGCGGCTCAACACCCGGCACCTGCTGCTGCTGACGGCGACCCCGGTGATGAACGACCTCGACGAACTTCATGCCCTGGTGAACCTGCTTCAGGAGGGCCACCTGGGGACGCCGCGGGCCTTTCTTTCGCGCTACGCCGAGCCCGGCAACCCGCGCGAGCCGGTGAACGAGGGCGAGCTCCGGGAGCGCCTGGCCAGCGTGATGGTCCGTAACCGGCGGGGGGAGGTGGGGGTGCAGCTGCCCCCGCGGCGCGCCGGCGTCCACCACCTGCGGATGTCCGAGGCCGAGGCCACGCTTTACCGGGAGCTGACGGGCTGGATCCGCGAGGCGCTGACGAGCCGCCCCGAGGCAGGCCACCTGCGCCTGACGCTCGGCGCGTTGCAGCGCGGGCTGACCAGCTCGCCTCAGGCTGTTGCCGGGACGCTCAGACGGCTGCTCGGCTCGGGTGAGGTCGCCCCTGCGCATCGCAGGCGCCTGGCCGGCCTCGCCGAGGTGGCCGCCAGCCTCCCGGTCGGGCGCAAGGCCCTGGCGCTGTCCGAGCTGCTGGCCAGGGGCGACACGGAGCAGCTGCTGGTCTACACCGAATTCCGGGCCACCCAGGCGGCCCTGGCGCAGCACTTGCAGGACGCGGGCCTGGAGGCCGTGTGCTTCCACGGGGGCCTCGATGCGCGAGAACGGGCGGAGGTCGTGCAGGCCTTTCGGGCGGGGGCACGGGTGATGATCAGCACGGAGAGCGGCGCTGAGGGGTTGAACCTGCAGTTCTGCCATGCGCTGGTCAACGTGGACCTGCCCTGGAACCCCATGCGCGTCGAGCAGCGGATCGGGCGGCTCCACCGGCTCGGCCAGGCGCATCCGGTGACGGTTTCGAGCCTGTGCTTCGACGGCACCATCGAGGCCCACGTGCTGGAGCTGCTCGCGACGAAGATCAGGTTGTTCGAGCTGGTCGTGGGGGAGCTTGACGTCATCCTTGGCGAGCTGGAGCCTCGGGGTGGCGTCGAGGACCTCGTGACGGAGATCTGGGCGACGGCCTCCGACGAGGCCGAGCTGGTGGCGGCCTTCGGCGCGCTGGGGGAGGCCCTCTCGGAGGCCAGGGCGCGCTATGCCCTCGGGAAGCAGCTGGGCCAGCGCCTCGGGGAGGTGCTGGCCGCGGCGCCAGGGGAGCTCGGCCGTGGGGGATGAGGCCGTCCGGTTCGCGCGGGCCTTCTTCGCCTTCCACGGAGCCACCTGGGTACCACGGGGGCCCGGGCGGGTCGAGGTCGGGCTGCCGGAGTCCCTGGTCGAGGCCTTCGGGGCTGCCACGCTGAACCTCGGGCTCGACCCCGGGGGGAGCCAGGACGCTTCCTCCCCTGCCCCGGGAGGTCGGGTGTTCGACGCGATGGCGGCCCACCTCGGAGCGCGGGGGCGGTGCGCGGTGCTGACGCGTCGCCCACGGGCCTGCGAGCCCGTGGGCCTGCGCGTCGTGGGCGCCGTGGCCCAGGCCCTGCCGCCCGAGCGCGCCGACCGCGTGGCCCGCGTCTACGACTTTCAGCTCTCGTTTCTGTCGGACGAGCGTCACGACGTGCTGTGGTCGGTGGCCCTTGACGAGGCTGGAGGCTGCTGGGCCGAGGCCACGGGCTGGCTGGAGGACGCCACGAGCCTCGAGGACCTGGCCCCTGCCGCCGCTGAGGGACCCGCGGGCGCGCTGGTGGAGGGGATCCCCGTGGCGGAGGCGCTGGCCCGGGCCCACGCCGAGCGCGAAGCGGCGGGCCAGGAAGCAGAGGCCGCCGCCCGGCTGGCCCGGGTGCGGCAGCGGCTCGAGGCGTACTACGCCGAGCTTCAGGCGGAGCTGTCTGGACGACGGCGGCCCGGGCAAACGAGCGAGGATGCCCAGGTGAGCCTGGAGGCAGCCCAGCGGGCGTTGGCTGCGGACCTGGCCCGCCGCCTCGCGCGGGAGGCCCAGCGGCATCGGCTTCGCGTCCTCGTCCGGGCGCTGGGCCACGCGGCCATCGTGGCGCCCGGGGTGCGCTGGCGGTGGCGCCTTGCCACCCCGGGACGGGCGCGCGAGGTGGCTGCCTGGCAGGATCTCGCCACGGGGCACGTGGCCTGGCCCGCCTGTGAGCGCTGCGGGCACGGGGAAGGGGAGGTGGGGATGTGCGGGGAGGGGCACGTGGTGTGCCCCCGCTGCCTGGAGGCGTGTCACGCGTGCGGACAGCCCAGCTGCGGACCGGAGCTGGTTTCATGTGTCTGTTGCGCGGCCGCGCTGTGCCGGGCTTGTGCCGCCCGGTGCGGGCGCGGTCACGCCTGCTGCGCGTTGCACCTCGCGGCGTGTGGTTGTTGCGGGCGCGTCGTGTGCGAACGCTGTGCCACGCCATGCTCCGCGTGCGGGAGGCCCCTGGCCACGGGCCATCGCTGTGGCTGCGAACGCCCCGGTCCTTCCCCCGGGGCGTTGTCCCCAGGGTGATGTCTCCGCTACAATCGCGCTGTCGTGCCTGCGGCACGGCGGCGCCGGTGGCGTCCCCGTGAGGCTTGCAGAAAGGAACTGACCGTGTCCGACGTCAAGGCTTTGATCGACCAGTACTTCATCGCGATGGAGTGGCCCTTCGAGAACCTCGATCCGGGCCTCTGGCGCTGCGAATTCCCGGGCGATCTCCAGGTCCATGCCGTGTTCGTGTCGGCCGACGAGCCTGGCTGGGTTTCCTTCCGCAGCCCCGTCTGTCCCCCGGTGCCCGAGGCCAAGCGGTTCGTGGTGTACGAGCACCTGCTCCGCCTCAACGCCCTGGTGCCCCTCACCAAGTTCTGCGTGCTCGATGACGGTCGGATCATCGCCATGATCGATTTCCCCGTGGCGGATCTGGACTTCAGCGAGTTCCGCACCGCCGTGGAGACGCTCGTGAACCACGCCGATGCTTTCGACAACGAAATCTTCAGGCTGGCAGGGCTGGAGCCCGCCCCCTCGGGGCAGACCTGAGTCCTTTCCACCGGGCCAAAGCAGCTCCCGGACGGACCGTGCTATACTGCAACTCAGGTTTGGCTCACAGGCCCCCGCGCGTGGCTGGGCGGGGGCCGCTGCAAGGAGTGCTATGGACCCTGGCAGTCCGACCGTCTTGCCTGCTGCGGGGGGGCTCATGCACCCGGGCATAGACGTCACCACCGCGGCCCTCCTGTTCGTCGCCTGCGTCGTGGGCACGGCCTTTTTTTCCAGCTCCGAGGCCGCCATCATTGCCCTGAGCAAGCTTCGCGTTCGCACGTTGGCCGAGCAGGGCAAGGCGAACGCGCAACGCCTCCAGGCGCTGATCCAAACCCGGGAGCGCCTCGTCGGAACCATCCTGCTCGCGGAAAACGCCCTGATCATCATTGCCGCCACCGTGGCGGCCTTTCTGGCGTTCGAGCTCGCGAGCACGGGGGCCTTGCCCGTGCCTCGCGGCCTGCAGGCCTGGAGCGCCTGGTTTGCCATTGGCTGGTCAGCTGCGGCCACCACGCTCGTCGTGGTCCTGCTTGCGGAGATCATCCCCAAGACCGTCGCTGCCGCCAACGCCGAGGGTTGGGCGCTCCGGGTGGCACGGCCGATGCGTTGGGTCATGCGTCTGCTGCTGATCCCGGTCTGGTTGCTGACCTCTGCCGCGCGGGTCTACCTCAAGGTCGGCAACGTGCTGAGTGGCAAGGAGGGTGACATGGCTCTGCCGCTGGTCACGGAGGACGAGCTGCGCCAGGTGATTGCTGACGTTCAGTCCCAGGGGGGGCTCCAGGAGGAGGAGACGGAGATGCTCCGGTCCGTGATCGAGCTTCGGGAGACGACCGTGCGGGAAATCATGGTGCCGCGCATTGACATGGTGTGCCTCAGCCGGGACGCCCTGTTCGACGAGGCGCTGCGGGTGGCCATCACCGAGGGGCACTCGCGGATCCCCGTCTACCTGGAGTCTTCCGACAACATCGTGGGGATGCTCTACGCCAAGGACCTCCTTGGCGTCTGCCACAGCGGCGGCAGGCCCGAGGGGATCCCGGAGGAGTTGATCCGACCTGCCTTCCACGTGCCCGAGAGCAAGCGGGTGGATGATCTCCTGCGCCTGATGCGCACGGAGAAGGTGCACCTCGCAATCGTCCTGGACGAGTTCGGGGGCACGGCTGGGTTGGTGACGATCGAGGACATCCTCGAGGAGATCGTCGGGGAGATCCGCGACGAATACGACGCGGAGGAACCCCTCGAGATTCAGGCCCTGGAGGACGGGACCCTGATCGCCGACGGCCGGGCCAACATCGATGACGTGTCGGCGCGCCTCGGGGCCCAGCTGCCCACGGACGACTTCGACACCATCGGTGGCTTCGTCGTGGGGCTGCTCGGTCGTCCCCCGGCGGAGGGCGAGGAGGTGGCCTGGCAAGGCGTCCGCCTCAAGGTGGAGGAGGTCGAGCAGCGCCGCGTCGCCCGGGTGCGCATCTGGCGTCGCTCCACGGCGCCCCTGGAACTGTCCCTCGAGCTGGCCGAGGAGCCGTCGCGGCAGGGCGCCTGACGCGCCTCCCCTCATTTTTGGAAAGATGGTGCACGTGGCAACCAAGTTCGTCTTCATCACCGGCGGCGTCGTCTCCTCGATCGGCAAGGGGATCGTGGCCTCCTCGCTCGGCCGCCTGCTCACGACCCGCGGGTTGACCGTGAGCATCCAGAAGCTCGATCCCTACATCAACATCGACCCCGGGACGATGAGCCCTTACCAGCACGGAGAGGTGTTCGTCACCGAGGACGGCGCCGAGACGGACCTCGACCTGGGCCACTACGAGCGCTTCACCGACACCAACCTGAGCCGGGAAAGCAACATCACCGCCGGGCGCATTTACTGGAACGTCCTCAACAAGGAACGTCGCGGCGATTACCTGTCCGGCACGGTGCAGGTCGTGCCGCACATCACGAACGAGATCAAGGATGCCGTCCACCGGGCAGCCAACCACTCGGGGGCAGACGTCGTGATAGTCGAGATCGGTGGCACGGTGGGTGACATCGAGAGCCTGCCGTTCATGGAGGCCATCCGGCAGTTCCGCAAGGATGCCGGCAAGGAGAACGTGCTATACCTGCACGTCACGCTCGTGCCATACATCAGGTCGGCGGGCGAGCACAAGACCAAGCCGACCCAGCACTCCGTCAAGGAGCTGCGAAGCATCGGCATCAGCCCCGACATCCTTGTCTGCCGAACGGAGAAGGGCTTTCCGGACGCGATGCGGGAAAAGCTCTCGCTGCTTTGCGACGTCGACCGGGAGGCGGTCATCGCGTGCAAGGATGCCAAGGCCATCTACGAGGTGCCGTCGATGCTTGAGCGGGAAGGGCTGGCCCACCAGGTCATCCAGCGCCTGGGGCTTGCCGGCAAGGCCACAGCCCCGTCACGGGACGGCTGGGGTGAGTTCCTCGAGCGCTTGCGCAAGCCGCAGCGGACGGTCAAGGTGGCCATCGTGGGCAAGTACGTCGCGCTGTCCGATGCATACCTGTCGGTGCTGGAGTCGCTGCGCCTGGCCGGCGCTGCTCAGCGTGCCGAGGTTGAGGTCAAGTGGGTCCACGCCGACGAGCAGATCGAGATCGATGGTGCGGAGCGACACCTCGCTGACGTCGATGCGGTGGTGGTGCCTGGGGGCTTCGGGGGCAGGGGCGTCGAGGGCAAGATCAAGGCGGTCACCTGGGCGCGGGAGCACGACGTGCCGTTTCTCGGGCTGTGCCTGGGCATGCAGTGTGTCGTGATCGAGTTCGCGCGCGCGCGGGCAGGCTTTGGCGGCGCCAACTCCACCGAGATTGACCCGGGCACGCCCTATCCGGTCATCGATCTGCTGCCGGAGCAGAAGAACCTCGCCGACCTCGGGGGCACGATGCGCCTGGGCGCTCAGTCGTGCCACCTTGTGCCGGGCACGCTCGCGGCCCGCCTGTACGGGGTGGAGGCCATCTCGGAGCGTCACCGGCACCGGTACGAGGTGAACAACCTCTACCGTGAGCGGCTCGAGAAGGCTGGCCTCGTCATCTCGGGCACCTCGCCCGATGGGCGCCTGGTCGAGATGGTCGAGCTGCCCGACCACCCGTACTTCATCGCGTGCCAGTTCCATCCCGAGTTCAAGTCTCGTCCCACGCGCCCGCATCCGCTCTTCGTCGGCCTGGTTCGGGCGGCAACCGAGCGTCGCCACGGCGCGCCTGTCACGGAAGCGGGGGCCCCTGCATGAGTGTTTCCTCCGTCGAGCTGGTCGCGATTGCGCAGGCCGCTGCCTCTCGGGCCTACTGCCCCTACTCCGGCTTTCACGTGGGGGCCGCCCTGCTGACCGAAGAGGGCGACGTCTTCTCGGGCTGCAACGTGGAGAACGTCAGCTTCGGGCTGACCAACTGCGCAGAGCGGACGGCCGTGTATGCCGCTGTCGCTGCCGGACGTCGGCGGTTCCGTGCCATCGCCATCGTGCAGGGCGCCACCGGTGGGCGCCCCCCGGGTGAGGAGCCCTGCTGGCCGTGTGGCGCCTGTCGGCAGGTGCTGGCCGAGTTCAACCCACAGCTCGAGGTGGTCTTTCAGGGAGCCGAGGGACCCCGGACGATGTCGCTGGCCGAGTTGCTGCCGCACAGCTTCGATGCTGCAAGGCTGCAGGCCCGATGAGCCGCCGTGGTCGGCCGGTGGAACCGGTGCCTTTCCGCAGTGGCTTTGTGGCGATCGTCGGGCGACCCAACGTGGGGAAGAGCACGCTGGTGAACCGGCTGGTCGGTCAGAAGGTCGCCATCACCAGCGACAAGCCTCAGACCACCCGTCACGCCATCCACGGCGTCGTCACCACCGACGACGCGCAGGTCGTGTTCGTCGACACGCCCGGGATTCACAAGCCCCATCACCTGCTCGGGGAGGCCATCGTCAAGGCTGCCACGGATGTGCTGGCTGACGTGGACGTGCGGGTGTTCGTCGTGGACGCCCAGGAGGTGGCCGGGAAGGGCGATGCCTTCATCAGCGACCTGCTGGCCGGCGCTGCCAAGCCCACGGTGCTCGTGCTCAACAAGGTCGACAGGGTGCAGCGGGTGCCAGAGGCGGTCTTCGCCAGCTACAGGGCCCTGGGAGCTTTCGTGGAAGTCGTGCCCGTCTCCGCACGCACCGGACGCAACATGAAGGCGCTGCTGGCCGCCATCACCGAGCGGTTGCCCGTGGGGCCTCGGTACTACGAGGGCGACGTGCCGACGGACCAGACCCTCCGCACGCTGGCGGGCGAGCTCATCCGGGAGCAAATCCTGCGGCAGACCTCCGAGGAGATCCCCCACAGCGTGGCCGTGAGGGTCGACACCTTTGACGAGGGCGCCAGCCCCGTGCGCATCGCGGCCACCATCTTCGTGGAGCGGGACAGCCAGAAGGGCATCGTGATCGGAGAGGCAGGAAGCCGCTTGAAGGCCATCGGGCAGGCCGCCCGCGCCCAGATCGAGGCCCAGCTGGACGGCCCGGTGTTCCTCGAGTTGTGGGTCAAGGTGCTCAAGAACTGGCGACGGGATCGGTTGCAGCTCAAGCGGCTCGGGTACGTCGTCGATTGAGCGGGGGCGGGCTGCATCTGTCACGGCGCGCGCCCAGCGCTTGGGGTACGGTCGAGACGTGGTGAGCGGTCGCCTTGGGGAGGCGACGAAGGAGGAACGGTGCGTGCGAGGCATCCAGGCCGCTCTGGCGCGCGAGTCCTGATGGCCCTCGGGCTCGTGGTGGCTTGTGGGGCCCCTGCGGGGGCCGACGAGTGGGTCGAGCCGCCTGCGGCCGGGAGGCAGCCGGTGCGCAGGCCGGCCGACGCGCTCGAACGGGCCCAGGCCCTCTTCGAGGCGGGGCAACACGAGGCGGCCATCCAGGCCTACCAGACCGCGATCCAGGCCGACCCGGGCAACGTGGAGGCGCTCTATCGGCTCGCCCTTGCCTTTCAGCGGCTGCGGCGGTGGGCCCAGGCGGCCGCGACGGCCGAGCGGGCCTTCAAGGTCGACAACAGGCACCCGGAGGCCCAGGCCTTGTGGGGCCATGCCCTCCTGCGCATGGGGCGCTATCCCGAGGCAATCTGGGTGCTGGAGGGCATGGTCCGCCTCAACTCCGGGCGCCCGCTGGCCCCGGTGTACTATGATCTGGCCCAGGCTTGCTACCAGATGAAGTGGTTTGATCGCTCGGTGGACTACGCGCTGAGGCACCTCCAGCTCGCAGACACCCCGCAGGGGCACGCGTTGCTGGCCCGCTCCTACCTGGCTCAGGGCTACAAGGACAAGACGCTGGCTGAGTTGCAGCGCTCCGTTCAGCTCTATGAGGCCGTCGAGGACAAGGCGCGTTGAGGGGAAGGGCAGCCCTGATCGCGGTCCTCGGGTCGTTGGCCTTGCCGCCGGCAGGGCTGGCCGAGCCTGCCCCCACCACGGGGGGGGGCGCCAAGCTGGCGGTGACGTTGAGGGCCGCGCTCGAGGGGGGCGAGCCGGCCCGGTTGCGTCCGCTGTTGCCACCCACGGGGCCAGTCACCGCCTGGGTGGCTGCCCAGCTCCGGGCCAGCGCCACGCGGGGAGCACGCCGCGCGGCGTGGCACGTGCGGTTCGCCCCGCTCTACCAGACGGCCCTGGCCCAGGGCGGCCTGCTGGAGCTGGAGGTGGCGGCGTCCGGAGAGGCACCGGCCTCGGCCGTCTTTCCGGTGGAGCTCTGGCCGCGCGGCGGCGGTTGGGTCGTGGGAGACCCCTTGCCCGTGGCGCATCCGGATGCGCGGGTGGTCGATCAGACGCTTCACCTCGACCTGCGCAGCGCGGACCTGCTCCGGGGGGAGCTGCAGCTCGCGGTTCAGCTCGAGGGGCCGGATCGCAGGTTGTTTGCCGCGCTTGCGCCGGGGATGCGCCTGCTGGGGGCGTCAGCTGGCGGCCGGGCGCTGCAGGCCGCCCAGCAGGGGGCCTGGGTCTACGTGAGGCTGCCCGAGGGGGAGCTCCGGCCCGTCGTGAGCCTGCGGTGGGAGGGAGCGCCCCCGACCCTGGCCGGCGTGCCTCGCCAGGGGGCGCTGCGCGCCGGGGCGCGCTGGTTTCCTCAGGTGGCACCGCCGGGCGCCGGGCCGGCACCCTTGACGCTGCTGGCGATGGCGCCGGTCGGATGGGCCGTCGTGGCGCCGGGGCGGGCGGGCGCGGTGCGCCGCTTCGAGGATGGCTGGCTCTACCGCTACTCGCTCGAGGATGCCTCGGGGGACTGGCCTGTGTGGCTCGGGAGCTGGCCCCAGGTGGCGGCGATCGCGCGTGAGCCGCGCGTCGAGGCCTGGACCCGGGAGGAGCTGGCACCCGAGGGGGCGCGGCTTGCGCAGGAGGCTTGGCAGGCCGCCGCGGACCTCGGAGAGCTGGTCGGAGGGCTTCCAGTGCCACGGTTGGCCTTCGTCGAGGGCACGCCTGCAGGCGCCAGGGCCGGCCTGGTCCGGGTGGACGGGGATCTCCTGCGTGACGACGCGCTACGGGCCTGGCACGCGGCTCGGGCCGTGGCGGAGGCCGTGGTGCAACGGCGCCCCGCCGTTGGGCGCCCGGGGGAGGTGGCGTGGCTCGAGGAGGCGTTGCCGACGTACCTGGCAGCCCTCGCCGCGGTGAGGCGGCAGGGAGCGGCAGGGCTGCGCGCTCCGTTGCTGGCAGCCTACAGGCGCTATGATGCCGTGGCGGAGGGGGAGGCCGACGTGCCCATCGCCCAGGCCAGGCCGGGGGCCGATGAGGAGGCCTGGCGTTGCCTCACGGAGGACAAGGGCATGCTGGTGTGGCACATGCTACGTCGCAAGCTGGGAGACGATGCCTTTGCCCGGGTGCTTTCCGAGTGCTTTGGCCCCGCAGCCCGAGGCCCACTGCGCATCGCCGACGTGGCGAAGGCCGGTGAAGGGGCCGTGGGGTCCTCCCTGAGGCCCTTTTTTGACCAGTGGCTTGGCCGGGCGGGGCGCCCCAGGCTCATGCTGGTGGGCCTCGCGGTTGCGCGCGCGCGAACCGGATGGTCCGTGCAGGGACGCCTCCGGCAGGAGGGGGACAGCCCGTATGCCATGCGGGTGCCGATCGTGATGACCACCACCGGGCGCCCCCGGGTGTATGAGGTCGACTTGCAGGGGGAGGCCACCCGGTTCGTGCTGCATACCCCCGAGCGTCCCGTGGGGTTGCGGATCGACCCCATGCATGACACGTTGGCCGCCTCGGTGGCCCCGCCTGAGCTGCCACCGGCTGAGGATGGTGCCCCTGCGCGCTGAGGGGCGTTCGCGGGATCAGGGGAGCCTCTGCCGCGTGTGACCCGTGCCACTTCCGGGCATGACACCGCGTGGCACAGTGTTGTTATGTTACACATGCAGCCGTTCACCAACGCGTTCAGGCATCCCGAGTTGTTCACCGCGCAGGCCGATCATCTCCTTCGCTCGGCTGGGCGCACGGGCGATGTACAGGCGGCCTTCGGGGCCGTGGAGCAGGCGCTGGAGCAAGGCTTTGAGGCCGCGCTGCACGCGGCGCTACAGCCAGATGGTCGGGGGGGTGCCCGGGGCGCGGCGGCCCGGGCGGCTGACCTCCCGGCCCCGGCCGGGCCACCGGCCGCCCGGTTGCCCGTCGCGCCTGGCCTGGCTGGCGTGTTCCAGGCGGCGCGAGCCGCCCAGTCCCCTGGCGAGGCAGGGGCACCGGTGCTGGCTCCGGGCGGGGTGTTCCAGGCGGCTCGAGCCGCCCAGCCTCTGGGAGAGGGCGGCGGCCCTGCCGGGCGCGGCCTCGAGCCCTGGCGGGGGCCCATCGAGGAGGCCGCCGCGCGGCACGGGGTGCCTGCCTGGCTCGTCGCGAGCGTCGTGCGGCAAGAGTCGGGCGGCGATGCCCGTGCCACCAGCCGGGCCGGGGCCATGGGGTTGATGCAGCTGATGCCGGGGACGGCCGCCGAGCTCGGGGTCGAGGCCCCCTATGATCCCCGTCAGAACCTTGAAGGCGGGGTCCGTTACCTGGCTGGGCTGATCGCCAGGTTCGAGGGCGACCTTCCGCGCGCCGTGGCCGCCTACAACGCAGGGCCTGGGGCGGTGGCTCGGCACGGCGGGGTGCCTCCCTTTCCCGAGACCATCGGTTACGTGAGGCGGGTGCTCGGCGAGGCCCCCAACGGCGCCGGCTGAGCGGCCTTTCAGCCGCCAGCTGTGGTAAAATGGCCGTCCGCCGTCTCTCGCGGCGTGGAGGCCCGCCTTGAACCTGGGAACCAACGCCACGGCCGAGCGCTTCAACCGCTTTGGCGCCTGGATTCATCGACACCGCCTGGCCATCGTGCTCCTCTGGCTCCTGGTGGTGGTGCTGGCTTCCTTCGGCGCGGTGCGGGCGCCTTCCGTGCTCCGAGGCAGCGCTGCCGGCATTCCGGACAGCTCGTCCGCACGGGCGCAGGAGTGGCTGAGCACCGACTTCAAGAGCCCGTACCAGTACCCCTTCATCGTCACGCTCTCGACCGAGGAGGCGGTGCTCGAGGACGCGGCTTACGCGGACCTCGTGAGAGACCTGCAGGGTGACCTTGCCCGGCAACCCTACGTCACCCGCACCCACAGCTGGCTGGACCGTCAAGATCCCCGGTTTCGCAGCCCCGATGGCCACCGCACCTTCGTGGTGCTGGGCATCAAGGCCGTGAGCTTTCTGGATGCGGAGCAGCGGGTGCCGGCCGTGCGAGCCCTCCTCTCGAAAGCCGTCGCGCGCCACACGGCGCAGCTTCCAGCGCTAGAGGCCCACCTGACGGGGGAGATCCCCATCGGCTACGATGCGACCCGGATGATTGGCCAGGACACGGCCACGGCCGAGCGCAGGATCCTGCCCGTCGCCCTGGCCTTCTTGTTGTTCGCCTTCGGGGCGGTGGCGGCTGCCGGCATTCCCGTGCTGCTCGGGTTGCTGGCCTCGGTGACGACCCTGGGGATGCTCTACCTCGTCGGGCAGCAGATGAACCTGTCGTCGCTCGCTCAGAACATCACCGCGATGATCGGGCTGGGCATCGGCATCGACTATGCGTTGCTGATGGTCACCCGGTTCCGTGAGGCCCTCACGACGCATGCAGAGGCCGCCGACCCCGTGGCTGCGGCCGTGGCTGAGACGGTTGCGACCTCGGGCCTGGCGGTGCTGTACTCTGGCCTCACGGTGATGATCGGGTTCCTGGCGCTGTTCATCCCAGGCCTCATCGACACCACGTCCCTGGCCATGGCGGGCTCCTTGACGGTCTTCACGGCCGTGGCCCTCTCCCTGACCCTGGTGCCCGCCCTGCTCGGGCTGCTGGGCCGCCGGGTCGATTGGCCCGGCGGTTTCTCCCGCTGGGTGGCTTCTTATCTGGATCACCGCGAGCTGTGGTTGCGCTGGGCGCGGCTGGTGATGCGGCATCCCGTGCGGTACCTCGTCGGCGGCACCGCGCTCATGCTGCTGCTGGCCGTCCCCTCCTTCACCGTCGTCTTCGGCCAGTTCAGCTCGAAGTTCCTGCCGGCCGAGATGGACTCCGGGCAGGGCCTGCGGGCCATGGAGGCCATGGGGCAGGCCGGCGAGGTCTACCCGATCCAGCTGATGGTCCGGCGCAAGGACCGGCAGCCCATCACGGATGCCCGCTCCCTCAAGGCCCTCGCCGGGCTCGTTCGGGACGCGCAGCAGGATCCGGTCCTGACCGAGGTGCGCTCGATTGTCGCCCACGCTGGCCGGCTGCTGATGATGAGCCAGGTGATGTACCAGGGGGACGTGCGGCGCTTGCGGGAACGCTTCCCTGAGGCCGTTTCGCTCCTACTCAGCGAG
>JAYKHL010000037.1:0-79411 GCA_035284865.1 Candidatus Sericytochromatia bacterium | reverse complement strand
CGCCTGGCCCCGTCCCTCAGGGCCGCTGCCGCCCGTCCGGTGGCCGAGCGGCAGCATGTGCCTGCCCCCGCTGCCGTGGCGGGGCGCAAGGTGAACGAGCAGCGGGCTGCCTTCACGGTCCAGGTGCCCGCTCCCCAGGCCGGCCAGGGAACGCTGTCGATGGAGTTCGCCCTGCCCCGCGCTCAGGGCTACAGCCTAAAGGCCACCGCGGCTGACATCCAGACCATCACCGTGGTGCTGAAGACCCGCTCGTTCCTCCTGCTCAGGACCGTCGCCACCGCCGAGGTCCGCCGCGACCAGATCCTCAACGGCCGCGCCGCCGTCAACTTCACGGGGCTGGCCGCTGGCGCCTACACCCTCGACCTCGCCGCCACCGATGCGGGCGGCGCCACCATCGGGTCGGGCACGACCAACGCCAGCGTGGTGGATGGCCAGACGACCACGGTGGAGGCGACCCTGCAGCTCGTCCCGTCGGTCGTGCCCACACCGACCCCAACGCCCACCCCCACGCCCGCGACGGGGCTCGGCGTGAACGTCTCCATCATCAACGGCTGAGCCTGACGCCCCTCCATCGTTCGAGGTACCAAGCGATGCGGACCTGTCGGACCCTCCTGGCTCTCGCGCTCGTCGCTGCTTCCCTCGCGGGGTGCGGCAAGAACCCCACGGCCTCCGCGCCGACGGAGCAGCGCGTCCGGTTCACCACGGCCGCGAAGCCGAGGGCCCTGCCCTCACCAGCGGCCCCGACCCCGTTGCCCTACCAGGCCGCGCCGCCGGCCACGGTCGTGACCCGACCCGGGGCGACCCCCGGGGCGATCCCGGGGGGAACGCCTGTGGCCTCCACGGCGCCCGGGTCGCAGGCTGGCGCTGTCCGGCTCAAGGTCCGCACGTTCGGGGCTGCCCCGGTTGGCTCCCTGGTGCTGAACGTGGTCAGCCACGCCGATCCCACCCTGGCTGCGATGGTGCCGCTCGCGATGAATGGCGCTGAGGCGAACTGGGAGACGGAGGACCTGCCGCCAGGCCTGTACGATCTCATCCTCGAGGTGCGCGACCCAGGTGGCGCCCGCATTGGCAGCGGCAAGGCCGTGGCCGACGTGCGGGCCGGTGAGATCGCCGCCGTGTCGGTGGACCTCACGGTGGAGATGACCCCGACGGTTCCAGCGACGCCTGGCCCCGTTGATCCCCCTGGAAACTCGGGTGTGGCTGCCTCGACGCCACCCCCGTCCACCGGCCCTGTGGCCGAGCCGACCCCCGCGCCCGGGCAGGGGGGCACGCTGGGCATCCGGGTCGAGTTCATCTGAAGCACCCATCAAGGCTTCCCCCGGCGGCTGGCTCGTTCTGACGCCCAGGGATGTCGTCACGCCTCGGTCACGTGCCTCCGGGCACGCTCCCTCGTCGGTCCTGGCCCCTGGACGCCAACCCGTCGCCATCCACCCGCGTTCATGACTTCTGGCGCACAGCCCCGGGCCTCGCCCGGCGGCTGGCTCCCGCTGACGTGCCCGGGCCAGGCCTCCCCGCGCATCGACCCGACGGCCCGTGGCCACCTCGTTATTGAGCCCCCGGGGTTCCGTGTGGCGCCATCTCCGCGGGCTCAGGGCTCGCGCACCACCCGGGCCCCCGCTGTGGCGAGGGCCCGGGTGGCACTGCGGATGGCAAGCGCAGCGCGGCGACGTTGCCGCCGGCTTTGCCCAGGTTTGAGGAGACGTTAGAAATTCCTTTACCGGATTTCCGCTGGTCCTGGCGACATACACAGTGACCCGACCGCCCTGCGACCCTGGAGGGAGCTTGCCATGCCTGAGGTCCCCGTCAACGGTTACTTCAACGTCACGACCTACCCGGGTGCGACCCCCCCTCCGCCCCCGACGGGGTGGCCCACGCCGGTCACCGTGCCCGTCGGCAACGCCCCGGCGTTCAACCCCCAGGGGGCGGATGCCTACCTCGGGGCCGTGTCGCGGTATGCGCCGATGGCCGCAGGGGCCATCCCAGGCAAGACCGCCGCAGCTGCCGTGGGTGAGGCCAAGGGCCTCTTCGCCAAGGCTGCCCGTTCCAGGTCCGCCACCACGGCCGCACGTGCCAGCCAGGCGGGCCGCAGCGCCCTCTTCGGGTCGGTGATGGGGGCCGTGAAGAGCTCGGTGATCGTCAACGGCCTGCTGACGCTGGCGGTCAACGGCTACCAGCTCGCCACGGGCAAAGCAACGCTGGCCGACGCCGGGTCGGCTGTCTCCGGTGACCTGATGTCCGCGGTCGTGGGTGGGGCAGCAGGAGGCGCGGCCTCGGCGATGGGCACGTTCGCACTGGCGGGGGTCCTCGGCACGGGCTTGCCCCTGACGCTCGTCGGCGTGGGCCTCGGCGTGGCCGGCTACCTGGTGGCGGACTCCTTTTTGCGTCAGACCAAGCTTTACAGCGACGTGAAGACCTCCGTGCGGAACCTGCTGGCCTGAGGTCCTTCGCGCGTCCCTCCGAGGGCCCTGCCGAGGCCCACCTCCGCGCCGGTTCCTCGACCGTCGGGGTCAGGCTCCCCCTCTCCCCAGGGCCCTGATTCCGCGCCAGGAGTCTGAAACGATCACCCCGTGCGGATGTGGCCGCACCCATTGAGTGAAAGCGACATGGCTCCCCTCTCCCCGGTACCCGGGGAGAGGGGAGCGCGTTTTCCGGCGTCGAGCACTCCCACACCCGGCCGGTTGCCTTGCTCGGCAGCTATCGCGGAATCCGGGCCAGGGGGGGACTGGTTTGCAGGCGGTCACGGTGGGTAGGTTCACCGGGGAAGGTGTCCCCGGAAAGGAGCAGCCCGTGGAGGAAACAACCCGCACGCCAGCGGAAAAGGCGAAGATGCTGCGCACGGGCGTGAGCATCAATGCGGTGGTCGGTGTGGCGGTGGCCGTCATCGCGCCCTACAGCATTCTGACCGTCCTCGCCGACCAGCGGGCCGTGAACGCGGCTGTGAAACTGGCGTGGGAGGGGACGACCACGCAGGCCTCAGTGGTCGAGGTTCGCCGCGACGGCGGTCGCCATGTCAGGGGCGACGCTGTTTCTTTCTACCGCCCGGTGTTTCGGTTCACGCCCCAAGGCCAGGGTGCCCCGATCACCGCCCCGGGGGCCACGACCGTCACCGATCCCGCGAGCTACCCCGTTGGCAGCACGCTGCCCGTCCGGTATGCCCGCAGTGGCCCGGAGGTGGTCGCTCCAGCCAACGGCAACGCCCTGTGGGAGCAAGGCGGCCTCATGCTGCTCATCAGCGTCATCAACTTCACGCTGCTCGGGAGCTTTGGCATCGGCATCCATGTGTGGTTGCGGAGGCAGCTGGCGGCCCTCGAGGGCCGCGCGCGCTGAACGTCTCAGCGACCTGCCAGCGGCGGGCTGGGCCCCACGCAGGGGGCCTGCCAGACCCCCTGTGGGTGAGGCCCCAGAATGTGGACTGCGCAGGTCTTGAATGCGGCCCCTCCTGACTCTCGAGGCGAAGGGCCGCGACTTTCTCGCGGTATGATTTGCGTCACAGCAAGCGTGTTATAATCGCCGCTAATCTGATTATGTTACCTGCCCATGCACCAGCCGAGCGCCGGCATAATCAGCCCACAGCGCCAACATGGGAGGGGCCGCCCGCCGCCAATCGGGTCTGCCGCGATCCCGATTCAGTTCGTCAAGGGAGCACACCTCCGATGGGAAACAGCCTCGTCTTCTTGCAACGCGTCTCTATTTTTAGCGGGGTCGGACAGGACAGCCTCGAACGCATCGCCAGCATCACCCAGGAAAAGAGCTTCCCGAAGAAGAGCATCATCTTTCACGAAGGGGACCGGGGTGACACGCTGTACATTCTGAAGTCCGGCCGGGTCAAAATCTCCAAGATCACCGAGGATGGCCGGGAGAAGACGCTGGCGCTGATGCAGCCTGGCGAGTTTTTCGGGGAGATGGCCATCTTCGACGAGCAGAGCCGGTCAGCGACGGCCGAGGTGCTCGACGAGCAGGCGGTGGTCTTCACCCTGGCCAAGCGCGACTTCGAGCGTCTGATCATCGAGCACCCGACCATCGCCCTCAAGATCATGCGTGACCTGACGCGGCGCATCCGCCTCGTGAACCAGCAGGTCGAGGACCTCGCCTTCAAGGACGTCCACGAGCGCGTCGCCAGCACGCTCAAGAGCCTCGCTGAGGTGGAGGGGCGGCCCATCGGGGCCAAGGTGCTCATCAACCTCAAGATGACGCACCAGGACCTTGCCAACATGGTGGGCTCCTCGCGGGAGACCGTCACCCGTGCCCTGAACCGCCTGCAGGACGAGGGCATCATCTCGATCTCCCACCAGCAAATCACGATCAACCAGCCCAAGCAGCTGCAGATCTGGTGAGTTTTCCGGTCTCCTCCTTCTGAACGCAAGCCGAGGCCCGGGCCCCACAAGGGGCCCGGCCCTCGGCTTTTCAGGCCGTCCGGCGCGAGCGGGCTGTCAGGCGGTATAATGGCCGCCGCTTTCCCTCGCCTGCGCCCCCGTCACCTGTGGCGCCCCGGCTCAGGAGACCCATGCCCATGCTCGACATCCGCCTCATCCGTCAGGAACCCGACACGGTCGCGGCCAGCTTGCGCCGTCGCCACAGCGCGCTGGCACTTGATGAGCTGCAGGCGCTGGATGCGCGCTTCCGGGAGAGCCAGACCCGGCTCGATGCCCTGCGGGCCGAGCGCAACGCGGCTTCCGGGCAGATCGCGAAGCTCAAGCAGGCGGGCCAGGATGCCTCGGGCATCCTGGGTGACATGAAGCGGCTGTCGGACGAGATCAAGGGCCTTGAGGCCGGGTTGGCGGAGGTCGAGGCCGCGCGGGGGGCGTTTCTGCTGACCCTCCCCAACCTGCTTGATGCGAGCGTGCCGGAGGGGACGGACGAGCTCGCGAACGTCGTGGTGCGGCACTGGGGCGAGCCCCCTGGCTTCTCGTTCGAGCCCAGGGGCCACCATGAGCTCGGAGAGGCCCTCGGCCTCCTCGACTTCGAGCGGGCCGCCAAGCTCGCAGGCTCCCGCTTCGTGCTGCTGCGGGGCCTGGCGGCCCGTCTGGAGCGGGCCGTCCTGAACCTGATGCTCGACGTGCACACGGGGGAGCACGGCTACACCGAGGTGCAGCCTCCGTACATCAGCAACGCCGACACGTTGACGGCCAACGGCAACCTCCCCAAGTTCGAGGACCAGCTGTTTCACCTCACGGGCACGCCGTACTACCTGATCCCCACGGCGGAGGTGCCCCTTACCAACATCCACCGCGACGAGATTCTCGACGAGGCGATGCTGCCGATGTACCTGACGGCCGGCACACCGTGCTTCCGCTCGGAGGCCGGGGCGGCGGGCAGGGACACCAAGGGAATGATCCGGGTGCACCAGTTCGATAAGGTCGAGATGGTCAAGATCGTGCCGCCTGGCAGCAGCTTCGCGGAGCTCGAGGGCATGGTCGCGAACGCAGAGGCCATCCTGCAGCGCCTCGAGCTGCCCTACCGGGTGGTGCTGCTGTGCGGTGGCGACACCGGCTTCAACGCGGCCAAGACCTACGATCTGGAGGTCTGGTTCCCCTCTCAGGGCAAGTACCGGGAGATTTCCAGCTGCTCGAACTGCACGGATTTCCAGGCCCGCAGGGGGAACATGCGCTTTCGGGACGCGGCCGGGAAGCTGCACCATCCCCACACCCTCAACGGCTCGGGGCTGGCGGTGGGGAGGACGGTGGCCGCCCTCTTCGAGAACGGCCAGCAGGCGGACGGCTCGATCCGGATCCCGGAGGCGTTACGGCCGTACATGGGTGGGGTAGAAACGATTCGGAAAGCCTAGAAATCCAGGACTGGCCGGGTTTCTGGGGTAGCAAGGCCTGGAGGCCAACCAATGAGCACCGGCAGCGCCACCTACGGCCATCCCAAGCTCAACGAGCTGCTGCAGCAGGCGGCACAGACCCCCTTCATCGGGCAGGTGTTGATCCAGACGCTGCGGGACCTCGTCCACCCGCAGGACCGGATTCTGGTCTGCTACCCGATCATCGAGACCTCGGGGGGCACGGCCGAGCGTGACTTCACGTACTACTCCGTGAACGTCGTGCTGGTGACCACGGCGTTCTTCATCCGCATCAACTTCTATCCCAAGACGCACCTCGCGAGCAAGAAGCGCATCCACCTGCTCAGCGAACTGAAGTGGGAGTACCCTGCGCCCGCCATGGAGGACCTCGCGGGCATCCGGGGCGCGGATTTCTTGCCCGCGCGCGTCAAGCTCGAGGCCCACTTTGCCAGCGACCGGGGGACGCCTGTGGAGGCCTGGGTCGCGGAGGCGAGCGACGCGAACCACGTCCGGGACCTGATGGAAATCAACCGGGTGTTAGGCCGGCTGGTCGGCATGCCACTCTCGCAGGCGGCCGCGCCTGCCTCCTCACAGGGGGCCTAGCCGCCTGGACGCCATCGACGTGTTCGGGTCGGGCCAGGCGCCCACCCCCATGACCCCACGGATGGGAGCCTGATACCGTGCATATCCTCGACTTCCTGCGGGTGGCGGTCCACAAGGGCGCCTCGGACATCCACATCAAGACCAACAGCCCGCCGATGTTGCGCATCGACGGCCGGATCGTGCCCACGGAGTGGCCCCCGCTCACGGCGGATGAGGCCAGGCAGTCGCTGTTCGCCATCATGACCTCCGAGCAGCGCGAGCGCTTCGAACGGCACAGGGAGATGGACATGTCCTTGATGATCGAGGGGTTGGCGCGGTTCCGTATGAACGTCTACTCCGAGCAGGGCGCCATCGGGGCGGCCCTGCGCGTCATCCCGATGGAGCCCGTCCCGATGGACGACCTGTCGCTTCCGCCGGTGCTCAAGAAGCTGGCGCTCGAGCGACAGGGGTTGGTGCTCGTCACGGGGCCGACGGGCTCGGGCAAGTCCACCACGCTGGCCGCGATGGTGGACTTCATCAACACCACCAAGGACGTTCACATTGTCACGATCGAGGACCCGATCGAGTTCTACTACACGAACAAGAAATCGATTGTGACCCAGCGGGAGCTTGGCACGGACACGCCGACCTTTCCGATGGCGCTCAAGTACGCCCTGCGGCAGGACCCCGACGTGATCCTCATCGGTGAGATGCGTGACCAGGAGACGATCTTGGCAGCCATGAAGGCAGCCGAGACCGGCCACCTGGTGCTCTCGACGCTGCACACCACGGACTCGGTGCAGACCATCACCCGCATCCTGAACACCTTCCCCCCCGAGGAACGAGAGGCCTTGCGGCACGAACTCGCCGTCGTGCTCAAGGGCTGCATCGCGCAGCGCCTCATCCAGCGCTCGGATGGGCCGGGCCGCGTGGCGTGTCACGAGATCCTCATCGGCACGCCCACCGTGTCGGACCTCATCCAGAAGAACGAGATCGGCTCGTGTTACGACATCATCGCCCAGGGGGGCATGGACGGCATGATGTCGATGAACAACGCCATCTTCAACTACTACCAGGACGAGATCATCTCCCTGGACGACGCCCTCAGCTACTCGGACAACCCGAACGAGCTGCAACGGATGATGCGAGGCGCCTTCCACGGGTCCGGCCTGGGTGGCTGAGGGGCCTGTTCGGTCCGGCTGCCCGACCAGGGCCAGGCCTCAGCCCTGCTGGCCCTGCAGGCTGGCCAGCTGGTTTGACAGGTAGCTGCCCTGGGCCCTCAGGCCCGAGATGGCGCGCTCCATGTTCTGGAACTGGAGGCGCAGCAGCCTCTCCCGCCGCTCCACCCGGCGCTCCTCGCCGTCGATGCGGTCGTTCAGGCGGGTGTTGGCGCGGGTGACGGCGTTGATGGCGCCCAGCACCAGGCCGGGCGAGCGCCCACCGGTGGCTCCCACCGCGTTGTAGGGGCTGGAAAGATCCGTCGCGGAGCTGACCAGCGCCCGGAGCCTGTTGGCGAGGCCGTCACCCATGGTGGTGTCGCTGCCGCCCAGGTTCAGCCGGACGCTGCCGCTGGTTTCGCCGTCCTCGTTGGCAAAGAGCCTGTGCAGCTCCGTCGGGTTGGACTTGATGGCGTCATCCAGGGTCTTCTCGTCCAGCGAGAGCGTGCCGTCCCGGTTCACCGTCAGCCCGGCGGCCTTGTAGTTCGAGAAGGTGCCGTTGGTGCCCGTGCCGTCGAAGGTCTCGGTGACCATGCGGCTGAGGGCCTGGGACAGGCCCCGGACGCCGCTCTCGCTGCGCAGGGGGCCGCCCCTCTGGGAGCCAGGGTCGTACCGGGTGTCTTCTCGCAGCTGGGAGATGACCTCGTTGTACCGGGCCACGAGATCCTTGACGGCGCCCCTGGCCGTGGCCACGTCATTGTCGATGGTGACGCTGGTCGTGCCCGTGGTGAAGGCCGTGAAGGTGGTGCCAGGTAGCGCGTCCACGAAGGTGTTGGTGGAGCTGGTGATGGCCGCGTCTCCGTCGATGCTGATGCTGGCGTTGGTGCCGGAGGCCGTGCCGGCAGCCAGGCCGTAGTCCGACAGCTTGGGGCCGGTGGCCTGCTCGGAGCCTACCACCCCCACCGTGAAGGTGCCGGGCTCGCCGCTGGTCTTGCTGACCAGCACCAACCTGGACTGGCTGGCCGTGGCGTTCGTGACGGTGGCCGTGACGGGGGAGTTGGCCTCGGCGTTGATGGCGGCTGCGACGTCGGCGAGCGAGGTGGTGTCCGTGAGGTTGATGTCGACGAACTTGCCCGTCGGGTCCGCGTCCAGGCTGATGCGGTAGGTGTTGGTGGCCGTGTAGCCGAGCGCCAGGCTGTCGTCCGCGGCTCGCCCCGTGAGGCTCCCGAGCATCTTGGCGTCCGCCGCAACGGCGTTCACGGTGAAGCTGTAGGTGCCCTTGGGCGCGCTTCCCGCGGCTGTCATGGCGCCAACGGTCGTGTTCGACAACGTGGCCGAGCGCCCGGCCAGGGGGGAGCTGGCGAGGCCGTTGGACCCCATGACCTTGGCCGCCGCCGCATCCAGCGCCTTCAGCTTGGTGTTCAGGGCCCGCAGCCGCTCCAGCTTGGTGTTGTTCTGGCTGATCTCGCCCTGAAGCTTGGTGATCGGGCGCCGCTCGAGCTGGATGAGCTTGTCGATCAACGCCTGTGTGTCGATGCCGCTGGCCAGCCCACTGAACCGGATGTCACTCATGGCAGGACCCTCCCCTGGGCGGCGACAGTCCTTCCGTGGACGGCGCCAGGCCCCATGCTCCATCGGCCGGCCGGCCGTCGGACTTGAGGCGCCCCTGGGATTGTACCCGCGGGGTGACCCGGGCCTCTTGCCCGTCGGCGGGTCCACCCGCCAGAATGGAGCGGGAGAGGAGGGCTGCCGCGTGGCGGATGGTCTCGACGACGTCACCGAACTCGATGGCGACAACGCGAAGTGGACCCGGGCCTACCTGGACGGACTCGCCGAGCGGTTGGCCCGTGAGGAGGCCCGGGAGCCTCGTGACGCGGAGATGATCGCCTACTTGCTGGCCGAGCAGGCGAGGTACGCGGCGCTCGTTGAGCGGGTTGGGCCTCGATGACGCGCGTGCAGGGAGCCCTGGCGGCGGCGGTGCTCGCCCTCGGTGGCTGTGACCTCGTGTACCTGCCCGTGAACCCCGTCGTGCGGTTCTCCGCGTTCCAGGTGCCCTATTACAGGCAGGACGAGTTCGCTCGGCGGTTCCAGGCGTGGCGGGCAGGCAAGGTCGTGACGTGGACCGTCAGCTTTCGCGCGACGGCGCACTCCGAGTCGGCCCTCGTGATTGCCTCCCAGGGGCCTTCCACGTATGGCGCCCAGATGTCCGGGTCCGGGGGGCGTGGCGGCACCTTCACCCCCTCCCGCACCGAGCTGTTGGCCCTCACGGAGCGCCTCCTGGAGACCCGCCTGTTCGACCTTTACGACGGCCACTACGGGGCCTACGATCAGGGCGGTGGCCTGGTCGGCCCCGAACTGCGCGTCGAGCTGGGTGGCCTGCTCAAGCACGTTTCCTACGACCAGGACCTGGCTCCCTCGCTGAGCTGGGAGGCCACCGCGTTGCGAGACGCCAGCGAGGCCGTGATGGCGCTGGGCCTCAAGTACCTCCGCAGGGCCGGGGCCTCGCCCCGACCGAGCGCACCCCCGCCCTCGCCCGTCGTGATGCCCCTCGGGCCCTCTCCCACCGTCAGCGTCAGGTAGCGGGCCCCCCGGGCAAGGCCTCCTCCCAGCTGCCGGGACGCCGGACGACCTCGCGATCGCCCTCCACCTGGTACACGACGCCCAGCTGGAAGGCCGCCACCAGCAGGCGCCTGGGCGCGTCGGCGCCCCCCTCCACCAGCTTGATGCTGACAGTCTCGCCGTTGTAAAGCCACGTACCCGGGCCGTCTTGCTGCCCGGCGGCCTGCACCGCGGCCAGCACCCGGGCGTACAGCGCCTCGTCCACTGGCCTGGGGGCCGGGACGGGCGCGGGGGCCGTGGCCGGCACCGCGGCCTCTGGTGCCTGGGCGCGCGCCCGCAGCCGTTGCTTCTTGGTGCTCTTGGACATGCCGCCATGATGGTTGCCTGGCCCGCGCGCGTCAACGCCATTGACAGGCGGATCCCCGTGTGGCAAGATGCTCGCCCGGCTCGAAATTGACATAATATTGTAAATTTCAGGCCATTTCGCCCCGGTTTTTCCACGACCACGACCTTTCGAGGTGCAAGTGACGACCCTGACCGCGCCGTTCCAGCTGAAGACCCTCGCCGACCTCCTGTCTCACTTCGGGCTGGTGGAGCTGCCCTTCCAGCTCAGCGAGGACCCCCGTTGGCAGTTCCTCACGCCCCCCCTGAAGGCGTGCCTCACGCGCACCATCATGGGCATCGAGTCGCGTCAGGGGTTGGTCAGCATCGTGGGGGCTTACGGGGCGGGCAAGTCGATGCTCGTGCGTCGCCTCGTGACCATCCTGGCGGAGAGCCCCGCTTACGACGTGCAGGTGATCAGCAACCCGTCTTACACCGGGCTGCAGCTGCTCAAGCACATCTGTGACCTCTACGGGGTGGCGCGCAGGGGCACCAAGCTCGGGCAGTTCGATGCCTTTGCAACCTACCTGATGGAGGCCTATGCCCAGGGGCGTCACCCCGTGCTCATCATCGATGAGGCCCAGCTACTCAGTGACGGGATCCGCGGCAACGGGGGGTTGCCGATCCTCAAGCAGATCAACAACTTCTCGGCCATGGACGAGAAGTCGATCTCCGTCGTGCTGGTCGGCCAGGAGGGGCTTCGGCTCAACCTCGCTCGCCACCCGGAGATCGAGAGCCGCATCTTCACCACCTCGACCCTGGATCCCCTCAACCGGGAGGAGGTGGCAGACCTCCTCGAGTTCCGCCTCCAGGTGGCTGGCTGGGGCGGGGCTCCCTTGTTCGCGCCGGAAGCCATCGAGGCCCTTTACGTGGCCAGCCGCGGCATCCCCCGTCGCGTGTGCACGCTGGCCTTCAACATGATGCAGGCGGCCTACGCGGATGGCGCGTTCTACATCTCTGGCGAACGGGCACGGGCCGTGTGCGACAGGGAGGCTGCGGCCCGGGGCCACGGCCTTGCGGAGCCGCCCGTGCTCGCCGGCCTGGCGGAGGTGGGCTGATGACGGCCGCAGGGACCTCGCTCAAGGCGTTCGACGCCCTCGCCGCTGGCCGCAAGCAGCACCGGGGCACGCCCTTGCCGCAGCTGCCGCTCGACCAGATCGGTCCGCTGCCCGGGCAGCCCCGCCAGACGATGGATGAGGCTGCCCTGGCGGAGCTTGCTGCCAGCATCAAGGCCCACGGGGTGATTCAGCCCATCATCGTGATCGCCCGGCGGGACGTGGCCGGGGATGACCCCGTCCGCTACCGCCTCGTCTGCGGGGAGCGTCGCTGGCGGGCCGCCCGGCTCGCCGGCCTGGACACCGTGCCCGCCATCGTTCGGGACTACGGGGAGGATGAGGTGGCGGTCCTCGCCTTGCTGGAGAACCTGCAGCGGGCCGACCTCACGCCGCTGGAGGAGGCCGAGTACCTCGTGCAGCTGAAGCAGCGCTATGGCTGGACGGAGGAAGGCCTGGGCGAGAAGATCGGCAAGTCCCGTGACTACGTCCACATGCGGACGCGGCTGCTCAACCTGGCTCCGGATGTGCTGGCGGCCTGGCGTGGTGCTCGGGATGCGGCCGTCTTCGAGGTCCTGACGCCCTCGCACGCCATCCTGGTCAACCAGCTGCCACAAGCCGAGCATCGTGCTGCCCTGCTCGGGGCCATCCTCGCCGGGGGGGTGACGGTGGCCGAGACCCGGAGGCGGCTGGACCTGGCTCGCCAGCTCGACGTGGAGACCCTGGGGCTCGAGCCCGAGCTGGCACAGTCGCTCAAGGCCGAGGCGCTGGCGGGCGCCGAGCCCGCCGGGCTCCTGGCGCGCGTGGGCGTCGAGAAGCGGGACCCCCGGGCTGCACGGCCCTCACCGTTCACGGGCCCTGGCCCGCGGCTCGCGCTTGAAGACCTGGCGACCCACGCGCTGTTCGGCAGCCTCGCCGAGGCCCGGGCCACCACCGTGACGCTGGCCGAGCTGGAGACAGCGCTCAAGCAGGACCTGGGGTGGCTTCGCAAGATCGCGCGGGACGGGCTCGCCAGGGGGTGACCCGGGCCGCGGGACGGGTTGACCGGGCCGCACAGCCTGCGTAGAATCGGGGGTTTGAATGCACGCAGAAGGAGCCGCATGTCGACGCTGACCTTGTCTCACCCCGCCACGGATGAGGATTGGGCCCGGCTGCTCGCCTTCAACCAGCTGGTCGCGGGCGCGGGAGACGCCTCGACCACCGTCCATGCCTACCGGGAGCGCCCCGACCTCAAGGCTTCGGATCATGCGTTCCTCGCAGAGCCTGACGGTGCCATCGTCGGCACGGCCTCGCTGCTGCCCCACCACCACTACTTCGGGGACGCCGAGCTTGAGGTGGGCGAGCTCACGCTGGTGGGCACGCACCCCGAGCGCCGGCTGGAGGGGCACGCCAAGCGCCTCATCGGGCACTGGCTCGAGGTGGCTCAGGAGCGGTCCTATGCGTACGTCTACGTGTACGGCGAGGCGCGCGTGTACACCAGCTTCGGCTTCACCTACGCGGCGCCGTCGCCGCGGTATGCCTCGTTGCGGATGGCGCGTGAGGTGCTCGAGCCCGTGCTGTCACCGTTCCGGGTGCGCCCGTTGATCCAGGCGGACATCCCGCTGCTGGAGGATCTGTACGATCGCATCAACTGCACCACGCCCATGGCGGAGGTGCGCACCCACGACTACTGGATGTATCGGCTCGCACGCACCCACCGGGGTGGCTTTGGCTGGTGGGTGGCGGTGGATGCCGACAACGTGCCCCACGGCTACGTCTGGGCCGACCTCGAGCAGGCCCGGTTGCGGGAGGTGGTGTGTGCCGACGAGGAGGCTTGCCGGGCCATTCTCCAGTGGATGCGCTGGGAGCTCACGGAGCGGAAGCTGGCAGAATTCACGGCCCAGGTCCCACTGAACCAGCTCTTCGCCCGCTATGCCCACCGCTGTGGCGCCCTGCAGGGCCACCCCCATGCCCTGTTTCCCGGGAACGCGGCGGCCCTGGTGCGGGTGCTCCGGATGCAGCCGCTGCTGGAGGGCCTGCGCCCGGTCTTCGAGCGAAGGTTGGCCGATAGCCGGTTCGGCCGCGACAACTTCGACGTCACCTTCGTGCGACCGGGGGCCACGGGCGACGAGGCCGTGTACCTCCGCTGGGTTGGCCAGCGCGTGCAGCTCGGGCCCGGCTACTCCGGCCACGAGGTCCGCCTGCCCGCCAACGTCTGGACCCCCCTGCTGATGGGGTACTGCGGCATCGACGAGCTGCCGCATGTGGAGGTTTCGGAGCCCGAACGGCAGCTGTTGCGGGCGCTGTTCGTGGGCGGTTACCCCTACATCTGGGACCTCGAGCTCGCCGACACGCTGTAGCGGTGCTCGGGGCTCAGACCCGCTGGGGTTCGTAGACTGACACCTGGTTGCGGCCGTTTCGCTTCGAGGCGTACAGGGCCTCGTCGGCCCGCTCGAACAGCTCGGTGGCCGAGCTGGCCATCGCGGGGAAGGTCGCGACCCCGATCGAGACGGTGACGTTGAGCGGCGTGCCGTCGGGCCCCGGCAGCGTGGCGCCCTCCACCAGCTTGCGGATGCGTTCCGCCGTCACCACGGCGCCTGCCGTGTCTGTCTCGGGAAGCAGGATGACCATCTCTTCTCCGCCGTAGCGACAGGGGACGTCGAGGCCCACGCGCACGGCCTCGCGGAGCGTGCGGGCCACCACCCTCAGCACGTTGTCGCCCGTCTGGTGCCCCCAGGTGTCGTTGAAGCGCTTGAAGTGATCGATGTCGAGCACCAGAAGCGAGAAGCGTCCGCCGAAGCGACGCGTGCGGCGCACCTCCTCGTCCGTGCGGCGCAGGAACATGGAGCGCACGTACAGCCCGGTCAGGTGATCGATGGTGGCCTCCCGGTAGTGCCGGGCATTCTGCACGGCCAGCGCGGCGGTGTTGGCGATCGCCTGGACGACGGCCACTTCCTTCTCGAGGGTGGCCGTGGCCCGCGCCCGCGAGTCGATGTAGAGCACCCCCGTGAGGCCGGACTCTGCGATCAGAGGCACGGCGATGACGGATGCGATCTTGAGGTTGAGCACGGAGGCCCGCATCGACAGCTCCGCGTCCTGCCCGGTGTCGATCACGTGGACGGCCTGCAGGGTGTCGACCACCTTCTGGCAGATGGTGCCCGAGCGCTCCCGCCCGGCTTGGGGCGGCAGCGGGCCCTCGACGTCCCGCCCGGCTCCGAAGATCAGCTGCTCGTTCTCCCACAGGAAGATCAGGCAGCGCTCGGCCTTGACCACCTCCAAGGTGACCTGGGCAATGATGTCGAGGACCTTCTCGAGTTCCAGCGTCCGCGAGACGGAGCGAGACAGCCGGTTGAGGTGATCGAGCTGCAGGATGTTGTCCATCTGCTGCTTCACGAGCCGGGCGTTCACCAGCGCCACGGCCGTCAGCCCCGCCAGGGCCTGGACGATCTCGAGGTCCCCCTGGGTGAACTGGTCCGACAGCCCCTGGCGATCCACATAGATGGCCCCGATGGTCTCGCTCTGGTCCTTCAGGGGGACGGCGATGATCGTCTGGAGGTTCATGCCCAGGATGGAGGCCTGCTGCGCGAAGCGCGGGTCCGAGAGGGCGTCCATCACGCACAGCGTCTCGCCCGTGTCCAGCACGGTGCGGGCGATGGTGCGGCTGTACTGCTCCGCGCCGGGGTCCTCCGCCTCGAGGTTGGGGGCCGTGGCGTAGCGGGAGGTGGCGACGGCGTTGCCCTCCTTGAGCAGCAGCATGCCCCGCTCGGCCCCTGTGATCTCGATGATCAGCGCCAGCGAGCGGTCCACCACGTCATCCAGCTGCAGCGAGCTGTTCACCGCGCGGGCGAAGGACACGACCTGTTCCAGCCGTCGTGCGGCGCGATCGGGGTTGGCCCCGAGCAGGCTCCCCAGGGCGGCGTCCTTGGCCACGGCCCCCAGGCCCTCCGACAGCAGACCCGCCAGCTCGCACAGCTCGGCCAGGCTCCTCGGGGGGCCGGGCCGGGCGCTTGCTGGCTGGTCGGACGGGGAGGCCGGGGCCGGCGCGGCGATCGCCTGCCGACCGAAGGCGTGCATGTAACCCTCGGCGTCCTCTCCGAGCCCGGCGGCCATGGCCTGGATGAGCTCCCGCGCGCGCCTGCGCGCGGCCTGGAACGCCGGGCCCTCCCCCCGCCCGGCCAGGCTGGCGAGCGCCAGCGGCAACACGTGGCGTTGCTGGGTGGCCTCGAGCTGCTTGATGGCCGTCTCTGCAGCCACGCGCCCCACGTCTCCCTCCTCCAACGCCGCCTCCAGCAGGCGCAGGGGGGCTTCCTCGCGGGGGGCACCCACGTCCGGAAGCAGACCCTGGGCGGCGTGCAGCCCCTGGTACGCGCCCGCCTCGTCGCCCAGCCCCAGGCAGGCCTCGGCCTGCAGCCGGTGGGCGCGCAGGCGGACGGCCGCGTTGGGCGAGTGCGTCAGCGGTCCGAGCACGCCCAGGGCTCGCTCCGCGTCACCACACGCCAGCGCCACCTCACCCAGTACGAGGTGGGCGCGCTCGCAGAACTCCTGGGCGCCAGCAGCCTTGCCGAAGGCCAGGAGGCTCTCGGCCTCGGAGGTGGCCAGGTCGAACTGCCCGAGCAGGCACCGCAGGGGAGCCTCCAGCTGCCTGATCAGGGCCCGGAGCATCGTATGGCTGATGCCCTCGGCGATCTCCACGGCCTCGGCCAGCCGGGCAAGGCCCTCGCCCGTGCGGCCCATGTACCCGGCCGCAGCTCCCTCCACGGCGATGGCGGCGGCCATCGGGAACTTGCGGTTGAGTCGGCGCGCATCGGCCGCCACGCCCGCCGCGATCTGTTCAGCGTCCACGAAGTGACCTTGCTCCTCGGCCACCAGCGCCAGGTTGAGGCGGGCAAAGAGCGCCTCCCCCTGCACCCCCGCCTCCTCGTAAAGCTCCGCGGCACGTGAGAAGGCGCTTCGGGCGCCCACGAGCTGGCCGAGCGAGAGCTGGAGGTTGCCGAGGCCCGCGGAGGCCACCGACTCGAGGTGGCGGTTTTGCAGCTCGCGAGCGATCGCGGTGGCCTCCTCCAGGCACCTCAGGCCGTCTTGAAGCCGGGCTTCCTCCCCCTGGAAGGTCTCCCCGACCTCCGCCAGCACCTGGCTGAGCTCCCGTGGTTGGGCGTGGCGGCGCGCCAGCGCGAGCGCCTCGCGCCCCAGGCGGTACGCGCCATCCAGGTCCCCGGCGAAGAACGCCAGCCTCCCCAGCGCCCGCAGCGACCGACACCGCTCGAGGGGCGCGTGATCTCCGGCGACCTCAGCGGCTCGTTCAAAGGCCGCCCGTGCCTGATCGTAGCGGCTTCCCAGCTGGTGGAACTTGCCGAGCCCGTTGAGCGAGCGGGCCAGCAGCCCGGCCTCGCCGAGGCCCTCCGCAAGGCCCACGGCCTCCTCGGCGAGTGCCAGCGCCTCGTCGGCCTCGTCGAGGCTCCTGTGGGCGGTCGCCAGCAACTCCAGCACCTCGAGCCGTTCGCCGGGTTGCCGCTCGCCACCCAGGTCGGCTGCCGCCCGCGCGAAGCGCTTGACGGCATGCAGCGCGCGGACCGCCATGTTGTGGCGAGCGGCCTCCATCAGCCACGACAGCCCTGCCTGGGGGGACGGCCCGAGCAGCGTGTGGTGCGCCACGCCATTCAACCAGCGCAGGACGGGGGGGGCACCGACGTGCGGAGCCAGCGCGCGGGCGAGGGCCCCGTGAAGCTGGCGGCGCTCGTCGGGGGCGAGGGCCTCCGCGAGCCAGGCGGCCAGCTGGGTGTCGGCCGGGCCCACCTCCCGGTCCCCCACCCGCACGAGCTGCCGCTCGCCCAACATCGCCACCGCCTCTTCGAAGGCCTCCGGTGTCAGGCCCGCCGCCTCCGCCGCGCTGTCCTGGGGCAGCCCGGCGCCATGCACGGCAAGCACCTCGAGGAGCCGTCTGGCCCCGGCCTCGAGCGTCGCGAGCCGGGCGACGTAAAGGGCCTGGATGCCACTCGGCAGCCCCCCGGAGCTGCCCACGGACAGCGCCCAGCCGGCCTGCCGCCGGGCGAGCTGGCGGGTCCCCAGCAGGTGGCGCAGGAGGTCCTCCAGAAACTTGGGGTTGCCCTGGGTGGAGGCGTGGAGCTGCTCGACCACCTCCGCGGGGACCGGGCCTCCGCCCAGGGCGTGGGAGACGAGCTGGCCGGCCTCGACCAGGGTCAGCCAGGGCAGCGGGTGGACCTGGAAGGGGCCCTCGGGCTGCTCCTGGCTCGCGAGCAGCCAGGCCACGGGCTGGCGGGTGGTGGCCTCCAGCAGCTGGCTCAGCAGCTGCTGGCTCGCCGGGTCGGCGAGGTGCCAGTCGTCGATGAGCACCACAAGGCCCCGACCGCTCGCGACACGCTCCACCAGCCGGCTCAGGGCCGCCCAAAGCCGGGCGCCCGGGTCGCCGGCGTCCCCGGCATCCCCGCCCGTGAAGGGGGTGAGGGCTTGCTGCAGCGGGGCCACGAGCTCCGGAGCAACCTGCCGCCCGACCGCGAGCAGGTCTCGGGAGAGATCCAGCCAGGGCGAGAAGGGGGCCCCGTCAGCGCTGGCCGCGCCGAACACGAGCGGCACATCCAGCAACCGGGCCTGGCTGGCCACCTCATCCAGCACGCGGGTCTTGCCCGACCCCGGTGACCCCACGAGGGCCACTGGCCTGGGCCGATGCCCCGTGACGGCCTCGCCAGCCGCGGCGACCAGCCCCCGCAGCAGCTCGACACGTCCCACGAAGTGCCCCTGCAGGGGCACGGTGAGGGAGTCCTCCTCCGCCGCTGACAGGCCCAGCCCTCTGAGCACCTCGCCGGCCGACTGAGGCCGGTCTTGCGGGCGCTTCGCCAGCAAGCGCATCACGAGGCTGTCGAGCTCCGCGGGCAGGTCCACCACCAGCCGCCCCGGCGGGGTCGGGGTGGCCTCGACGTGCTGCCGCAGGGTGTCTGCCGCGCTGGGGCCCGGGTGTGGGAAGCGGCCGGTAAGGAGGCGGTAGAGCAGGACGCCGATGGCGTACAGGTCCGCGCGCTGATCGGCCCTGCCCCGCTGGATGAGCTCGGGGGCGAGGTGGGTCACGGTGCCCTCGACGCCCGACGGGCGGTTGCCCGGGGGCCCCGCGAGCCCGTAGTCCATGAGGCGAAGGCGACCGTCCGTCGCCCGCATCAGGTTCTCGACCTTCAGATCGCCATGCACCAGGCCCCGCTGGTGCAGGTGCGCCACGATGGGGAGCAGCTCCCCGAGCAAGGCCCGCGCGCTGGCTGCGCTGAGCGGGATGGGCAGGGTTTCGAGGCTCTCGCCCGTGACGAGCTCCATCGCGAAGCAGGGCAGCCCTTCGGTTGTCAGCCCAAGGCCCTGCACCCGTGGGATGCCGGGGTGGTCGAGCTGCGCCATGACCCGGTGCTCGGCCTTGAAGCGGCGTTGCGCCGCCACATCCTGCGCCAGGTCCGGGCTCATCACCTTGAGCGCCCAGTCCTCGCCGCTGGTCACGTCCGTGACCCGGTAGACCACCGCCATGCCGCCTGCGCCCAGGCGAGACAGCACCTGGTAGCGGTTCCCGATGAGGGTGCCGATCAGCGACCCGGTTTCAGCCACAACGTCCTTCCCGCATCCAGCAACCGCTCGTTTGACGGGTGCCGGCTCCCTCGCCTTGTACCCGACGCCCGGAGCGCTTAACAGCCGAGGTCTGAGTCGTGACGCGGGTTACGGAGTTGGCGGTGGGGCGCCCCCGCCGGGCTTCTCGCCCGCTCCCCCCTCCGGGAACAGCCCCTCGTCGCTTTGCGGAAAGAGGTCCCGCAGCATCGGGTGGCTGCGACACGTGATCGCGAGCCGGGACAGCGGGTAGATCGTGTCCTTCATGGGCTCCACCTCGCCACCGGCCTTGGCCTCCTCGAGCTGCTGCTCCAGCTGCCCGTAGAGGCGCCGGGCCTCCTGGAGACGGGCGACGAGGTCCGGGCTCGTGCCGATGCCGAGCGCCAGCAGCCGGGCCGTGCGGGTGGAGCCGGTGAGCATCCCCCGCAGATCCAGGGCGTTGCCCTTCTCGATCAGCTCCACCGTCTGCAGCAACGTCGCCATTCGTGGCGCCAGGCTTGCCTTGAGCAGTTCGGCCTTGCGAAGCACCTCCTCGCGGGCCTTCTTGACCTTCAGCCGCTCGACCGCCGACATCGGAGGGCGCGTGGCCACGCCGGTCTGAGGGGCGGGGAACAGCTGGGTGAGCACCCGGTCCCCCTTGAACACCTCGTGAAACCGACAGAGGTAAAAGACCTGCAGCTTCAACTCCTCGAGCACCTCCTGCTGCAGCTGACTGACCTCCAGGGCGGCCCGGGCGGCGACGCTCAGCCGCACGGCCTCGTAGAACCTGAACACGGCGACCTGCACCTCCTGGGACAGCTCGGGCTTGGTCGTCAGCATGACCGTCAGGTAGCCCACGATCTGCTCGCCCTTCGGGGAGAGCGGGTGCTGGTAGGAGACGTTGCCAACCCCAGGGACCGGCAGGTTCGCCGCGCGGCAGGCGCGCAGCAGCAGCTCCATCCGCGGTTCGAGGGTGTCGACCGACACCTTGGCCTTCTCGAGGGTGTCCTCCGTCTGCGCCCGCAGGGTGTCCACCCCGAGCAGCGGCCGGGAGCCCTGGCGCAGGGGGGACGTGCCGAGCCCCTGCCGCAGCGGCCCCGTCTGCCGCAGAAACGTGTCACGGTTGCTCACGCCGTTGCGCGCCTCTGTGCATCACCCGGCAGGCGGGCCCGGGGTGCCGGCGTCATCCTGGCAGGCCGGCCCGCTCGAACCGGCTCCAGAAGGCACCGAACAGGTCGGCGATGCGCAGCAGCGTGTGCACGGCAGCCGGGTTGTCCTCGACGACCATCGGGTGGTCGAGGTACAGGACCCCGGCCACGTGCTCGCCCTGACGGATCGGCACCGCGAAGATGGTGTGCAGGCCCAGCGCCTGGACGCTGGCGCGATGCTGGAAGGCCTCATCGTCCTGGGCGTCGACCAGGTGGAGGGGCTGCCCCTCCTCGAAGACCCACTGGACCGTGCTCCGGGAGATGGCAGCCTCCCGAGCGTCCAGCTGCTGACCCGTCGCGTCGAAGGCGTGACGCAGCTGCCCGGGGTCCGGGCCATCGAGCCAGACGGCCCGGCTCACGCCACACAGCGGCACGGCCTCCGCCGCCACCCGGGCGAAGCCCGCCTCCAGGGTGTCGACGCGCAGCAGCGCCACGGCCAGCCTGTTCAGCACCTCGTGCTCGGCGTGGGCGTTGCGATATTGCTCCAGCCGGCGGGCGTTCGACAGCGCGATCGCCACCTGACGCGCGAGCGCCATGGCCAGCTGCAGCTCGGCCTCTCCAACCCGTTCGTTGATGTGTTGGGAGTCAGCCATCATGACCCCCAGCGTTTCTGTTCCGTCGTGCAGGGGCACCGCGACCACCGAGCGCAGCGAGAGCGCCTGGACGCTCTTCTTGTCCGAAAACTCCGCGTGGCTGGAGACGTCCTCGACGACAAGCGGCTTGCCGCTCCAGAGCACCTGGTGGGCCAGGCTGGAGCTGAACTCGTCGTTGTCGCGCTCGTCCATGCCGTAGAAGACCTGCTGGGTAACCTCGAAGCCGTTATAGAGCAGCAAAAAGCCTCGCTCGGCCCCTGCCAGCTCGACGAGCGCCACGAGCGCTTGCTGCATGATGCGTGGCATGTCCGGCTGGGAGGTGATGGTGGCGAGCAGGTCCGTCAGGTGGTGGAAGCGCTCGGCGCCCGTCGGATCGCCCGGGGCCGACGTGGGCCGGCACACGGCCTCGCGCTCCGGCCAGCTCACGTAAGCCAGCCGGGCCTGCTCCTCGAGGCCGCTGAGCAGGGTCTCGAGCCGCCTTGGCGCCTCCCGGCGATCGTCGCGGCCTGCGGGGTGGGTGCGGCCATAGCCCGCCTGACAGAGGATGTCCGTGATCACGCAGCCGGCCACCCCGGCCAGCTCCCGCCCCTCGGCGAAGCGCTCCGCGGCGGCCCCATCGTCGAGGCCCGACAGCACCCGGCCCCACAGCTCCCGCAGCTGGGCCCCGAGCAACACCAGCCCCGCAAGCGCGGCTTGCTCCGCGCCCTCCGTCACGAGGCCGAGGGCCAGGTCTGGCTGTCCGGCCGCGAGCAGGTGCTCGGCCTGCCAGCGCAGGGCGTGCGCCAGGGCCGCAGGGTGTCCCTGCCGGCGCGCCCGCTCCAGCATGTCGGCGACCAGGCGACCCGCGTCCGGGAGCCCGAGGCGCAGGGCGAGCACGGCCTCACACCGCTCGAACCGTGCGTTGTGCTCGTCGTTCTGGGTCTCCCGGGCCAGCTGGCGGGCGCTCGCAAGGTCCTGGCGGGCCTCCTCGAAGCGCCCCAGGTGCAGCAAGACCTCCACGCGACGCGCCATGACGCCGAGCTCCAGGTAGCGGTTCGCGATTTCCCGGGCGAGCTTCAAGGCCTGGTCGAGCTGGTCCTGAGCCCTGGCGAGGTCTCCGAGGTGCACGCTGGCCTGGCCGTGAAGCGCGCGCGCGTAGGCTTCCGGGAACTTGCGACCCTGTCGCCGGGAGACCTCGAGGGCCTCCAGGGCACGTCCCTGCGCTTCCTTCAGGTGGCCGAGCTCGAGGCCCACGGCCGCCGTGTTGATGAGGGCGAAGCAGCGCTCCGTCGTGGCCGCCATCCGTTCGCACAGCGCCATGCATTGCTCGAACACCGGCCGGGCTTCCAGGAACCGCTCCTGCATCAGGTACACGTTGCCGAGGTTGTTGCAGGCGTCGTGGAGCATGTAGGTGTTGTCCAGCGCGGTGTTGACGGCGATCGCCTCCTCCAGCAGCGACAACGCCTCGGGGATCTGCTCCGCGCCGGAGGCGGCCAGCACGTAGCCGTACAGGCTCAGCGCCGCGCCCAGCATGGCGTGCGTGTGCGTCGCCCGTGCCTCGTGGATGGCTGCCCGGAGGTGGGCTCGAGCCACCTCGGCGTTCCCGGAGAAGAAGGCTGTCCGACCCGCGAACACGTGGGCCCGCACGGTCGTGCCGGCGTCGCCGGCGGCGGCGGCGAGGTCGATGGCCTCCCCATAGGCCGTCAGCGCCTCCGCGTAGCGTCCCTTCATCTGGCACAGGACGCCGAGGGTGCACAGGTGCTCTGCCAGCCGGCCGCCAAGCCCCGCGCGGGCCGGCCCCAGGACCTCGGCCTCGTGGAGGGCCAGGGCCTCGTCGACCCTCCCTGCAAAGCGCAAGCCGCTGGTGCGGTACGCTTGCAGGTCGGCGCGGTCCGCCGGGGCCAGGTCGGGCAGGGCCACCGTCCGCTCGAGCAGCGGAAGGAGGGAGGGCAGCGCGTGAAGCCCGTGGGCCCGGCTGGCAGCCGCGCGCACCCAGGGGACGGCCCGGGGGGGCGTGGCGCCAGCCAGGTGGTGACGGGCCAGCGCCATGGCGTCGCCCAGGCTCGCAGCTTCCGGCTGGGGCCCGAGGCGGTCCTCCCACCAGGTGGCCGCGACGCTGTGCCAGGAGACGCCCGTGGCCTCGGGCACGGTGGCGGCCAGCGCCTCGGCCTGCAGCGGGCGCACGAAGCGGTACCCGCCGCCGTCTCGCTGCAGGGTGTCGGCCGCCTCGAGCTCGGTGAGGGCGCCGAAGAACGTCGCATCATCCAGCCCGGCGACGCTGGCCAGCGCCGCCAGGGGGCCGCTCGGGCCCAGCACCGCGGCTGCCAGCCCCACGTGCCGGGCGTGCGCCCCCAGCGCCGAGAAGCTGCCGTCCAGCACCACCGCCAGCCCGCCGGGCAGGTCCAGGGAGGCCCCCTCTGCCGGCACCCAGCCCGTCGCGGCCCGGACCAGGGCCCCGGCGCGCACCCAGTGCGTCAGCAGCGCCTCCGTGGGGCCGGGCAGGCCACCAGCCAGCGCGACGAGGCGCTCCAGCAGCGGGGGAGGGATGCTGGCCTGGCCGAGCATCCCTCCGGCCAGCTCGGCCGTCTCAGCCTCGCTGAGGGGGGGCAGCACCAGGCTGCGTCCGCCAGCCTCCACGGGCTCCTTGCAGCCGAGCACCCAGTGCCAGGCGCGCCCTCCGCCGCGCGACCGCAGCGCCCCGACCAGTTCGCGCGAGGCCGGGTCCAGCGCGTCGGCGTCGTCGAGCAGCCATACCGCACGCGGGGCGACGGCGAGGGCCAGCTCCGTGACGGCTGTGTGAAGGCGCACGCGCTCCTGGGCCCCGTCCAGCAACGGGGCTGGCTCCACGCCCAGCTCGGGTAGGAGCCGGACCAGCACCGGGCCGAGGCGCTCCAGTTCAGGGCCGGGGGTCGCCACCAGCGCCTGCAGCCAGGGCCTCAGGGCCTGGTAGGGGGGCGCCTCGACCCCGAGGCCGCGCGCATGGAAGGTGGACTCGCCCTGCAGCTGCACCGCTGCCCGCCACGCCGCGAGCAGCCGGCTCTTGCCCACGCCGTCGGGGCCCACCAGCTGGGTGAGGCTGCCCTGCTGGCCCTCCAGGGCGCGGTGGAGCTCCTCCAGCACGGTCCCCCGCGCCACCAGCGGCGGGCTCAGAAGGCAAGCCTCCTGAGCCACCGAGCCCTCCAGCCCCAGGGCCGCCAGCAGCTCCCAGCCGGAGGAGAACCGTGCCTGGGGCTCCTTCGCCAGCAGCCGCATCACCGCGCCGGCGAGCGCGGGACTGAGCCCGGGGACCCGCGCGCCGATTGGCTCGGGAGGCGCATCGAGGTGGGCGCGCAGCAGCGCGACGGGGGCCTGGCCTGGGCCAGCATCGAAGGGTGGTTGGCCGGTCAACGCGTGGTAGAGCACGGCCCCCAGGCCATACAGGTCGGCGCGGGCATCGATCGCCGAGCCGCGGGCGCATTCGGGGGCCAGGTAGTGGAGCGAGCCTCGGATGGCCGTGCCGGCCTGGCCTGCACGGGCCAGCAGCCCGAGATCCATGAGGCGGGGGCGGCCGTCGTCGCCCAGCCGGATGTTCTCGGGCTTGACGTCGCCGTGGACAAAGCCCCGCGCATGCAGGTATCCGAGCGCCGCCACGATGCCCGGGAGCCAGGCCCGGACCTCTGCCTCCCCCGCCGGCAGGGCGCCAGCCAGATCGTGGCCCGGCACGGCGTCCATGGTGAAGTACGGCGTGTCATCCGCCAGGTGGCCGAAGTCGTGTGCCGCCACCAGGTTCGGATGCCGGAGCGTCGCCATCGCACCGAACTCCTGGCGGAACAGGAACCGGGCCTCGTCCCGCACCGCAGCGGAGGCCTGGGGGTCCAGCCGCAGCGTCTTGAGGGCGAGCTCCTCGCCTCGCTCCCGGTCCCGGACGAGGTGCACCTCCCCCATCCCACCTTGCCCCAGCAGGCGACGGTGCTCGTATCGGCTCGGCAGCTGTAGCATGGCCCCCCCAGCGCGCGGCATCCACGCCCGCGCGGCCCCTTTATACCCCGCGCGCGGACGGTGCTCGGTGGCGGCGGGGCTCACAGCCCCCAGCAGGCCGTTATGTTATACTTCGCAGGCGGGCGCCGGCGACCGAACGCTGCGCCACGAGACCTCGTGCAACCCACATAGGAGCCGACCAGGCATGACGCTCATCAACCTCATCCGCGCGGGCGGCTGGACCATGGTGCCGATCCTGCTGGCCTCGCTCGTGACCGTGGCGCTCGTCATCGAGCACGCCTGGTCGCTCGCCCGCGCCAAGAAGAACCTCTACTGGCTCTGGCAGTTCCCTGACAGGCGGGATCAGCTGTTGATGAAGAAGCCCTCGGACCTGATCACGCGGTTCCTGGTGGATCTCGAGGAGGGGCGCGTGACCGACCTCCCCGACCGGGTGCAGCTCGCCGGGCAGATGGTGCTCGAGCAGGAGCGGCGGATCTCCTGGCTCGGCACGATCGCCTCGATCGCCCCCCTGCTGGGCCTCATCGGCACGGTGTCCGGCATGATCATCATCTTCTTTCAGATTTCGGCGGCCCCCCCGGCGAACCCGCTGGCGGAGCTGTCCCGCGGCATTTCCGAGGCGCTCGTGGCGACGGCCGGTGGCCTGATTGTCGCGATCGTGGCGGCGCTCTCGCACCACTTCCTGATGAACAGCAACGACGATCTGGCGATGGACCTGGAGGCCTGGCTGAAGGAGCACGCCAGCGCCCCCGCCGCAGCCGGAGGGATGCCCCTTGCTCACCAGGCAAAGTAGGCGCACGCGCTCACCGCGCTTCGAGCTGATCCCCATGATCGACGTGATGATGATCCTCACGATCTTCCTCGCCGTCATGGCCTTCTTGCCTCAGGTGCGCACGTCCATCACCGCCCAGCTGCCCGAGGCCTCCACCGCCGAGAACACCCCGCGGTCCGTGACCATCGAGCTCACGCGCAGCGGCCTGCTGCTCGAGGAGCAGCCCCAGACGCCGGACAGCCTCGTCCAGGAGGTCAGGGCCGCCCTCGCCAGGGACCCGGAGACAGCCTTCGTGATCGCCGCCGACAAGTCCCTGCCCTACGAGCAGGTCATCCAGCTGCTCGATCGCGTCCGCGGCAGCGGCGCGAAGCGGATCGGCCTCGCCACCAGCAAGCCTTGATGCGCCTGCGGCCCTTCTCTTGCCGGCAGGGGCCCCTCGTGCTCGTGCTGGTGGCGCTGCTGGCCTGGCTGCTGCGTGCCGAGGGGGCGGGGGCTGCCTCGCCACCCCCGGCCCGGCGCATCCTGTCGCTGGGGCCCTCGCTGACCGAGATGGTCTACGCGCTCGGGCTCGAGGGCCGGCTGGTCGGGCGCACCAGCCTGTGCAACCACCCCGCCGCGGCCGTCCGGGTGCCCGCCGTCGGGGCCGTGTCGGGCTGGAACGAGGAGCGGGTGGTGGCCCTGGCCCCCGACGTCATCCTGGCGCTCGAGGGTGCTCGGGGGCCCGTCGAGCGGCTCGCCCGGCTGACGGGGGCTCGGCTCGTGGTGCTGCCGACCGAGAGCCTGCAAGATGTCGGACGCAACATGTGCCGCATCGCAGCGCTGGCCGGCGTCGGGGCCCGGGGCGAGCAGTGGGCGGCGAGGCTTGCCCGCGAGCTTGGCGTGCGGCGCGCGAGGGCCGCCCGGCGGCCTCATCCCTCCGTCTTCTACATGGTGTGGGACGAGCCCCTGATGGCCGCCGGGCCGCGCAGCTACCTGGGGGATCTGATCGCCGTGGCAGGGGGGCGAAACGTCGTCCCTGACTCCGTTCGAGCCAGCTACCCGACCTTCGGCTGGGAGGCGCTCGTGGCAGCGGACCCCGAGGTCGTGCTCGCCCCCCAGGAGCGGGCACCTGCGCTCGCGCGCCTCGCCACCCGTCACCCCGGGGTGCGCGCCGTGCAGGCCGGGCGGCTGCACACGCTGCCGGACGATCTGGTTTCGCGGCCTGGGCCGCGCGTGCTGGAGGCCCTGACGGCCATCGAGCGGGCCTTGCGCCCTCCCCGCTGAACACCGACGGGTGGCGGAAGGCCAGCCTTCGGGCAGCCTCTCGGGGTAGAATGGTCCGGCCACCCCGACCCCCGGTTCACCCGCATGTGCCTTCACCTCACCCGTCTCGAGAAGCACTACCCCACCAAGACCGTGCTCGACGGCGTCGACTGGCACGTGGCACCCGGCCAGCACTGGGGCCTTGTCGGGCCCAACGGGGCCGGCAAGTCGACGCTCTTCAAGATCATCCTGGGTGTGCTTGATGCGGATGCCGGCACGGTGGCGCTGCGGCCGCGCCTCACGGTGGGCCACCTCGCGCAGGAGCTCCTCGGGGATCAGGGCCGCACCCTCCAGGACGAGATGTGGCAGGCCTTCCCGCGCCTGCTGACGCTGAAGGCCGAGCTGACGGCCCTCGAGGCCCACATGAACCGGGCCTCGGAGGCTGAGCTCGAGCGGCTCGTGCACGAGCACGGGGAGCTGCATATGGAGTGGGACAGGCTGGAAGGCTGGGGGGCCGACGCCCGCATCGGCCGGGTGCTCAACGGCCTCGGGTTCACCGAGGCGGACCGGGGAAGGTTGCTGGCCGAGTTCTCCGGTGGGTGGCAGATGCGGGCGGCCCTGGCCAAGCTCCTGCTGAGCCAGCCGGAGCTGTTGCTCCTCGACGAGCCCACGAACCACCTCGACCTGGCTGCCATCGGGTGGCTGGAGGGCTACCTGTCGGGCTACCCGGGGGCGCTGGTGCTGATCTCCCACGACCGCCACTTCCTCGATGCCGTGGTGGACCACGTTGCAGAGCTGGATGGGGGGCGCCTGGAGACGTACCCGGGCAACTACACGCGCTACAGGGAGCAGCGTGAGGCGCGCCGGGCCGCGCAGCAGGCTGCCTTCGACCGCCAGCAGGCCGAGATCGAGCGGATGCAGGCCTGGATTGATCGCTTCCGCGCCAAGGCCACCAAGGCCTCCGCGGTGAAGAGCCGGGAGAAGGCCCTGGGGCGCCTGGACCGGGTGGAGGCGCCCCCCGACGACACGGCCACCATCCGCTTCCGGTTCACGCCGGCCCCGCCCACCGGGCGGATCGTGCTGACGCTGACCGAGCTCTCGAAGGACTACGGGCCCGGGCCGCTCTTCCGCATCGAGCGGCTGGAGCTGGAGCGTGGAATGCGGCTGGCCCTGGTCGGGCCCAACGGCGCAGGCAAGTCGACGCTGATGAAGCTGATGGCAGGGGTGGAGCAACCCTCGTCGGGGGAGCTTGCCTTCGGGCTGCGGGTGCTGCCTGGCTACTTCTCCCAGAACCAGGCCGACCTCCTCGAGCCCGCCCGCACCGTGCTGGAGGAGGCGTGGTCCGTCGATGAAACCGTCCCGCTGACGCGCCTGCGCACCCTCCTCGGCTGCTTCCTGTTCCGGGGGGAGGACGTCTTCAAGCCCATTGCCAAGCTCTCGGGCGGCGAGCGCAGCCGCCTCGCGCTCGCCAAGCTGCTGCTGGAGCCCCGTAACCTCCTCCTGCTGGACGAGCCCACCAACCACCTCGACCTCGGGGCCAAGGAGGAGCTGGCCGAGGCGCTGCTCGCGTATGACGGGACGGCCGTGATCATCTCCCACGACCGCTGGTTCCTGGAGAGCGCGGCCACCCACGTGCTGCACATCGAGGACGGCCAGGCGCGCCTCTACGAGGGGGGCTACGGACGGTACCTGGAGAAGCACGCTGCCTGGCTCGAGGCGACCCGGGCGGCCACGCAGGCCGCCGCCACCCCGGCTCCCCCGGTGGCCCAGCTGGCGCAGGCCCCGGCCAAGGTCGCCCGGTTGAGTTACAAGCAGGCCCGGGCGCTGGAGGCTGCCGAGGCCCGCGTGCTGGCCCTCGAGGCCCGGGTCGCGGAACTCGAGGGGGCCCTGCAGGATCCGACGGTGTACCAGGACGGCGTGCGGGCCGCCGCCCTGAACAGCGAGTACGAGCAGGCACGGACGGACCTCGACGGCGCCACGGAGGCGTGGATGGCCCTGGTCGACGGGGCCTAAAGCCCCGCGCCCGGCATCGCCCGGGCGGGCCCCTCGGGCCGGTCGACGCAGGCCGGGGGGAGCTGCCAGCGGGCCTCGTTCGCACCCGCCTGCGTCGCCTCCCAGGCTGAGATCTCCCCGGGCTTCAGGGCCAACCCCAGCGCCTCGGCGAAGCCGGTTGCCAGCGCCTCACCCACCTCCTCTGCCGCGGGCAAGCGACCGAGCGCGTCCTCGAGGGTGCCCACCCCCTCCTGGTGCGGCAGCAGCGAGAGCCAGGGCGTCCGCCTCAGGTACAGGCAGCCGTGCTGCAGCACGGCCCCGTGGCGGCGCACCTGGGCGCTGCCCACCAGCTTGAGGCCGCCCACGCCGAGGTCGGCCGGGGTGGTCGAGGCGAAGCACGCCACGCTGCGGCCAGGGGGCGCGGAGCCAGGGGCCAGGCAGGGAGCCACCCCGAGGCGCGCCAGGCCCGCGGCGAGCGCCTCGGAGAGCACCCTGTACGAGGCCATCACCCCGGGTGGCAGGCCGGTCGTCACGATGCTGTAGGTCAGGTCACCGGCATGCACCACGGCCCTGCCGCCCGTCGGGCGGCGCACGACGGCCGCCCCTGCCGCGCGCCAGGCTCCCAGCTCGGCGGGCGTCAGGCGTTGGGCGTAGCCGAGCGAGATCGTGGGCTTCGCCCAGCCGTACAGCCGCAGCGTGGGAGGCGACAGCCCTTGCCGGTGCGCCTCGAGCAACGCCTCGTCCAGGGCCATGTTCCAGGCCCCGGCTGCGGGGGGCGTCCACACCAGCCGCCAGGCGCGGGGCAGGTCGGGCACGCTCAGAGCGCGGTCTCGAGCGCCGAGCGCAGGTCGCTGCCGAGCTCGGTGTGGGCGTAGATGGTGGTCGTGTCGATCCGACGGTGGCCCAGGAGCTTCTGGATCTTGTCGATTGACACCTTGCGGTTGATGAGGCGGGTGGCGAAGGTGTGGCGCAGCTTGTGGCAACTGAACTTGCGGTTGCCGAGGCCTGCACGCGCCATCACGCCCTTCACGATCTTGTAGACGCTGTCGTAGCTCAGCCGTCGGTGGTGGGTTTGCAGCGACACAAACAAGGCTCCCTTGCCCACCGGGTGCACCGCCAGCCACTCGGCGATGGCCTGCGCCAGCGCGTCGCTGATGGGGAGCATGCGCTCGCGCCGGCCCTTGCCGAAGACCCGAAGCTCGCGTTCGTCAAGGAAGACGTCCTCGATGTTCAGGCCCACCAGCTCGCCTGCTCGCATCCCCGTGTAGTACAGCGCCTTCACGATGGCCGCCTCGCGGAGGTCGGAGGGCGCGTCCGTCGTCAGGGCGTCCAGCAGGGCTTGCACCTGCGCGGCATTGAGATAAATGGGCAGGCGATCCTCGACCTTGGGCGGTTCGAAGTTCCCCGTCGGGTCGACGCCGATCACCTTCTGGCGCAGGCAGTGGTTGAAGAAGCCCCGCAGCGAGGCCTGCTTGCGCCGCACGGTGGTGCCCTTCATGCCCTTGCGGGCGAGGCCGGCGATGTAGACCTCAAGCTCCTCGTGGCCGGCGGTGGCGAGGGGCTTGCCGATGCTCGCCTCGGCCTGCCGCAGGTCCAGGCCATAGCAGCGCAGGGTGTGCTCGGAGAAGTTCTTGAGCCGCAAGCGGTCAAGGTAGTCTCGGATCATATCAGGCCCCTGCGGGGGGACGGAGGCGGTGCTCATCGAGGGCCCTCTCTGCGTCGGCCGGCTTCCAGATAACGACCTCCGAGTAAACGTCACCAGGACGGCAAGGGTCAAGAGATCGTCGTCACATTTTCTACATAACGTGACTCAGGGAGGCGCGCCTTCGGGTGACAGGAAGGGGCGCAGGAAGGCAATGATCGCCGCCTCGTCGATCGACGCTTCGGCATGGGCAGCCCCAGGGTGGTAGCGCACCGTCGCGGCGATCCCCAGCGCGGCCAGCCGCGCCGCCAGGGCCCGCGTTTGGCCCGACGGGACGGCCTGGTCCGCCTCACCGTGCTCGAGGTAGAGCGGCGTGCCGTGCAGCCGGTCCGCCAGCACGATGGGGGAGCGGGCGGCGACGCGGGCCTGGGCGGCTCGACCGAAGGCCTCACGCACGGAGCGCTGGTAGGGGGGCGCCAGGGCCAGGGGGTCGGTGACGCCCTGCGTGCAGGCCACGGCGGCGACGCGGTAGGCCTGGCCCAGCGGGTTGGCCGCGACGGTGAGGGCCGTTCCGCCCCCCATCGAGAACCCCACCAGCGCGATCCGCGCGGGGTCCACGCCGAAGCGGCCCGGCAGGTCCACCAGCAGGCGCCCGGCGGCCCTCAGGGCCGCGTCGTTGCTCCAGTGGCGGCGCCCCCCGAGCAGGGCGGAGGCCGCCAGCCAGCCCTCCGCCGTGGCCCGGAGCGCCAGCCCGGTGCGGGTCGTGAGCTGGGTGTGGTCCATCCCATGGCCGTGGAAGAACACCAGCGCGCCGCCCCGCCACGTGGGAGACCGGTGGTTTCCTGGCAGCACCACCTGCACCGGATCGCCCCGCAGGCGGTAGTCCACCACCACGGGCGTTCCTGGCGACGCGGCCGCAACGGGCCTGCGCTCCGGGAGCCAGGCGCCGAGCGCCGATAGCCAGGCCGGGGGGAACTGGGAGGGGGACACGGGCGGCTCCTCCGGTTGACACGCCCGGAGCATGACGGCTGGCGGGGCCTCGCGCACCGCGATCCTGCACAAGGCCAGTGGGCCAACCGGGCTTCGACGGACAGGCTGCGGTCAAGGGCATTATGGTGACTGTTCAATAAAGTTCATATGTGCTGGCAAGAGGCTCAGGGCTGGCGACCGGAGGTGACGGGCCGCACAGATGGGCCGCAGCACCGTTGTTAATGTGGATCTCAGGTGCTATATTTACTCGGTCGTTCACTCCAAAGCGCCGTGGGAACTTGATTTCGGGAAAGGGGACTTGGGCAGCGAGACACTGAACCAGCGACACCACCGGGTCGTCAAGCAGGTCGCTGAGGCGGCTGCACGGGCGGGCCGGGATCCCTCGCGGGTCGCGCTGGTGGCGGTCACCAAGCATGCGTCGCTCGAAGCTATGAGGGCGGTTGTGGCCTTGGGGCTCCATCGGTTCGGGGAGAGCAAGGTTCAAGATGCGCTGCCAAAGATGGCGGAGCTGGCGCCCCTGGCGCCTGAGTGGCACTTCATCGGGCATCTGCAGACGAACAAGGTGAAGCGGGTGGTGGGGGCCTTTTCCCTGATCCACTCCGTGGATTCCTGGCGCCTGGCGGAAGCCATCAGCGACGAAGGGTGCTCCCGCGGTCTGGTCCAGCCCATCCTGGTTCAGGTCAACACGTCCGGAGAGCCGAGCAAACATGGCCTGTCCCCGGAAGAGGCGCCGGTGGTGATCGAGCGGATGGCTCGTGAACTCCCAGGCGTGGAGGTTCGAGGTCTGATGACCATGGCCCCACGCAGCGACGATCCCGAGGAGGCTCGGGGGTGCTTCAGGAAGTGCCGCGAGTTGCTGGAACAGCTTGCGACGACCTTGCCAAGGGGCCACCGGCTCGACCAGCTTTCAATGGGCATGTCACAGGATTACACGGTCGCCGTCGAAGAGGGCGCCACGTTGATACGGGTAGGTTCGGGGCTGTTTCTTTGAGGCCCCGGCAGGAACGCCAGACCCCACTCGGGACGAGGTCGTTTTTCGGTTTATCAATCCGATAGGAGGAAGTTCGATGGGCGCCGGGTTCATGCAGACGCTTCAGGGGATCTTCGGTCTGGACACCGAGGAGGAGGTCTACGGCGAGGATGACGACTTCGAGCGCGAGCAGCCCAAGCAGGCGGCCCACGCCAAGGGGACGCAGCCGGCCCAGGTGAACCCTGCACCGGCCCCTGTCACCCCGACCCGCAGCAACATCGTGGGGCTGCCCACCTCCACCGGCCACGAGGTGGTGGTGATCGAGCCGCGGTCCTTCGACGAGGCCCTCGCCATCCTGGACAACCTGCGGTCGCGCAAGGCCGTGATCCTCAACCTGATGGGGCTGGCACCCGAGCAGTCGCAGCGCCTGGTGGACTTCGTCTCGGGCGCCTGCCACGCCCTGGACGGCCACCAGGACAAGATCGGGGAGTCGATCTTCCTGTTCACGCCCTCCAACGTGGTGATCAACACCTTCCACTCGGAGCGGGACTGGATGGGCTCTCCGCAGCCGAAGGACCTGTTCTGGCGGGTGCGCTGAAGCGCCCGATGTGGCAAGAGGAGGCCGGCCCGTGAGGGCCGGCACGTTGCTTGATGGCTGAACTGGCGCTCATTGGCGGAGGGGCGATGGGGGAGGCCCTGGTGCGAGGCATCCTCGCCCGCCGGCTGTACCCCGCGGCCTCCGTGATGATCAGCGATCCCCTGGAGGCTCGCCGGGCTTACCTGGCCTCGGAGTTCGGCGTTCAGGTCACGGACGACAACCGGGCCTGTGTGGCGGCTCCTCACGTGCTGCTGGCCGTGAAGCCCAACCAGGTGGCAGCGGTGCTCGAGCCGCTGCGGGAGCACTGGCGTCCCGAGACCCTTCTCACCTCGATCCTGGCGGGCAAGACCCTCGCAGACCTGGCGAGCCACCTGCCCCGAGGGATGGCGGTCGTCCGGGTGATGCCCAACACGCCCTCCTTGCTCGGGGAGGGCATGGCCGCCCTCACGGCGAACGCCGCGACGACGCCGGAGCAGAAGGCCCTGGCGACCCGCCTGTTCGAGGCCGTCGGCGAGGTCGCCGAGCTGCCGGAGGGCTACTTCGACATCGTCACGGGCCTCTCGGGTAGCGGGCCGGCCTACATCTTCCTCATCATCGAGGCGCTCATCGAGGCGGGTGTGTACAATGGGCTTCCGCGGCGCACCGCGCGCCAGCTGGTGCTCCAGACGGTGATTGGCAGCACGCGGATGGTCAAGGAGACAGGCATGCACCCGGCTGAGCTCAAGGAGCAGGTGACCTCCCCGGGGGGCACCACCGCCGCGGGCCTGCAAGTCCTGGAGGCCGCGGCGCTCCGGTCGATCCTGGTGCAGGCGGTCAAGGCCGCGACGGACCGCTCCGCGGCCCTGTCCGGCGTTGCCAGGCCCACCCACTGACAGGGGGTACCCGTTGTTGACCTCGCTCGCTCAGGCCATCTCCCTCACGGGCAACACGATCGTCCTGATTATCTTCATCCGGGCCATCCTGAGCCTCTTCCCGGCGGTCGACCCCTACCACCCCGTGGTGCGCTTCCTCGACACCATCTGCGCCCCGATCTTTGGGGTGTTCCGGCGGTTGATGCCACCCGTGGGGATGCTCGACCTCTCCCCGCTGCTGGCGATCCTGACGGTCCAGCTCGTCACGGAGATCCTGGTGCACCTGCTGATGGGCATCGGTCGGTAGGGCTGGGCCTTACGGGGCCTGCCTGGCCGCCCGCGCCTTCGTCTCGGCGCGTTCCGCCTCGGCCTGCGCCTGTGCTTCCTTGCGCTTCAGCTCCTCGGGCGAGAGCATGCCCTCGCGCCAGATCTGCACCTGGTTCCGCCCGCCCGCTTTGCAGGCATAGAGGGCCGTGTCGGCACGTTCCAGCACCTCGGCCACGCGCTCGTCCGTGGGCAACAGGCTGCTGACCCCGAGCGAGGCCGTGATCTGCCGCACCGGCTTCCCCTCGAGGTCGAGGAGCTCCACCTTGCTGATGGCCTCTCGGATGCGGTCCGCAACCCGCGCGGCGCCCGGTGCGTCCGTGTCGGGGCAGAGCACGACGAACTCCTCTCCGCCGAAGCGACACGGAATGTCGGAGGCACGCAAGATCTGGGGCAGCACGCGCCCCACCACCTTCAACACCTCGTCACCCACGGCGTGGCCGTAGGTGTCGTTGAATTTCTTGAAGTGGTCCACGTCCAGCATGATCACGGACAGGTTGCGGTGGTGGCGCTTGGAGAGCTCGATCTCCCGCGCCGACTGGTCCTGGAAGAACCGGCGGTTGTGCAGGCCTGTCAGCATGTCAGTGGTGGCTTCGTGTTCGGCCTGCCGGTACATCTCCAAGGCGCGCTCCAGCTCGGCGGCCCGGTGGTTCAGGCTGGTGTAGAGCGTGGCGTTCTCGATGGCGCCGGAGCTGTGGCCGGCAATCGCTCGGAGCAACTCCAGGTCCTTCTCGGTGAAGGTGGTGACCACCGCCTGGCTGTCGACGTAAAGGACGCCGAGGGCCTTTCCCTTGGCCTGCAGAGGCACGCACATCAGCGTGCGCAGGTTGAGCGACATGATCGACTTCGCGGTCTGGAACTCCTCGTCGGTGGTGGCATCGACCACCGTGATGGCCTGGCCGGTCGTGAGCACCTTGGTGCAGATGGACATCGAGATGCGCTCATCGAGCAGGGCCTGGCCCGTGCGGTCGAAGGCGGCCCGACACACCAGCACGTCTCCGGCCCCCTCGTCACGCAGCATCAGGAAGCCGCGCTCCGCCCGCGTCACCTCCAGCGTGAGCTGCACCACCAGGTTCAACACCTCGTCGACCACGAGGGTCTCGTTGATCTTCTCGGCGAGCTCGTTGAGCATCTCGAGCTGTCGGCTGCGTTGCGCCATCTCGGCCGCGGCTGCCGCGTTGCGGGCTGCGAGCACCGCCTGATCCGAGAGGCGACAGGCGTGCAGCAGGTCGCGCTCGTCGTACAGCCGGCCGTCTGCCCCCTCGCGGTCCAGATACAGCTCGCCGACGACCTGCCCGGAGAGCTTCAAGGGCACGGCGATGGCCGTTTGCAGGGCCAGCTTGTCCACGCGCACGGCCTGGCTGGTCCGGTCGTCGTCCTGGGCGTCCTGGACGAGCACCCCCGCGCCCGTCTCCCGCGCCTCGCCTGTCAGCTTTGTCGCGATTGCCCAGTCGGCCTGGTAGCCTCCATCGGGGCGGATGCCGCGGAGCACTTGCCCCCGGAGCTGCTCCGCGTCCAGGAGGATGAACCCCCGGTGGGCCTCCAGCTCGCGCATCAGCCCCTCCAGGGCTCGCTTCAGGGCCTGGTCTAGGTTCCGCACATCGGCCAGGGACACCGAGAACTCGAGCACCCGCTCGAGCCGCGCGTGATCGTCTTCCAGGTCGGCCATGTCGGACTGGGTGGCGTTGACCCGGGCCGCGAGGTCCAGCATCTCGCGGCCCAGCACCGAGAGGCGGTCGCCCAGCGGGCCCCCCGGCGCTGCCGCCACGAGGACGGCACCGGCCGCATCCATCGGCTCGCCCGACAGCACCCTGGCCCGCTCCGGGAGGGCCACGAACCAGCCACGCGGCTCCTCGTCAAGCTCGGCCACCAGCGCCCGGAGCAGCTTCTGGGCCTCCGTCAGCTTTTGCTTGCCGGCGCGGCCCCTCGGCTCTGCGGAGGCCTGGCCGTGAAGCGCCAGGGCCCGCAGCAGCGGGTTCGCCATGTGGGTCGCCTCGGCCAGGGCCGTGTCGTAGTGCCCCCGCGCCAGGTCGACCCGTCCTGCCTGCAACGCGATCTCGCCCCGGAGGCAAGCCAGCAACGCGACCTGGTGCCGGGCCCCGATGCCCTGGGCCGTCTCGAACGCCTCCTGTGCAAGCCGCTCGGCCTCATCCAGCTTGCCCTCGTGCAGCGTCGCCCAGGCAAGGGCCCGGCCGGCACGCACCTGGATGCCCCTGGCGTGCGCGTTCCGGGCTGCCGCGACGGAGGCCTCGAGCAGCTCCCGGCCAGCTGGCAGCTGGCCGAGCCGGATCAGCACTTCGCCGGCAAGGGCTTGCATGCGGCTCTCGGGCTCGGTGTTGCCAGTCTCCTGGATCAAGGCCTGGAGCACCTCTCCGGTGCCTCGCGCGTCCTCGAGCCGCCCGAGGAAAAGCTGGACCTCCAGCAGGTACAGGAGGACCAGCGCTTCCAGGTACTTGTTCTGGATTTCGCGGCTGAGGGCGAGGGCCTGCAGCAGCCCGTCGAGCCCCTTGGTCAGCTCGCCGCGGAATGCGGTGGCGGCGGCCTCCAGCGTGTAGGCCATCCCGAGCGGGAACTTGGAGTTGAGCGCGGTCGCGATCGCGTTGGCCTCCCGGGCGAGCCTGATGGCATCCTCATAGGTTCCGAGCTCGAAGGCCGTGATGGCCAGGTTCAGCAGGGCGAAAATTTCCTCATCCTTGAGCCCGATCTCCACGCAGATCTTGTGGTTGAGCTGAAAGGTCTCCCAGGCGTCGCGGAAGCTGCCTTGCATGTTCTGGGCGTTGCCCAGCAGGTTGTAGGCGTTGTTGAGGCCGATGCGGTCGCCGAGCTCGCCCAGGATCGCCACCGACTCCTTGAGGTTGCTCTCCCCTTCCGCGAGCTTGTTCGGATCACCCGAGACGTACATCAGGCCGATGAACCCGAGGGCCTCACCGATGTAGGTGGGGACGTTGGCCTCGCGAGACAGGGTGAGGGCGCGAGCGGTCTGCTCGACGGCCTCGGAGAGCTTGCCCGTGAAATAGTTGACCCTGCAACTCGTGAGGAGGCAGCGGGCCGCCCCGGCTGCATCGCCGCCGGCCAGGCAGACCTCCAGCGAGCGGTCTGTCAGTGCCAGCGCCGTCGGGTAGTCGTTTGCCATCTGAGCCACCTTGGCCGCCGACGTCAGCATCCGCCCGAGGTGGAAGCTTTCCCCCAGCGCCTCGGCCAGGGGGATGGCCTCGTCGAAGGCGGAGCGAGCCTCGTCCGATCGGCCGGAGACGCGGCAGACGTCGCCCAGCGTGCGCAGGTACTCCAGCTTGGTCTTTCGGCGGGGCGTGGGGAGCGGGCCCGCCGCCTCCTCGCTCGTCAGCACGGCCAGGCCAGCGGTCAGGAAGCGATGGGCATCCTGGTTGGCGAAGAGGCTGGCGCTTCGCAGGCCGGCCTCGAGGGCGTAGGTGACGGTTTTCTGGGGCTCGTCGGCGTGCATCACGTGGTGTGCGAGGGCCGTCACGAGCGCGAGCGGGGCCTCTGATAGCACCGTGGGCAGCTCACCCTCGAGCGCCTCGCCGACGCGACGATGCAGGTGAACCTTCACGTCCGGCTCGAGGTTTGCATACAGCACCTCCTGCAGCTGGCCTTGCGTGAAGCGGTAGGCTCCCTCTTCGGTGCGCGTGAAGATGGCCTGCTCCGAGAGCTCGGCAAGGGCATCGAAGAGGGCTTCCTCGGCGAGGCCTGAGACCCGCAGGAGCAGATCGAGGCCGAGCTCGCGCCCGAGCACCGCGCCGATCCGGGCCAGCGAGGTGGCCTCCCCGGACAGCGCCGCGAGCTTCTCGAGCAGCAACCCCTGCAGGTTGCCCGGCATCTGTTCGGGCGTCAGCGTGAGCTCGGTGTTCCAGCGCCCCTCCTGCTTGACCAGGGTCTGGTTGCGCACGAGGTGCTCGAGCAGCCCCTCGATGAAGAAAGGGTTGCCCTCCGAGAAGCTCGCGATCTGGTCCAGGAAGGTGTCCCCCACAGCCTCGACCCCGAGGATGGCGGTCACCATGCGGGCGATGGCCTCACCCTCCAGCGGGGCCAGGGAGAGCTCGTCGACGAGCGGCCGCCACGCGGGCTCACCCTCCACCGCCCCGCGGTGGTTGAGCACGAAGGCCAGGGGCTGCTCCCGGGTGTTGCGCAGCATGTAGGCCAGCAGCTCCCCGGAGAGCGCGTCGGCCCACTGCCAGTCCTCGAGCACCAGCACGGTGCCGCGCTGCTGCGCCAGCCCGGCCACCACCTCGGAGACGGTGGCCTGCAGCCGAAGCTTCTCCTTGGACGGCGGATCGAGGTCCGGGGCGGCCGCCACGGCCAGCTCCGGCAGGAGCTTCACGAGGATCGGGGCATGGCGCTCGAGCAGCCCGGGCACGTGGAGACGCAGCGACGGCAGCAAGGCTCGCAGCGCCTCCACGAAGGGCCCGTAGGGTGCTGTGCCTTGCTCGTAGGCCGCGCCGACGACATAGGGCAGGTTCTCCATCTGGACGGCGAACCGGAACTCCTCGGCCAGCCTGGTCTTGCCGGCGCCCGCCGGGGCCGACACGAGCAGCGCGCCGCCCGACCGCCCCTGCTTCAGGGCCTCGAGCCGGACGGCCAGCTGCTGCAGCTCGCGCTCCCTGCCCACGAAGGGGGCCGACAGCAGGACCCCGCCCGCCCCCTCCGCGACCTCGACGCCGAGGTCCTCGAGGACGTCGTGGGCGGACTGGTAACGCGCCGTCGGGTCTTTCTGCAACAGCTTCAGGATGATCCGCTCCAGCCGGGGGTCAAGGTCTGGTGCGTGGGCCGTGGGAGGCTCCGGCGCCTCGGTGGTGTGCGCCTTGATGATTGCCACCGGGTTGTCGCCCGGGAAGGGCAGCCTTCCCGTGAGCATCTGGTAGCCCAGGCAGCCCATCGCGTAGAGGTCGGACCGCTGGTCGATGCGCGCCCCGCGTGCCATCTCCGGCGACATGTAGCCGAGCGTTCCCTTGATGGCCCCGCTGCTCCGGCCGGCGCGCTCCATCAGCCCGAAGTCCATCAAGCGGACCTCGCCATCGGGCCTGACGCGCGCGTTCTCGTCCTTGATGTCGCAGTGGACGAAGCCGAGCCGGTGGAGGTAGCCAAGGGCGAGCAGCAGCTGGCTGAACACCGCGCGGAACGTGTCCTCGCCCACCGGCAGCAGCTCGTCGAGGCCGTGCCCCGGCACGACCTCCATGGTCAGGAAGGGCGTGCCATCGGGCAGCTGGCCGAAATCGTGGACTGCGCAGCAGTTCGGGTGCCTCAGGGCCGCCATCTGGCGAAACTCCTGCTTGAACTGCAGGATCGTCTCCTCGCTGGCACCCAGCCGAGACGACAGCACCTTCAACGCCACCTGCTGCGACGTGGTGGTGTCCTCAACGAGGTTGACCACGCCCATGCCGCCCTCGCCGAGCTTCCTTAGCAGCTTGTAGCGGCTCGCGATGACTTCCGTCGTCATGGGACCTCATCTCTTGCCTGGCACGTTGAACGCGACGCGCAACCGTGCCACCGACGTCAAGGTGTCAATACCCCCCCTCCCGCTCCCCGTAACCTCGGGCCAGGGCGCCGGGAAATGGCGTTCTATGGGGTTTTGGGTGCCGCCTGGTGTTGCTCCTGGTCCGTCACGGGGCGCCAGTCCAGCCCCCCCCAGACGAGGTTGTCGCCCGTAGGCAGCGTGCGCGCGAACTGGGCGAGCAAGCCATATTGCTGTTGCGAGAACGGGAAGTAGGTTGCCCCGATGCGGACCGTTGGCCGGTTGGGATCGTACAGCTGCCCCATCAGCTGGATCTTGTTCGGCAGGGCGTAGTCCAGCCCCACGCCGATCTTGGACCGGATCAGGCCGAAGTGGTAGCCCGCTGGACCCCAGACATGGGTGTCACCGAGCGTGAGGTTGAAGAACGGGCCCTCCCCCACCTGCTCGATCCCGGCGGTGATGGTGTTCGTCTGAAGCTTGAGCTTCACGCCCAGGTTCGCGGCGAGTCCCGTGCCGGCGGCCGGGTACATCGCCACCCCTTGCACCGTCGGTTCCAGGGAGAAGCCCTGCAGGTTCTTGGGCTCGGTGATGGCGGCCGCTCCGGTCAGCCCCCGGGTGAGGTCCCGGATGTTGCGCACCGTGTCCTTGAAGTCCTGCTGGACGGAGGGATCGCCGGCCGTGTTGTTCATGGTGGTGACCAGCTGATCGAGGCGCGAGATGAGGTGCCGCATGTCCGCCACGCTGCGCCGGTTGGCAGCCTGCTGGCCAGGCCCGAACAGCGTGTCCAGCGAGCGGGCCACGTTCCGCGTGACCTGCCTGACGTCCCGGATGGCCGCAGCCACCTCGGCGGGCGACGTTGCTGCCACGAGCTGTTCGCTGCTGGCGGAGAGGCGGCCGAGCGAAGCAATCAGGGCGTTGAGGCTCTCTGGCGTCCCGGCCAGGCCGTCCAGCAGGGTCGAGGCCTTGGTGCCCAGCTCGTTCACGGTCCTGGTGGTGTGGGCCAGGTTCTGGGCTGTCTCGGCGAACAGCCGCTCGAACTTTTGGGGATCCGCGGCCTTGCGGAACTCTTGGAAGGTGTCCGTCACCTCGTCGAGCACCAGCTCCAGCCGGGATGGATCCTCTCCTCGAACCGCGCCGTCTGGCTTCAGCCAGGCGATCGGCACCGGGGTGGGGGCCGGCTGGCCTGGACGGGCCAGGGGCTCCTTGGGGGGGAAGATCTCCAGCGCCTTCTCGCCGATGATGCCGAGCGACATGATCTTGTAGCGGCCGTTGGCGGGCAGCTGCAGTGCGGCGTCGTCCACGTGCACCGTGACCTCGATCAGGGGTCCGCGTGGCGTGAGCGCCTCGACCCGGCCCACGCGCAGCCCCATGTAGCGCACCGTGGCCCCGGGCAACAGCCCGGCGACGTCAGCGAAGCGAACCTGGAAGGCGTAGCCCTGGGGCGTGAGGGAGAAGTGCGTCAGCCAGCTGAGGCCTGCGCCGATGGCGACGAGGGAGGCCAGGGTGGCGGCACCTACTTTGGCTGCGGGAGATAGCACCTGAGAGGCCTCACGGCTTGTTGCAGGGGTCCGCCTCACCTATACCCGGGTGCGGGGGCCGGCAGGCAGGCCACCCCTCCGGGAGGTGAATCAGTCGCCCCCCATCTCCGGGCTGACGACGCCGTCCAGGAAGTTGCGAATCAGGGGCACCCGGCTGCTCCGCATCTCATCGGGTGTGCCTGTGCCCACGACCTGACCCTGGTAGAGCATCGTGATCTGGTCCCCGCAGTAGATGGTGCTGTGCTGGTGCGTCACCACAATGGAGGTCGCCTGCGTGTCGTGCGTCAGGCCGACAATCAGGTTCTCGATCACCGTGCTGGTGATCGGGTCGAGCCCGGTGGTGGGCTCGTCGTACAGGATGGTGCCAGGGTCCCGGGCGATCGCCCGGGCCAGGCTCACGCGCTTCTGCATGCCGCCCGACAGGTTCGCCGGGTACAGCTGCTCCAGCCCGGGCAGGTTCACGCGCGCCAGCTTCTCGGCCACCACGCGCTCGACTTCGGCCCGAGGCAGGTCGAGGTGCTCCGTGATCGGGAAGGCGACGTTCTCGCCAATGGTCATCGAGTCGAAGAGGGCGCCGGCCTGAAACACGAAGCCGAGCTGCTGCCGGTAGGCCTTCATCTCGTCCGGGCGCAGCTGGGTGATGTCCCGACCATCCACCCAGACCTTGCCACGCGTCGGCCTGAGCAGGCCCGCGACCAGGCGCAGGATGGTGCTCTTGCCGCAGCCAGACGGGCCGATCACGACACTGGTGCGGCCTGGCTCGAAGGTCAGGTCGATCCCCCGCAGGATGGTGCGCGGCCCGAAGGCCATGTGCACGTCCTCCAGCCGGATGATGGGTCCCTTGCTCACTTCATCCCACCTCCCGGGAACAGCACCATGCTGAGGAAGTAGTTCAACACGAAGATGGCGATCATGCTGTGGACCACCGAGCCGGTGGTGGCGGCGCCCACGCCCTGGGCGCCCTTCTTGGCCGTCAGGCCCTGGTGGCACCCGATGATGGCGATGAGGAACCCGAAGAGCGCGGCCTTGAACATGCCCTTGAAGACGTCGGCCGGGACCAGGAACTCCTGGATCGACGTCAGGAAAAGCGTGGAGGAGATCCCCATCATCTGTGTCGCGACGACCCATCCCCCGGCTGCCCCGATCAGCAGCCCGAGCCCGGTGAGCAGGGGCACCATGAGCACGCAGGCGAGCACGCGCGGCACCACGAGGTAGCGCGTCGGGTCCACCGCAAAGGCCTCCAGCGCGTCGATCTGCTCCGTCACCTTCATCGACCCGAGCTCGGCAGCGATGGCCGAACCCACCCGTCCCGCCACCACCACACTCACCAGGATGGGGGCCAGCTCTCGCGACAGCGCGATGGAGACGACGCCCCCGATCGCGGTGGTGGCCCCGTACTTGATGAACTCGTGGGTGATCTGAAGCGTGAACACCATGCCCACGGACAGCGCGATCAGCAGCGCAATGGGCAACGAGTCCACGCCGATGAAGGCCAGCTGGGTGATGGCGTTCCGCCTGTGGATCTGGCCCGTCAGGAGCATCCGCAGGGCCTGTCCCCCCAGCAGCGCGAGGTTGCCAAAGACCTCGAGGAACTCGAGGGTGGTGGTTCCCAAGGCTTCGAGCTGCTTGATCACGGGGCACCTTCAGCGACGTGGCGACGTCATTGTAGCCCGGCAGCGCCCGTTGCGGAACCTGCCTGCTGCCCGCCCCGCGGCGCGGGTGGTGCGTGCCGTCAAGGCCCGCCGGGGGCGAGCGTACCTGCTGCCTCCACCAGGAGGCCCTGGGGGGACACCTGGAGCCGCTCGAACCGCCAGCCGGGGCCAGGCAGTGGCAAGCGGTCAAGCGCGACCAGGGGAGGAAGCAGCCGCCCCGCCAGGCGGAGCAGCGCGGAAGGCACCGGGCGCTGCCCCAAGGTTGCCTGCCATCCCGTGCCTCGGATGCTGCGGTGGGCGCTGTCCAGCACCGGGGTGAACGACACCGCCAGGGAGCGTCCCGTCCTGTCTCCCAGCTTGAGGCGCGCCTCCAGCCGAACCCGGCCGGCCAGGGTGTCGACCCGCACGTCCGTGAAGGCGAGGTGGGACCCCAGCAGGGTGGCGAGGGGGCCGGCGGGCACGGACAACCCCTCCAGCGCTCCGAGCGCCTGGAGCCGGGCGGCCTCGGCCGTCAGCTCTGCGCCCGTGGCCTCGATCCGCACCCGGGCCCGGGCCGGGTCCAGCAGCACCGGGGGGCCCATCCCGTACAGCGCGTGGCCGGGCACGCGCACGTCCTCCGCGTCGAAGCACACGCGTGGGAGCCGCACGGCGCCGACAGGGACCTCTCGGGCCTCGATGCGGAGCGCCCGAAGCCGCCCTCGCGTGAGGTCGAGGAAGGGGTCGGCGAGCACCTCGGCGTGGGGGCACGAGGCTGCGCCCCAGCGGCGCTCGAGCTCGCGCTCCAGCCCCTCCGCCACCTGGCCGGGGGCTGCCGAGCCCGTTGCCAGCACCACAATCACCCCAACTGCCGCGATCCAGCTCATCACCCTATATTTCCCTGGAAACCCCCGCCGTCAACCCCACCGTCGTCAGGCCCCCCCCCCCGAGCACGCTGCTCAGGTACAGGTGCAGGCCCCCGTCGAGCGCCCAGCCCCCGGGCAGCTCGTACACCGCGCGCCCCGTGAGATCCGTGCCGAGCCGGGTCAGCGACTGCGCCCCGTTTGGCCGAGGCAGGTTGTAGGTCTGCACCATGGGGGCGACCAGGGCGGTGCCCACCAGCTCCAGGCCCGGCGCGGCCCGGAACCCGAAGGCGGCGGCAGGGCCAGCGCCAAAGCTGGTCTTGTCCGCCGACAGGTAGTACTCGCTGACCAGCTGACCCGTCACGTTGAAGGCCTTTCGGAACAGCAGCCCTCCCCCCAGGGCCGCCTCCCAGGCAGGGCCGCCTCCCACCCGCCAGTAGCCCACGCCCGTCACCGCCGTGGTCAGCACATCGACCGGCACCGCCTGGCCCTGGCTGGGGATGTCGAAGCCGATGTAGGTGCTCTGGAGGCCGAGCGCACCGCCCCACGCCCCATCCCAGTATTCTCCGACGGCGCCGCCTCCCCCGAGCATCCCGCCCGTGAACTGGGCCGGCTCGTTCGGCATCACGGCCCCCGGTTGGGTCGGGAGGTCCTCGTTCAGCACCGCCACGAGCTCGGCCTGGACGCGGCCCCGGGTGCGAAGGATCGGGCGCCCGGCGGGGGCCGGTGGCCCGGCGGTGGGCCCCGGGCCGCTGGTGGCACCCGCCGTCGAGGCCCGGCTCGGCGGCGGGTCGGGGGACGCGTCGGGAGCAGGCGTGGCGAGGGCCTCCTGCAGCTCGCGCTCCACGGCGGGATTCAGGTACGGCAAGGCCTTGACGAGGATCCCCAGGACCTGGAACCGGGTCACCGGGCTGCTCGCCACGAAGGCGCTGCCCGCACGGGCCTCGATCAACCCGAAGCGGTTGATGACCCGATCGAGCACCCGGAAGAGGGCCGAGCTCCGGGGCACATCCGAGAAATACACGGTCTGGCGTCGGCGGGTCGGCGGGGCCACGCCGTTCTTCTCCAGCAGGGTGTCGAGGGCCCGGGCGAGGTCTTCTCGGGTGACCAGCGTCTCGCCCCCGAACGTGCCGCCGCGGCCAACCTCGAGCAGCCCATAGCCCAGCACGCGCTGCACGTCACGGGTGGCCTCGTGCCCCGGCGGCATGTCCTTCAGCACGATGAAGGTGGCGGGTGGGCCGCTCTCGATGTACAGCGCGCTGAGGATCTGCGCGAGCTCGTACCGGGTCAGGGGCACCTCGCCCGCGAAGTCGACGGGCGTGCGCCCCACCATGATGCGCCGCTCGGCCAGCACGGTGGCCTGTACCCGCGCCCAGTGCCCGGCAGGGATGTCGCGAAAGGGGGTGGCTGCCTGCGCGGCAAGGGCCGCGACAGGAACGAGCAGCAAGGCGGCGAGCAAGCGGCAGCTGGGCATGGTGGCTCATTATAACCGCTGGGCCCGCCGAGCGGTGGGAGGCGGCGGCCGCCATCACAGGGGAGGCAGGCCTTCGAGGCGATCTCCCACGCGCACGCCTGCCGCCTGAAGGGCGCCCTCGGGCAGCTCCAGCACGGCCCTGGCACCACGCACCGGCCAGCCGACCGTCCCTGGCCGCAGGCCGTGCGTCACGTGCAGGACGGTGCCCGCGCGGTCGAGGTAGGCGACGTCGATGGCATACCGCATGCCCAGAGCGTGGACGGCGTTGCACGGCACCAGCAACAGCCCGTCGCCGGGGGCCAGGGCAGGGGTCGCCAGCAGCCCGACCAGCCGGGGCCACCAGCGGTCGGCCACACGCGTGCGGGGGGCGAGGGGCGTGCCCGTGGGCGCCACCGTCACGGCACACCACGTCGGGCGGCTCACTGGCCCACCCAGTTCGTGAAAAGCTCCAGCGCCACCGGGCCGAAGATCACGATGAACACCACCGGGAAGATGAAGAACACCAGGGGGAAGGACAGCTTCACGGGGGCCTGCATCGCCTGCTCCTGGGCACGCTGTATGCGGGTGTCGCGCGCGATCTCCGACTGGATGCGAAGGCTCTTCGCGATGCCGGTGCCCATCGCCTCGGCCTGGACCATCGCGAGGACCACCGAGTTCACCTCCTTCAGCCCCACGCGACGGGCCATCTCCTTGAGCGCGTCGCCCCGGGGGCGGCCCAGCTGGATCTCGCGCAGCACCTGAGCCAGTTCCTCCCGCAAGGGGTTGGGCCGGGTCTTCTCGACGACCTTCTGGATGCCCGCCTGCAGCGACAGGCCAGCCTCGACGCAGACGGTCAGGAGGTCCAGCGTCGTGGGCAGTTGCTTGAGGATCAGGTCCCGGCGCTGGCTGGCCTCCCGCTGCAGGGCGAATACCGGGTAAAAGTAACCCCCGACCGTGCCCGCCAGGGTCACCAGTGCCACCACGGCCGCGTTGAAGCCCAGGAGGGCGAAGGTGAAGACCACGCCGCAGAACGGCAGCAACACGGCGCACTTGAGCTGCCAGACGCGCAGCTGCAGCGGCGGGGTGCCGTAGCGGCCGGCCGCGTGCAGCAGCTGCGTCAGCTCGGTGGCCTGCCCCTCGGACAGGCGCCCGGCCGCCCAGGGTCGGAAGAGCTCGTCCAGCTGGGCGTTGGCCTCGGCGATCGAGGCCGTTCGGGGAGGGGGCGCGTCCGGCTGCACGGCCCGGAAACCGGGCCGCTCGTCGTCGCTCGACAGCCGCCGCAGCCGGCTCTCCACATCCTCGCGTTGCTTCGGCTTGGCGATCGCCAGCAACCCCAGGAACAGCGAGGCGAACATCAGCCCGAAAAGCAGCAGCAGCAGAGGATCCATCTGCTACACCTCGATCGTCACGATGGCCCGGATGAAGTACCCCCCGGCTGCCAGCATGGCGGCACCGAAAAGCGTCAGGAGCAGCCCCAGCGGGTGGGTGAGCAGCAACCCCGTGCGCTCGGGCGCGATGAGGAACATCGCCACGAACAGGCCAACAGGCAGCAACCCCAGCACCCAGCCGCTCATGCGTCCCTGCGTGGTGAGGGTGCGGATTTGCTTGAAGAGCTTGTTGCGCTGACGGATGGTGTCAGCCACCGTCTCCAGGATCTCTGCCACGTTGCCGCCCGTCTGGCGTTGCACCACGAGGGCGGTGGTGGCGATCTCGAGGTCCTCCAGCGGCATCCGCTGGGCCCAGGCCGTGAGGGCTGCATCCATCGGCACCCCCATCCGCATCTCCTGGAGCACCTCCTGGACCTCCCCCCGAAGCGGGTCGAGGAAGTCCGTGGCCACCGTCTCGAGGGTCTGGAGCACGGTCTGGCCGCTCTTCACGCCGTTGGCCATCACGCCCAGGGCATCCGTGAACTGGTCGAGGAATTCGGCCTGGCGGGTGCTGATCCGAACCTCCAGCCAGGTGAGGCGGCCGCGCCAGGTGCCGTAGCCCAGCAACGCGCCGAAGACCAGGCCACCGGGGCCCATCCCCCCCATGATGACCCCGACGAGAGCCGCGGCGAGGGCGGCTCGAAGCCAGGTGCGGTTGAAGGCCTCGGGCGTCAGGTCCAGCCCGGCCTGGCGCAGCCGAGAGGCCAGGCCCGGGTCCGCCGGGCTGCCCTCCGGGCGGCCACCCCGAGCCGCCAGGGTGGAGGAGGCCGAGCGACGCGCCCGGATTCTCAGCGCCAGCACCAGCCCCCCCAGCACGGCGACAAAGATGCCGAGAAAGGCCAGCACCTGCTCCAGGACGCTCACGCGGCCCCGCCCTTCAGGAAGAGGTCGGCAGGCAGCTGGTGGCCCATGCTCTCGATGGTTTCGAGGCAGTAGGGGCGGATGCCGGTGCTTCGGAAGGCGCCCTCGACCTGGTGCTGGGTTCGACCCGTCTGTCGGAACTCGAAGATGTCCTGCATGGTGATGATCTCCCCCTCCATCCCGGTGACCTCCGAGATGCGGGTGATCTTGCGGGTGCCGTCCGTCAGCCGGCTCTGCTGTACAATGAGGTGAATCGCCGAGGCAATCTGCTCCCGGATGGCGCGCACGGGCAGATCCATCCCGGCCATCAGCACCATCGTCTCGAGCCGCGCGAGGGCGTCGCGGGGGCTGTTGGCGTGGCCGGTCGCGAGGGAGCCATCGTGGCCCGTGTTCATCGCCTGCAGCATGTCGAGGGCCTCCCCGCCGCGGACCTCGCCAACGATGATGCGATCCGGGCGCATCCGAAGGCTGTTGCGGACCAGGTCCCGGATGGGTACCGCACCCTGGCCCTCGAGGTTCGGGGGGCGGCTCTCCAGGGAGATCACGTGGGTCTGGGCCAGCTTCAGCTCGGCGGCGTCCTCGATGGTCACGATGCGCTCATCCTCGGGGATGAACGACGACAGCACGTTCAGCAGCGTCGTCTTGCCGGAGCCCGTGCCCCCGGAGATGAAGATGTTCAGCTTGGAGAGCACACAGGCCTCCAGGAACTGAGCCATCGCGGGCGTGCAGGTGTCAAACCCGATGAGGTCCTCGATGCCGAGGCGCTTCCGCGAGAACTTCCGGATCGTGAGCGTCGAGCCCCCGAGCGCGAGCGGCGGAATGATCACATTGACGCGAGAGCCATCGGGCAGCCGGGCGTCGCACATCGGGCTGCTCTCATCGACGCGACGGCCAATGGGTGCCACGATCCGATCGATCACCACGCGCAGCTGCTTCTCGTCCGTGAAGGTGCGGCTGGAGAGCGTCAGGCGACCCCGTTGCTCGACGAAGATCTGGCCGGGGCCGTTCACCATGACCTCCGAGACCGTCTCGTCCGCGAGGAACGCCTCGAGGGGGCCATAGCCGATGGCCTCGTTGGCGATGTCAGCGACCAGCCGAGCGCGCTCTGCCCGGCTGTCGAGCTTCACGGCCATGTCGTCGATGAGCCGGTTCACCCGCTCGGCGACCTGATCCCGCAACACGGCCTTGAACTCGGGGTCGGCCAGCCGTTCGAAGGGGATGTCCTCCAGCTTCATCTGCTCGACCAGCTTGGCGTGCATGGCAACCTTGAGGTCGCGCAGTTCGGCCAGGTCTCGCTCGCGAGGCACCACCGCGAGCACCGGTTCGGGGGGCGCAGGCTCGCCCTCCACGGGCCTTGGGGGCACCACGGCGGCCAGCGGCCCCGTCAGGGCGGTGGGGAATGGTCTTGCGGCGCGGGCGGCTTCCTCCGTGAGTTCGGTCAGGCGGCGGTGCGCCAGGTCGACGGGCGGGAACTGCCGAAGGCGCTCTGCGAGCCCTGCCATCGCCTGCGAGACCGGATGCCCCGGGGCGTGCGTGACCAGCGGCAGGCCCCGGTTCATCGCGCTCACCACGGCGGGGTGGTAGGGCACCCGACCGACCAGCTTGCGCTTGAGCGTGGTGGCCACGTCGTCAGCCGAGATGTCCGTCGTGATGCCCTCACGGTTAAGGGCGACGGCCAGGCGGTCCGAGGGGAAGTGGAGGTCGCGGGCCCGATCCAGCAGGTCGCGGGTGGCCTGCAGCGTGGGGATGTCAGGCGTCACCACGGCCAGCACCACGGAGGACAGGTCGAACAGGGGGACCATCAGGGGGCTGATGTGGGGCCAGCAGGTGTCGACGACGATGGCCTCGAAGCGCCTCCCGAGTTCGTGGAGCAGCCGGGTGACCTGGTCCATCGGGATCACGGCCTCTCCCGGCGGCGGCGCCCCGAGCAGCCGGACGCCCGACGTGTGAGGGGCCATCAGCTGCTCCAGCGTGGCCTCCCCGGTGACCCACTGTCCCCAGTGGCGCGTGAGGGGTTCCAGGTCCAGGACGGACGCGAGGCTGCCCCCGGCAAGCCAGTCGAGATCCACCAGGGCGACCGGCACGCGGTGCCGCACCGCCGTCGCGACGGCCACGTTCGCCGCCAGGACCGAGCGACCGACGCCGCCCTTCGCGCCGACGATGGTCACGATGCGCGGGTGGCGGCTCATGGCTTGGGGAAGACGCCCGGCGTGCCCTTGCCGTAGTCTGACTCGGGCTTGACCACGTTGCGGCTCACGATCGAGGGCGTGACGATGAAGACCAGCTCGCTGACGCGTTCGTCGTAGTTGGCGGCCCCGAAGAGGTAGCCGAGCACGGGCACGTCCCCCAGCCAGGGCAGCTTGCTGCTCGTGCGGAACTTCTCGTTGCGGAGCAGGCCCGCAATCACGAGGCTCTCGCCCGAGTTGACCTGCACCTCCGTCTTGGCCCAGCGCGTCGCGAGGCCCGGGACGTTGATGTCCCGGAGCTGCACGGCGTTCTCGAGGTCGATGGTGCTGTACTCCGGGCGCAGCGCCAGCGCAATGCCGTCGTTGCCCTCGAGCCGGGGCTGGACCTCCAGCTTCACACCGTACTCCTTCCAGTCCACCGTGTAGGTCGCGCCGCCGGCCGTGGCCTGCAGCAAGGGCACCGGCAGCTGCCCGCCGGCCAGGAACTCCCCCTTCTTGCCGTTCTGGATCACGAGGGTGGGCTGGGCGAGGACGCGGATGTCCCGGTCCTGGGCCAGCGTGTTGAGGGTGGCCGACAGCAGGTCCGTGCGGATGGGCAGGCCGAAGCGGAACGGCGCGTTGGGCGCTGCCTCCGCGAAGCCGAGCTTGTCGTTCCAGCGCACGCCCACCTGCCCCGTTTTGCGCTCCGTCACCTCGAGCACCTGCACGCGCACGGCAATGGACTCGTCCCGGGCGGTTGCGATGACCTCCAGGCGGTACGGGCGGACCGGCCCACGGGCCGGGAAAACCAGGAAGTTCGTGAAGCCGACCCGCTTGGCATTCACGAGGATCTCGCGTCCCCCCGGCAGCGCCACCACGTCGGCGATGTTGGAGTCCCCGACGACCAGCCGATCCACGCCGTCAGGGGCGGTGACGATGGTCGTCTGGCCGAGGGGAATCGAGATGTCGGGCCGCAGCGCGAGGGCTGGCGGAGCGGCCACCGCCAGGGCTGCAGCCAGGCCGAGGCCGGCGAGGGCGAGGCGCGCGGCAAGCGCAGCCAGGGGCAACTTCGACCGCAGGTTCAACGGGGCGCCTCTCTGAAGGGGGAAAGCCAGCCACGTTATACCCGCTGCGGGTGCGGTCCTGCCCCGTGGCTCACTCGTTGCCGCTGCCGCCGAACCGGATCACCTGGGGCTGACGGGGCGGCTTCGCGGGCTCGGCGGGGCGCGAAACCGGGCGTGGTGCAGGCGGCTTCGCCTCCTGGCGCGGTCGTGGTGGGGCGGGCTGCGGGGCCACGTGGCGGACGATCACGCGGGGGCGGGGCGGTGGGTTGGCGGTCCCCGGCCGTGGGGCTGTCCGGGCCGGCAGCCGGCCCGAGACGAGCGCCATGATGGCCTCGTCGCTGACAGGCGCCTTCTGGACCGTGTCGTCGTCTTCCCCGCGCAGCACGACCTTGAGGTTGCCGAGGTCCTCGAGGAGGCTCAGGACGCCGACCTTGGCAGCCGGGACGGCCAGCGTCACGGTGCTGTCGGAGGCGATGCCGCCGCTCTCGTCCCGGGTCTCCTCCTCCTCGGAGCGCACCTCGCCCAGCAGGTGGTCCCCCACGGCGATCACCCGGGCCCGCTGCAGGACGGGGGTGCCAATCCGCCGGCTGTCATGGTTGGGGTCGGGGATGGTCGCAATCAGGTCGACCTCGTTGCCAGGCTTGATCAGGCCGGCCAGGCCCGAGGCCGAGTCCACGCTGATGGTCTTCGCCCGCTCCCCGCGGCGCAGCAGGTAGGAGATGCCCAGCCTGCGGTCCGGTGGCCCCACACGGGCCTCGATGAGCGGCTCGCCTGCGACCATCGGGGCCAGCGCCACCATGCCCCTGGCCCGCTCGAGCCCCTTGCCGTCCTCGCCGACCTCGAGGGCCCCTTTGGGCAGGTAGGCGCGGGGCACCGCGGCCGTCGTCAACCGATCCTCGGAGAGCCGTGAGCCCCGTGCGACGTCTTCCGCGAGCACCACGACCTCCACCTTCGTGCCCCCCTCGCTGAGCCCGGAAGCCGACCTGTTGAGGTACACAACGCCAATGAGGGCCGCCAGGAACGCGGTGGCAGCCGCCAGCACCAGGAACCGGCGGTTCACGTCCAGCCGAGGGGCCGCCCCGGCACCCGAACGCGGCGCCTCGGCCTCCAGGGAAGGCGCCTCGAGGTCCCCCTCCGTGGGGTCGGGGGAGTCGCCGGAGCGGAGCTTGTCGCGCAGGTTCATGGTGGGGTCCTCAGGGTTGCAGCACGCCGCGTTCGTAGAAAATGAGGGTCACGGGCAGGCCCGTCTTCGGGTGTGGGCCGGCGCTGACCTGGATATCGACCCGCCCGTGTACGGGATGCGTGCAAGGCAGCCAGGCGGGGGCCCGGGCGGCGGCGGCCGCGAGCGCCTCGGCGGTGGCGGTGGAGGCGATGCGCCAGCCCGTCGCGGTCAGCAACTCCACATAGTAAGCGACCACGGCCGAGGGAGGAGCTGACGTCAGGGCAATCGCCAGGCGGGGGCGCTCCCACGTCGGCAGCGGCCTGGCCGCCCCGGGGTAGGCCGGGACGGCCCCCCACAGCGTCGGGTCCGACGCCGCCGCCCCGGCGGGCGTCCCGATCAGGAGCCCTGCCAACCCCGCGCACCACGCGCCCCTCACTCGAAGCTCCGGGGTCTGTACGGGCGCTGAACCACCTTGCCGATCCAGGGGTTTAGATCCAGCACGCCGGGCACACCGCCCCGCACCCGGCCGCGGATGGGCAGCTCCCCGGGCATCACGGCGGTGGCCGACAAGGAGGGCGCCAGCCTGCCGGCAAGGCCCCCACCGGGCGCCAGACGGGCCGCCACACGCCCCAGCGGGGACAGGTCGCGGCTCAGGTCCCGCTTCACGGTCGCCCCGTACAGCGCCACCCCGATCCCGCAGCGGGCGTTGCCCAGGGCCGGCCCGAGCGGCAGGGTCCCGCGCTTCACGAGCGCCCCGGCCATGCCCCGGCCGCTGGCGCCGAGGGCGCCCCAGCGGACCCCTGCCAGCGCCGCCCCCCCCCGGGGAGCGGCCTGGTTGAGGGCTCGCCGCGCCACCGCCTCGTCCGGCTGACCGCCCCGCCCGCGTGGGTCCTCGAGCCCCTGCCGCGTGGCCTCGAGGGCCATCGAGCGCGCCACGTGGCGGGCGGACACCGCCAGGGACTGCTGGGCCAGCACCAGCCCACCACAGTACGCCACGCCGAGCAGCAACACCACCAGCATGGGCAGCACGAGGGAGAACTCGACCAGGGCCTGGCCGCGTTCTTCGTCCTGGAGCCGCGCCGGGAGGGGCCTCACTCGCGTTCCCCCCTGTTGCCGATCTTCAGCAGCCGCACCGTGTACCAGTTGACGCCATAGCCCTTCTTGGGATCCAGCGCCGCCAGCGAGCGCCCGTAGGTCTTCGCGGCATTCACGGGGCCCGCCGTGGCAGCCGCGGCCAGCAGGGACTGGCGGCCGTAGCCCAGCAGCCCCGAGCCGAGGGCGGTCACCTTCGGCTCGACGCGGACGTGGCTTTTGCCCCCCGAGCCGCTCCCAACGGCCTCTTCCTGGAAGGCCGTGCCGCCGATCAGGCCGCCGCTCGCAAACTCTGCCAGCGCGTCGCTCCGTCGGATCAGGGCCATGTTCGTCGCGTCCATGGTGCCCAGCACCCCCATGTTGCCGCGGTAAGCGGCCTCGGCGGCCTTCTTGACCCCTGCGGGCCCCACCTCGGCCCGGGCGACCCAGGCGTTGAAGCCCACGATGCCCAGGTGCAGCGCCTCCACGTTCTCCCGGTGGTGGATGGCCCGGCCTAGCGCGTCCCGGAACGCCTTGCGGTTGCCGCCGCCCGGGTCGACGAGGCCGTTCAGCGCCAGCCCCGTCGCCCGCACCAGGTGCGCCCGGGCGAGGGCGATCTGGCCGCTGGAGGCCCTGTAGGCCAGCGAGCGGGTGTTGTGGACCCCGGCCTTGAGCCCCGTCGCGGCGAGCGCCGAGGCATCGGCCGCCGTCTGAGCCTGGATCTTGCCAAGCACGAGCAGGCCGATGTCGATGGCGCCATAGAACAGCGCCATCGTCAGCACCACCACGCCCGCTCCCCAGACGAGGGCCTGGCCTTCCTCTTCCGCGGCGAGCCGGCGCCACACCGTGCGGCCGCGCGTCATCGCGGAAACAGCGCCCGCTCGCGGGCCTCGCGGGCCCTGGCCTCCGCGTCCAGGCCCCTGGTCAGGCCCTGCGTCCAGGGCTTCACCTTGCGCTCGAAGCCCCGCACGTAGGGCCCGTAGACGGGGTGCTTCTCGGCGACCTTCACGAACCTCGCCACCTGCTCGCAAGTCTGAACCAACCCCGCTCCCCCGTCGGCGACGTTGCGCTCCTGGGCCTTGAGGCCCTCGGCCACCACCTTGCTGGTCCAGGGGGCGCGGCGCTCCCCGTCGGCCTCGAAGCGATGCCCCAGGTAGAACAGCGAGCTGTAGCTGCCGGTGTTGGCCTTGCCGTGGTCATGGGGGTTGCCAGGCACCGCGCCGCGCAGCTGGAAGGCCTCGCCGTCCGGCCGCAGGGCCTCGATGGGCTTGAGGTTCGGCACCTCGAGGGGAGGCACCGTGCCCGCCCCGCCCGCGTTGGGCTGGGGCTTGCCGCTGCCGCCACCCCGGGGGGGGCGCCCCGTGCCTGAGGGCTTTCCCCCGCCTCTGGGGGCGGCGGATGCCGCAGGCTTCGGAGGCTCGACCGAGACCACGGGGACCGCCTCTCGGACGGCCCGCTTGACCGCCTCGATGGCCTTTCCGGCGTTCGCCACGGCAGCCGGAGCCAGGGCCTTCTCGGTGGCCTCCACCCGGTAGTCGAACAGAAAGCGGGACTTCGGACCCGTCTGGGCGTTGCCGTGGCGCGCGGGTTCGTACTCCAGGGGCGTGACGGCCTTGGCGGCCAGGGTGTCGAACCCGCGCGCCTGTCCGCCTGACAGCCCGCTGATGAGGCCTGTGAACCGGTCCGTGGTGGCCTCCAAGGTCACGGAGGCCTGGCCGCGCGTCAGCTTCATCGCCGCGACGGCCCGCCCGAGCCAGGGCGGCGAGGCCTCCACGTAGCCCTGCATCGCCTGGCGGGTGCGGGCGCTGTCCGCACCGAGCACCGCCGCCGAGCGAGAGGCCAGGAAGGCGGCCGCGTTGAGGCTGCTCTGCTGCTGGAGCCAGAGCGTCACCTCGATCGTTCCGAAGGTGAGCAACGCCAGCATCGGAAGCACCAGGGCGAACTCGGCCAGGGCCTGGCCGTCGTCCGCTTCCCGAAACGCGGCCTGGCGTCCGGTGTCCCGCGCCTCACCGCCACGCGTTGCGCCCTGTGCGAAGGAAGGAGGCCTGACGGCCAGCTTCCCCCACCCGGGACGAACGCACGCTGCTCCCTCCCCGCGCAGGGAGCGGGACAGCGGCAGCAGGGAGACGGAGGAACCGCGGTGCGGGGGCTCGAAGGTGCCGGTGCCCATCGCTCAACGCCTCACCAGATCGAAGAGATGTTGGGGCTCCGGGTAGAGCAAGGCAAGGCAGGCACCGGCCACGATGGCCACGCCATAGGGGACCGGTGGCGTGGCGCTGCGGGTCACCGCACCCGAGGCCTTCCCCCCTGGCACCAGGAGGCCCACGAAGATCCAGTACACGTTGCGAAACAGCAGCTTGAGGGTGCCGTACCGCGCCGCCTGGGCCAGGGCCACCACGCCCCCCGCGAAGGACACGTAGACGACAGCCGCGAGGGCTGCAGGCCACCCGAGCCAGGCACCCACAACGGCCATCAGCTTCACATCCCCAGCCCCCATGCTGCTCTGGGGGAGCAGGAACAGGAGGAGAAACACGGCGCTGGCGGCCAGCAGGCCCCCCAGGCTCCCCTGCAACCCGGCCAATCCCCCCAGGCCCGTGCTCAAGGCCAGCCCCGCGGCCAGGCCGGGGAAGGTGAGCCAGTTGTAAATTTTGCGGGCCTTGAGGTCCGTCACCAGGGCCACGGCCAAGATGCCGACCAGCCCGAACTGCCAGGCTTGTGACACGGTTCCAGGGCTCTCCCGCCGCGACGCGCGAGCGCCGCCCAGCGCCATCATTCCCGGGCAGGCCTGCCACCAAACGGCACGGGCCCGGTGGCGTCAGTTCGCCTTAACGGCTCCGGCACCCTTCCGCAAGGCGGAGCCGACCTCCATGAAGATGTTGACCAGGTTGGCCTTCATCGTCCCCAGCACGGCGATGAGCGCCACCGAGACGAGCCCCAGGATCAGGCCGTACTCGACGAGGCTTTGCCCGTCTTCTTCGGCGATCAGGCGGTACAGCATCGCGGTGGCCCTCCCTGCGGTGGCTTACTTGCCGCCTTTGACGGATGCGGCGGCCGTCTTCAGCGACTTGGCGACGGCGTCGAAGATCTTGCCGAGCTCGGTGCGCATCGTGCCCAGCACGGCGATCAGCGCGACGGACACGAGGCCCAGGATGAGCCCGTACTCGACGAGCGACTGGCCGTCTTCTTCCCGGATCAACTGGGTGAGCTTGGTCATCTCGGTATCTCCTCTTGCTCGGGGGCGCTTCGCGGGCAGGGCGCGGCAGACACGCCGGCAGCCGGGCTCTGGCCAGGTTATCGGGCCCGCGGGCGAGGCCTTGCCCCGAGGGGGTGATACCGGGGATAAATCGCGATTAAATTAAAGCTAAGATGCGGTCCATCACGGGGCGCGCCAGCGCTTGAGGCCCTCGTGCTGGGTCCGGAAGGCCGACGCCTGCAGACCCCTGAGGGCACTGGCTGCGGCGAAGAGGCACAGCACGAACGCCGCCATCAGCAGACCGTACTCGACGGCCGTTGAGCCGCCCTCATCCAGGGCGAGGCGGCGGCCCCAGCCCCTCAAGCGCCTCATCGGCTGCCTGGCTGCCCCAGGAAGTAGATGGGAATGCGGGCCGTGAGGGGGACCTGCCAGGTGGCGTCGTCGGTGCCGAGGAACTCCGTGACGGCCGTGATCATCGGCGCGTTGGTGGAGGCGTCCAGCCCGTATGCCTCGACGTGGCGGGTCAGCACCGGCACCTCTACCTCCACCTTGCCCACCTCCACGAACTGCCCGACCTGGCCCTGTTCGATGCGCCCCGTGCGGGGCTGCGTGGGGTAGCCGGCGGCCTCGACGCGGAAGCTGAGGCCGAACTCCTGCTTCGGCAGCAGGCTGGAGGCGGGCGTGTAGGTCACGCGGCACAGCTCGAAGTTCACGCCGATGCTGCCAGGCTCGGTGTGGAAGGTGACCACGGGGGGCTCGGTCTTGACCTCCCGCACGCCCTGTGCGTTCGGGGCCTCATAGGTCACCTTCCCCGGCTTCACGGCGGCCACATACACGGAGGCGGGAAGGTTCGTGTACCAGCCACAACCCGGCGCCAGGCAGGCGGCCAGGGCCAGGGCAATCGCGGCGCGCTTCAAAGGGGTCTCCTCCTCGGGACGTGGGCCAACCCCCTTGTACCCCACGGCTGCCCTCCCGGGGCACCTCTGCGCGGCCCTTGATTTTATGGAACAATTGTTCTAAGCTTTCGAAGGTCCCGCCAGCTGCCAGGAGAAGCCGTTATGTCCCCTCCCGATCCGTCCGAGGTTTCGGAGACCGACATGGCCGGTGGGCGCGCGAGCCGCCAGGACGAGGTGCATGCCTTCATCGTCAGGCACGTGCGGGAGAACGGCTACGCGCCTTCCATCCGGGAGATTTGCGCGGCCTTGGGCCTGCGCTCGACCTCCACGGTTCACTACCACCTGACGGCGCTTGCGCGGCGTGGCATCATCCAATGGGAGGGAGGGAAGAACCGGGCCATCAAGCTTCTGGCAGGGCTACCCGGTGAGGCCCCTGAGGCCCGCCTGGTCCCCAAGGGGCTGCCGATCGTCGGGCGGATTGCGGCCGGGCGACCCATCGAGGCGATCGCGGAGGCGGATGAGTACCTGGATCTCGACGCCTGCTTCAATGGCCCCGAACTCTTTGTGCTTCGCGTCAAGGGCGACTCGATGATCGAGGACCACATCGCGGATGGTGACTACGTGATCATCAAGCGTCAGGAGACGGCCCGGGACGGAGAGATCGTCGTGGCCCTGCTCGACGACGGTGAGGCGACGCTGAAGCGGCTCTACCGGGAGCCCGGTGGTCGATTCCGTCTGCAACCGGCCAACTGCGCCATGGCGCCTCTTTACGTCGACCGGGTGCGGGTCCAGGGCAAGGTGGTGGGGCTGCTACGGGCGCAGTTCTGAGCCTTTCACGTCACCAGCACCAGCGCGCCGATCAAGCCGCGGCCACGAGCTAGCCGCGGGCTCGTCTGGCGCTCTTGGATGGCCTCACGCCTCTGGGCACGTGCCTGCTGGGCACGCCCCCTCGTCGTTCCCAACTCCTGGACGCCCGCTCGTCGCCATCCACTCCGGCCCAGGGCTTGAAATGGTGCGCTAGCCCTGGTCGGGGCCCTCCAGGATGCCAGCCGCTTGCATGGCTGCCACGAGGTCCACCACGTCTGCCAGGGCCTCGTCGGGGGCCACCTCGTATTCTGCTGCCAGGGTGGCGCCGACCTCCCCGAGGGTGCTGGCTTTTCGCAACAACTCCCAGACCCGCGTGGCCACTCCGTTCAGGGTGTGCAGAACGCTGTCGTGCGGGGTGAGGATCAGGGTCTCCCCGTTCACCACCCGTGCCGCGATCCGAGGGTTCAGCGCGGGCGGTGGCGTCAGGGCGCCCAGCGGTGCGCCGAGAGGGTCTGCCACACTTCCTCCTTGGGTTCGAAGGCCAGCTCGGTCACCGGCACGGTCGTCACGAGGGCGCTGACCAGCGTGAGCGCTCGCGCGAGGCCGCCGCTGGTCCGATCGTAATATACGGTGGATTCCAGGATTTCGCGAACGGCGCGGGCCGGCGGAACGGCCACGAGCGACGTTTCCCGCGCGTGGCGCAGCCGGAACAGCCCGGCCAGCGGACAGGCGTCCGCGAGGCTTCGCCCCCAGGCTCCTGCAAACGGGGTGCCGTAGAGGACTGGCCTGCCCGCGTGGAGCCTGATGGCAACCACCTCGTCGCACAGGATCGGGAAGTGCCTGGCCGACAGCCGGCACATGGTCGTCTTGCCGCTGCCGGAGGGTCCGAAGAAGACCGCGCCTCGACGGGCTGGCCCCACGATGCCGGCGGCGTGCATCAGGATGCCGTCCGCCTGAGCCAGCGCCTGGGCCAGCTGGATGCGAAGGAGGCTGTCCACGGCCATGACGTAGGTCTCATCCTGCGCGGCAGGCCCCTGTTCGCTCACGGACAGCAGGGCCCGGCCATCCGGCGATACGACGCCGCGAAACTGGTCGAACGCCAGGTGGGTCCCGGCCTGATCCTGGGTCAGGGTTGGCTCCCCCGGCGGCAGCACGGGCCCCCCGGGGGCCAGCGCGACGTCCAGGTGACAGGTGGCGGGGGCGCCGTCATCGTCCCCGACGAACGTCCCCAGGCGGGCCTGCACGGGCGGCCACCAGGAGGGCCCGGGCAGGGTCAAGCGAACCTTCACCCGCGCGACCGTCACCACGCGGGTTGTGGAGCTCCCACTCAACTCCGCGTCCGGGCAACGTTGAACGCGCAGGCGGGTGAGCCCGGGATCTTGATGCACGACAGCGAGACCTCGAAGACCCGGTGGGACTCGAGGCGGGGCTTTTCGTAGGGCTTCCGGGCAGGGGGGACGTCGGGATGCCGATCAGGTGCGTTCATGGCCTCATCATACCCAAGCGCACCCAGGCCTCAAGCACCGCTGCCCATCACGGAGCCTCGAAACACGTTGGGGACGGGCAGCCGGTAGGCGGCCGCGGGGCGCTGCCGCGGGCGGGTCTCGGGGAGGCCGCGGGCGAAGTCGACGGCCTGCTCCGACGGGTCGGGGAGGCCGCTGGGAACCTGCGACACCAGCGCCTCCGCGATCCGCCCCAGGGCTTCGGACTGCTGCGCGACGCGCTGGCGAAGCCCCTCGGCTGCCATCCGGTCCAGGGTCAGGGTTTGCTGGCGCACCTGCAGCCGGGCGACTTCCAGCCGCACCCGGACCTCCTGGGTGGCTCGGCGGGCATCGGGCAGCGAGCTGTCAATGGCCTGAGCGACGCGCTCCCCGCCCTGGAGGACCGGCTGGGCGCTGCCCCGCACCGCCGTGACCACCTGGTTGACCTCGTCGGTGCGCGAGGCGACGAGGTCCTGGAGGCGGCTCCGGTCCACCATGACCTCGCCCCCAGCCCGGCTGAATCCGAGGTCGCCGAGCCCCTGCAGGCTCCCATCGCCGGAGGGGGTGAAGAGGCTGCTCAGGGCCGCCTCCAGGTCCCGCAGCACGGCCTGCAGCTCCGTCTCGGCGGTCTGGCCGAGCTCGCTCTCGATCAGGTTGATCGCCCGGTTGATGCCCCCCGCGAAATCTTGGAGGTCCCGGGTCAGGGTGGCATTCGTGTTCTCCGAGGGGGTGACCTCGATGCCCAGCCCTCCTGACAGGTTGCCTCGCCGATCCGAGATCGAGAGCTCCTCCCCGGTGGTGCTCTGCACCACCAGCTGGCCGCGTGGGTCCAGCGAGGCCTGGGTTCCGCTGGCGGGACCCGAGAGCCGCGACACCAGGTCGCTCAGCGGCTGGTCGACCCGGAAGGTCTGGGCCTGTCCGTTGACGTCGATCTGAAAGCGCCCCGCGGCGGCCTGTAGCGCGGTGGCTCCGGCCAGCGAGCCGAGGGTGGCATCCCCGAGCTGCCTGGCCGGGTCGGCGGCCGGGTTGGCCGGCGCGGGCTCCGGTGGGCCCGGTGCCACCTCGGTCCGATCGAAGGCCGGAGCCGGGGCGGCGGGCCGGCCCCCCCCCGAGGCGGGGGCCGTGCGGTTCACGCTCGGTGGGGCCGGCGCGGGCTCGGCCAGGGGCCGAGACCCTGCCTCCCCCGCGTCCTCCAGGGCTGACTGGTCGGCCGGCTCGATCGGGGTCGGACGGCGTTCCGGGGGCGCGGCATCGACAGGCTGGATGCGCAGGACGTCGCTTCGCGCCTCATAAACGGGGGCCCTGAAGCTCAGGCCGGCGTTCAGGCCGGATTCATCCAGGCGCGTCCGCACGGCGCGAAGGGCCTCGTCCAGGCGCTGGGCAAACGCAGATGACGGCCCGGTGGCAAGGGTTGGTCGCGCGACGGGCTGAGCCCCCGAGGTTGGCTGCTCGGGCGGTTGCGCCGCACGGGGGGCCTGCGCCGGTTCCGGGGCCTGGGGTCGCTGCGAGGCCGACACGGGGTTCACTTGCATGGGATCCGTCCTTTCGGAGTGCGGCACGACCTGGCGGGCCGACCGGGACCGAGGCACGACCAGGGATCCATCCCTGGCCTCTTGCCGCGACCGGGGGCTTGGAAGGCCCCCTGTTTACCTCGCTTCCGGGCGAGGGCATATGTCACGACTTGCTGTGGACATCATACCCCAGGGGCAGAGAAAATAAGACCGGGGCCGGGCGCCTTCGTGATCACCCGCACGGACGGCTGCCGGCCTTCGGGCCAGGGCCGCGGCGCCGGAACCTCGATTAAGCCCCGGTTTCTCAAACCTTAACGTCAGCTTGAGGGGGTGGTGGCCCATATAAGCCTCGGTGGCACGCACAGCTTTTTAACGCCCCCCCCCGAGGTGCACGGTGATGACGTCCAAGCTCTCTCTGCAGCACGCTGCATCGCTGATTGCCGGCCTGGCCGTCACCGCGTGCGGCTACGCGCCAGGGTACCAGCCGCTGCCGGTGACGCCCTACACCACCGACTACACGGGGGGCTCGCGGCTCATCCGGCAGGAGGCGATGCCGGTGCTCCCGCCCGGCGTCGAGGCCCGGGGGCTTCAGCTCGAGCCCGGGCAGGCCGTGGCCCGCGTCGGGCAGTCGTTGAACTTCCAGATCGTGATCAAGGGCTCCGACAACAAGGTCTACAACGACCCCCGCCTCGTCACGTGGACGCTGTCCAACCTGGAGGTCGGCCAGGTGGATCGGCAGGGCATCCTGATGCCGACCGCGCCCGGCTCCGTCAAGGTGGTGGCGCAGATCGGGGCCCTCGCCGCCGAGGCCACCGTGCGGGTCGAGCCCGCCCGCTACGCCTGGCAACAGGTCCTCTCTCCAACGGGCGCCAACCTGCGGGCGGTGAAGATGGTGAGCCGCTTCGAGGCCTGGGCCGGGGGTGAAGGCGGCACCCTCCTGCATCATGTCAACGGCGCCTGGCGGCCTGAACCCTCCTTCCGGCAGGGCGACGCGACGATCCGCGGCATCGGCTTCGCGAACAGCGTCACCGGCTGGCTCGTCGGCCACCGGGCCGGCGGTCGGATGCCCTTCGCAGCACGCTGGAACGGCCAGGCCTGGCAGCCCGTGTCGCTTCCCGTCTCGGAGGGAGCCCTGCATGCGATCAGCGTCCTGAACGAGCGGGATGCCTGGGCCGTGGGAGAGTCCCGAGGGGACGCCCTGCTGCTGCACTGGGACGGTGCGAGCTGGAAGCAGGCTGCTTCCCCGGCCGGGGGGCGGCTGAACGACGTCCACATGCTGTCCGCCCGGAGCGGCTGGGCCGTGGGCAAGGCGGGGGGAGTCTCGACGATGCCGCTCATCCTCAAGTACCAGGATGGCAGCTGGGTCAAGAAGAACATGTGGGACAACCGTGGCACCGTCTCTCTGACCGACAGCCAGGAGCTGACGGCCGTCAAAATGATCAGCGAGACGCAGGGGTACGCCGTCGGCATCCGAGACAACCTGTTGATCAACCCGCGGGGCATCTTCCTGCAATACGAGCCCAAGCGAGACGGCTGGGTGCAAGGCAGCTTCGATGCCTCCGTCGAGGGCCTCGATCAGGTGCCCCTCCACGACATCGAGATGATCTCGGGCACCGAGGGCTGGGCGTTGGGGCAGGTGCGTCGCCGCGACTGGACCTTCGAGCGCAACCCCCGGTCGGTGTTCGGGAACCTGCTCGCCAACGTCAACGGCGTGCTCAAGCCCGACAGCAACTTCTTCTCGGGCAACATCAGCGGGGCGTTTTACGCGATCGATTTGCTGCCCCAGGGCGAGGGCTTTGTGGTCGGCGAGGGGGGAGCGATCCTGCATCGCACCTTCGACTGGCGCGGCATCAACAACACGGGGGGGACTGGCGCGGCCGGAGCCTCCGCCGTCCCGATGACCTACGGTCCCGGCGGCGTGGCGGTGCCGGGGGCCAACCCCGCGGCCCCGTTCTGAGGCCCGCCTCGGGAACGTCGTGGCCCCGCTCCCGACCGGGAGGGGGCCCTTTCCCGTCACACCCACCGCCCTCCACGCCGTGGTACGCTGGGGGCGCCTCGGGCCTCGCCTCTTGTTGAGAAAGGGTGGCATTCCCTTGCTTCTGAAACCGGCCGTTCTGGTGCTCGCGACCTCGCTGCTGCTCACTGGATGTAACGCGGGTGCCTTGACCATGGGGTTCCTGGCGCAACGCGTGCTGCGGCCCATCGCCACGTCCGGCACCCTGAAGAACGCGCCTGCGTCAGCGCGCGTCGGCTACCTGGCCTGGATCGAGGTGCCCAACGAGGGGGTCTCCAGGGGCAAGCTGGACTTCAACCTCACGCAGCCACGCACGGTCGAGTTCGACCGCGTCGAGGTGCCCAGCAACAACACCTTCTCCCTGAACATCACGCCAGGCCCTGACACCGCGGAGGGCACCTACGTGGTGCTGGCCTGGAATGATGTCAACGCGGACGGCAAGTTCCAGGGAGAGCAAGGTGAGGAGCGAGCAGCCGAGGTCTACCGGATCCGGGGTCAGGCCAGCACGAGCAACTTCTGGACCGCCGAGAAGTTCTTGTTCACCGAGCGGCGGCTCGAGATCCAGATCGCCAACCAGGACGGCGGGCTCGGCTTCACCTTCGCCGATGCGGCGCTCCCGTCACAACCCCAGTAGCTTCAACACGACCAGGCCGAGGCTCCCGACGGCCAGCAGCACGGTGGTGGTGATGCGATTCACCATCTGGCCGCGCGTGAGCTTGCCCGCCTGGTAAGCTTCCCACTGGCGGCGGTTCCTGGCCGCCTGGACCAGGGTCGAGACAATCAACAGGGTGGTGACGGTGGTCAGCATCGGAGACCCTCCTTCGTGGCACCCAGCCTACCGCATCAGGGGGACGCCTGCGACGAGGCCGGCGTGGAGCGGGTGGTATAATCGGGCCGCCCGTTGCCCGGAACCGTGTTGGAGGGAAGCAGCCCGTGAAGGTCATCTTGAACAAGGACGTGAAGGAACTCGGCAAGGCAGGTGCCCTCGTCGATGTCTCGGAGGGCTACGCGCGGAATTTCCTGTTCCCTCGCCAGCTCGCCGCCGAGGCGACCCCGGCTGCCCTCAAGCAGCTCGAGGAGCGCAAGAAGGCGGAGCAGCGCCGAGAGGAGCGGCTGAAGGCCCAGGCGCAGGAGACGGCCAAGCAACTCGAGGCCGCGAAGATCGTCGTGCGGCACAAGGCGGGCGAGATGGGTCGGCTGTATGGCACCATCACGCCCAAGGAGCTGGCGCAGGCCATCCAGCAGCAGACCGGGCTCGAGGTCGACAAGCGCAAGATCGACCTGCCAGAGCACATCAAGGCGCTGGGCAGCCATCCCTTTGTGGTGAAGCTGCACCCGGCCGTCGTGGCAAAGATGTCGGTGTCGGTTCAGGAAGAGGCCTGAGGCGCGGGCCCCATCACGGGCGCCTGACCCTGGCAGCACGGCCATGAAAGACGTCATCGAAAGGGTGCCCCCCCACAACCTGGAGGCCGAGCAGGCCGTGCTGGCGGCCATGATGGTCGACCGGGAGGCCATTGCTCGCGTCTCCCAGTTGCTCGCCCCCGAAAGCTTCTACCGGCAGGCACATGGCCTCATCTTCGAGGCGGTTCGAGCCCTCTACGAGCGGGGTGAGCCCGTCGATCTCATCACGCTGCGTGATGAGCTGGGCACCCACTTGGACGAGGTGGGTGGCTATGGGTACCTGGTCGACCTGGCGGCCTCCATTCCTACGACCGCGCACGCCGAGTACTACGGCAAGATCGTGGCCGACAAGGCGCTGCTTCGCCACCTGATCCGGGTCGGGACGGAGATCGTGGCTGGCGCCTTCGCCGAGGAGGAGGACGTCGAGACGATCCTCGACAGCGCCGAGCGGGCCATCCTCGAGGTCGGGCAACGCCGCCAGACCGGCTCCATGACCCCGATCAAGGACGTCATCAACGAGACCTTCGAGGCCATCGAGACCCGCTACCACGAGAAGAGCTCCCTGCTCGGCAGCCCCACGGGCTTTTACGACCTCGACGGGATGCTCAACGGGTTCCAGCCGAGCGACCTGCTGATTCTGGCCGCCCGACCAGCCATGGGCAAGACCAGCCTCGCCCTGAACTTCTGTCGCAACGTGGCTGTGGAGACCAACAAGCCGGTGCTGATCTACTCGCTCGAGATGGGCAAGGAGCAGCTGGTCCAGCGCATGCTCTGTGCGGAGGCCGGCATCGACTCCCACCGCCTCCGCACCGGCTTCCTGGCAGAGCCTGACTGGGCCAAGCTGGTGCAGGCGATCGGCCTGCTGTCCGAGACGCCCATCTACATCCATGACGCCGGCGCCCTGACGGTGGCCGAGCTGCGGTCCACGGCCCGCCGCGTGATGGCCGAGGCCGGCGAGCTGGGGTTGATCATGGTGGACTACCTCCAGCTGATGTCGTCCGGCACCTCCTCGACCAAGGACGACAACCGCGCCGCGGCGATGGGGGCCATCTCACGAGGCCTCAAGCAGCTGGCGCGAGAGCTGCGCGTGCCGGTCGTGGCCCTCTCCCAGCTCAGTCGCGCGGTGGAGAGCCGGCCCAACAAGCGTCCCATGCTCTCGGACCTGCGAGAGAGCGGCAGCATCGAGCAGGATGCGGACATCGTGATGTTCATCTACCGCGACGAGTACTACAACCCGGACACCGACAAGAAGTCGACGGCCGAGGTCATCGTCGCGAAGCACCGTAACGGCCCGGTGGGTCACGTCGAGCTCTTCTTCGAGAAGACCCTGACCAAGTTCCAGAGCATCACGACCCAGAGCTTCTCCGGGGGGGGCTAGAGCACCGCTCAAGTCATGAGCGCGAGGGGATGGCGACGGGCTGGCGTCCAGGGGCCAGGAACGACGAGGGGGCTTGCCCGGAGGCACGTGACCGAGGCGTGACGGCGTCCCTGGGCGTCAGAACGAGCCAGCCGCCGGGCGAAGACTTGATTGGTGCTCCAGGCTCCGGCCGAGACAGGTGGGCTGCACGCTCCGTGCATTCGAGCCACCGTTGACCCTGGCACGGCCTCGTGGCTAACGTCGAACGTGCGCAAGAGGCGCGACGGGACCGGACGACGATGCCCCACGGGGCTGGGGCGCAGGGGGAGGGTCGCATGGCAGGAGGCCTGAAAGTTGTGGGGGGGCTCGTGGCGCTGGTGGCGCTGGGAGCCTCGGTGGCCGAGGCAGCAGAGCCGATGGGGCGCGATACGCTGCAGGTTGGGCTCAAGGAGGCGGCCTTGCAGCAGGCTGCCCCCACCCGGTACTTCGAGGTGGAGAAGGCGAAGACGCTGGCGCCGGGCGAGAACCGGTTCGGTGGCAGCGTGCAGGTTGGGGGGCTCGGCTTCGGGGCCCTGGCTCCCACCATTGCAGGGGGCCTGAACGTGCGGGCCGATGCGAACGTGCGGCCGGGCCTCGAGGCTGGCATCAGCGCCACGGGGCTCGGGGCAGCAGGCGTCAGCAACCTGTTTGCCGACGTCGGGGTGCGAGGCAAGGTGGAGCTGGGCGACCTTCGGGTGGGGGGGCTGCCCGTCGCGGTGGCGGCCTCTGGCCTGGTGGGAGGCTTCCTCTCGGGTGGCGGGCTGACGTCTGGCTCTGCGGGGTTCGGCTTCCCCGTCACGGTGGCGCTGTCACCCGGCTTCAACGTGACGCTGGCTCCGGGCATCGGCCTGGGCTTTGCGTCGGCCAACCCGCCGCTCGGGCAACCCCAGACGTCCGGCTTCACGCCGGCGATGGGGTTCGGCGCTGACCTGGCGGTGACCGACCGGCTTTCGGCGCTGATCGATGCGCGCCTCGGCTGGGGGGGGGGCGCCACGAGCATCGGCAACCTGGGCGTGCGGTATGGCCTGGCTGAGGACTGGGCCGCGGACCTCTTCGTCGGTTACCGTGGCAACCCCCTGATGGGGGGGCTCAACGCGGGGACGTTGGGGTTGGGCGGCTACTACGCCTTCTGAGGGCGGCGGCGGGGCGGCGGTGATGGCCGCCCCGCCCTGTTTCCTCGCTCCTTCGGCCCGTTTGACGGCGCTCCGGGCGTGTGTTACGGTTGGCGCTGCCGCTGGCGCCGCCGGCCCCGGGTGTCCGGTGGCCACCCGTCACCAGACCTGCCACCACGGCCTGGCCCCAGCTGCTGCGAACCATGTCCCTGCGCTGGAGGACCCGTCTGTGCCAACTCCTACCCGTCGCCACCTCTTCACCTCCGAGTCGGTCACGGAAGGTCACCCCGACAAGATCTGCGACCAGATCTCGGATGCCGTGCTGGACGCCATCCTGGCCCAGGATCCACTGGCCCGCGTCGCCTGTGAGACGAGCGTGACCACCGGCCTGGTGCTGGTGGCGGGTGAGATCACCACCCAGTGCTACGTCGATATCCCGCGCCTCGTCCGCGAGACCGTCCGGGGGATTGGCTATACCCGGGCCAAGTTCGGTTTCGATGCGGACACGTGTGCCGTCCTCACCGCCATCGACGAGCAATCCCCCGACATCGCGGCGGCGGTTGACCGCAGCTTCGAGCTGCGCACCTCGGGGCTGTCGGAAGCGGAAATCGAGAAGCGCATTGACGAGATCGGGGCCGGCGACCAGGGGCTGATGTTCGGCTTTGCCTGCGATGAGACGCCCGAGCTGATGCCTCTGCCGATCACGCTGGCCCACCAGCTGGCCCGGCGGCTGACGTGGGCGCGGAAGGAGGGGGGGCTTTCGTACCTTCGGCCGGACGGCAAGACCCAGGTTACCGTGGCATACGAAGGGGGGAAACCCGTTCGCATCGACACGGTCGTCATCTCCACCCAGCACGACCCGAGCGTGGGGCAGGCGCAGATCGATGCGGACCTGCGGGCGCTGGTGCTCGACCCCGTCCTGCCTGCCGCCCTCGTGGCTCCTGACACGCGGATCTTCGTCAACCCGTCCGGTCGGTTCGTGGTGGGGGGGCCTCAAGGCGACGCGGGCCTGACCGGCCGCAAGATCATTGTCGACACGTACGGTGGGTTCGCCCGTCACGGGGGCGGAGCCTTCAGCGGCAAGGATCCCACGAAGGTGGATCGATCTGCAGCCTACGCGGCGCGCTACGTGGCAAAGAACATCGTCGCCGCGGGGCTCGCGAAGCAGGTCGAGATCCAGCTGTCATACGCCATTGGCGTGGCCCGCCCGACCTCCATCTTCGTGGACACCTACGGCACCGGGACGCTACCGGACGAGCACATCGAGCGCCTCGTGGCGGAGCATTTTGACCTTCGGCCCGCCGGAATCATCCGGATGTTGGACCTCCGGCGGCCGCTGTACAAGCAGGTTGCGGCGTACGGCCACTTCGGACGCACGGACGTCGACGTGCCGTGGGAGCGGCTCGACAAGGTGGCGGCCCTGCGAGAGGCTGCCGCTGCAAACACCGCGGCCGTCTGACGCGGCATCATCTCGTCCTGAGCCGGCCCCGGAGCCCCCCACGTGGCGCCGGGGCTTTTTTGCACCCCCGCTGCACATGGTGTCAGCTCAGACTCACCAGATTCCTCGGGTGGCCTTGCTCCCAGGCTTCGATCACCGACACCAGTTGCTCTCCAAGCCGGGCCATGCTCTGGGTGCTGGCCCAGGCGACGTGAGGGGTGATGATCAGGCGTGGGTCTGGCCGCCGGAGCAAAGGGTGGTCAGTGGGGGGGGGCTCCGTGTCGAGCACGTCCAACCCGGCGCCAGCCAACCGGCCCTCGTCGAGAGCTTGCAAGAGGGCGCTGGCGTCGATGAGGCCTCCCCTGGCCGTGTTGATGAGGATAGCCTGAGGCCTCATCAGGGCCAGGGCGCGCCTGTCGATCAGGTGCCGTGTCTCCGACGTCAGCGGACAGTGGAGGCTGATCACGTCCGAGGCGGCGAGCACCTCGTCGAAGGCAAGGCGTCCGGGCCGCAGCACGGTGGCGCCTCGGCGCTCTGCCACCAGCACGCGCATGCCGAAGGCTTCGGCTCGCATTTGCACGCTTTGTGATAGCACTCCGTGGCCTATTAGGCCCAGCGTGGAGCCCTCCAGATCACGCACGGCGGGGCCGTGAAAGCAGAACTGGCCGGACGCCGACCAGGCCCCACCGCGGGCGACCTCCAGGTGAGTGAGCAGGCTCCGGCGCAGGGCGAGCAGGAGGGTGAAGACGTGTTCGGCGACGGCGCCTCCGGCGTAGTTGCGGACGTTGGTCACGGCCACGCCGGCCTCGGCGCAGGCGCTGAGATCCACCACGTCGGTGCCGGTGGCGGCCACTGCCACCAGCCTGAGGGAGGGAATGGCCGCCAGGGCCTCGCGGGTGAGCGGCACCTTGTTCGTGATCGCGACGGTCGCACCAGCCAGCCGCTGGATCACCTCGGCGGGGGCCGTCTGTGGGTGTTCGGCCCAGGTGTGGGCGAATGCCGGTCGTCGCAGGGGCACCGGCAGCGTGGCCCGGTCGAGGAAGACCAGGTGGTGGCGGGCGGGCTGGCCTGGGCTCAGAGCAGGCTCGCGTCGACGTCGATCTGCCACTTGACCTCCAGGTGAGCGCCCGCTACTGGCAACTCGACCGGCCAGGTGGCAGGGCTCGTCACTCGCATCCCGAAGGTCCAGGCTGGGGCCTTGAACATCGGGGCTGCCAGGGGGTAGCTGCGCTCCAGCGTCCCGCCGTGACCGGCCAGGGGCAGGCCGCCCCCCGACTCGAGGCTCGGTAGGCTGTAGGGGTCCGTGCCCCGCGGCGCGAGGTGGGGGGAGACCATCAGCTGGGCGGGCCCCTCGTTCGTGATGAAGAGCCGCAGGCGGGCCGCCCGCACCTGAAGCTGGGCGGCCTCCGGGGGCACCGCCAGGTCCGTGGCGGGGGCCTGCAGGCACGTCTCTCCCTCGATGCCCAGGTCGGAGACCAGGCTTCGGTACGGCACGAGCAGCACCTGTGGCAGGGTGCGGTAGGGCAGCTTGCACCCCGGGAGGGCGGTCGTGATGGCCACGAGCGCCGAGCCCCACAGCAACGGCCTCGTCGCCATCAGGCGTCCTCGAGGGTGGCGGGGGGGGGCTGCGGCGCCTGCTGCTTCGTGGCCTGCCCGAAGCGCGCAAGCCACAACAGCCCCACGACGGTCTTGGCGTCTCGAATCTCGCCCCGTTGTATGGCCTCGAGGGCCTCCGACAGGGCCATGGGCACCACCGCGACCCATTCATCCTCGTCGGGCGAGGGTGCGCCCGCCGTGAGGCCTTCAGCAAGCCAGAGATGTACGGTTTCCCCGAGGACACCCGGGGAAGAGTGAAATCTCCCGAGGTACGTCCACCGGGCCGCGTCGTGGCCCGTTTCCTCCCTCAGCTCCCGCCTGGCTGCGGCCTCCAGGGGCTCTCCAGGGCGATCGAGGCAGCCGGCTGGCAGTTCAAGAGACATCGCCCCCACGGCATAGCGGAACTGTCGCACGAGCAGCAAGGTTCCATCCTGCGCCACGGGAAGCACGGCGACCGCACCAGGGTGTTCCACCACTTCACGCTGCGCGGTCCGCCCATCGGGCAGGGCCACCGTGTCCACCCGAACGCTCAACAGCCGCCCCTTGAAGACGCCTTCCCGTGTCAGGCCGCGCTCGGTCAGGTCCTGCTCGGTCACGGCCGGGAGTCTCCGCCCGACCTGTCCTCACGAGGAGGCCCCGAAGCCACCCGAGGGCCCCCGAAGCCACGCGCATCAGAGGAGCCAGACGCACCTGCTCTCCAGCCCCGAGCCCAGCCTGAGATCACGGCAGCTCCAGGGGCTTGATGCGTGGACTCTTGGGCTTCGGTTTGCCGGTGGCGGCGGGGGATGGCGAGGCGGTTGCCGAAACTCGGGGGGGGCGCGGGGGGGCGCTGAGGGGCTTCACGTTGCTCAGCGTCGGTGAGGCCTTCGGCTGGCCGCCTGGCTTCAACCGCACGACCTCGAAGGTCTGGGGCCGCGTCAGGGCGCTGGCCTCCCAGGGCCGGTCGGCCAGATCGGACAGCTCAAATTTCTTGTCATCCAACAGCGTCACGGCCGCGAGGGTGTACCGGTAGCTTTCCCCTTCCCGCAGGAAGGGCAACTCCTTGGTGTTCGGCAGGTGCACCGTCGTGCCCGTGGTCCAGGCCTCCCACAGGGTGTCTCCGTCGTCACCGAGCCGCTCGACGGAGAGGCGATAGGCGTTGACCGAGGCGCCAAGGGCGTCCCAAGAGAACCGGGGGTGCTTCGTGCGGACGTCGAGGCGCACGCCGTCCGGGGCGCCAGGGAGGGTGAGGCTGAGCTTGGGGTCTGGACCTTCCATATCGTACAGGTGGCGATGGCTCGTCTGACCCGCCTCACTCTGGCCCGAGGCCGTCAGGTGGTAGGTTGCGCCCTCGGGCAGGGAGGGCAGCCGCAGCCGGAAGTAGCCGTCCGTCCCGACCGGCACGCTGACCAGCGGAATCTCGCCGTCCCCCACGCGGATGCTCGCGCTGACCCGGGTCGGACGCACCCCGGGGATGGGCTTCTTGGCTGCCAAGGCGGCCTTGACCTCCGCCTCCTTGGCGGAGCCCTCCACGGTGCCGGCCAGCAGCAGGGGCGCGGTGACAGAGAGCAACCGAAGGGTCGGTGACACGGACCGACGCTCGCGGCCGAGTGCCACCGGAATCTCCCGCACCATCGCGAAGGTGGCCACCTCCCCCTCCAGGTTGGTGGTCCAGGCCGCGGCCGCGTAGTTCCCGGCGGGAATGCCCGTCATGGCAAACGCCCCCTGGGCATCCGACTCTTCCCGCTGTCCCACCAGCTTGCCCGCCATCGAGGAGATCTCCACGGCCACGCCGGAGGCCGGGGCGTCGTTCGCCTGGCGCACGACCCCCTTCAGCGTGTGGAACTGCTTGGCATCGGGCGACAGCGGCCTCAGCCGAACCTCAGCCTCTGGCTGCAGCGCCCCCTGGTAGGTGACGGCCTGGTAGCCGGGGGCCCAGAACGTGAGGTTGTAGCTCCCCTCTGGAATGCCTTTCAGCTCGAAGCGCCCCTGGGAGTCGACGCGGTAGGTGGTCACGGGCAGCGGCGTCGGCCCCGGTCCGGGGGAGGCCGGGCTCGCGCCCGGCGCGGGGGTGGGTGAGGCGGCGCCTGGCGCGGGGGAGCTCGGGCGTGAAGGGGAGGAAGAGGCGGCCGGGCCTGCAGGGGAGGCGCTGGCATCGGGCGCCGCCGGGCTACTCGGCAAGGAGGGTGAGCCGGAGGGGCTGGCCGATCCGGGCGAGGGGCTCCCGGATGGCGCGACCGTGGTCTCGGCCGAGGGCAACACCGGGTTGTCTGCCTGGGCGACGCGGAAGGACCGGCCGGGGCCCCCTCCGCCACCAGCCGGGCCGTCGTCGTCAAGTTCGTCCTTGCTCGGCGAGGGCGCCGCCGGAATCGGGGTGGAAACGACCGTGGTCTGGAGGCCCTCCAGCACGACGACCGCGTTTTCGACGGGGGCACCGGTCAGGGCGTCCGTGACGCTTCCTTTCAGGTCCCGCCGCGGGCCTTCGGTGTCGGCCCCCTTCTTGCCCTTGTCCTTGTCCGCAACGCCCGGGTTCGTCTGAGGCGGCAGGTTCGCTGCGCCCTGACCAGCCACACCCGTGGGCGAGCCGCCGCAGCCAAGCACCCAGCTGCCGCCGAGGGCAAGCGTGATGCCGAGGCGCAGGCTGGGACCACGCAGGGCTGGGTTGACGAGAGGCATCTGGCCCTCCAGGGTGGCTGGTCGAGGGGCAGGCCAAGGCACCGGCCTGGGCCGCCAGTTTACCATGACCAGGGGGCCTCCGCCTGCGCGCGCAGGCTCGGCACCGGCGACACGGCGCGCGTCAGGCCGGGCCGTTTGCCAGGCTGTCTGTCCTGAGGGCCTGCCGCGCCTCCGTGAGCCTGGCATGAGCCCTGCGGGTGGGCTCGGGCAGGCGATACCCCTTGCAGCAGGCCACGACCATCTCCAGCGCGGTGGCGCGCGTCACGCGGTGGCCGACGGAGACGAAGAGCGGGGCCACGCGGTTCTTGGACCGGTAGACCGTGCCGATCAACTCGCCCTGCCACACCAGCGCGGACTGCGATCCCGCGGACACCTCCGGCTCCACGTAGCTGCCCACCAGCGCGCTTCGCGAGCACCCGATGGTGGGCCGGTTGAGGAGCACCCCCAGGTGCGAGGCAACGCCGAGGCCGTGGGGGTGGGCGACGCCGGGCCCGTCCACGATCAGGGCGTCTGGCAGGGCCTCGAGTCGCGCGAGGGCCTCCAGCACGGCGGGTACCTCCCGAAAGGACAGCAAGCCCGGGATGAAGGGAAAGACGGCCGAGTACTCGGCTGTGACTTCCTCGACCACGGTGAGATCCGGGAGCCTGAGCACCGACACGGCCGCCACGAGGATGTCGCTGAAGCGAGAGTGGGCCACCTCCACCCCGGCGATCGTGCGTGGGGGGACCTCAAGATCGATCTCCTGCACGTTACCCTGCAGGCTCCGTTGCAGTTGCTGGGCCTCGTAGGGGGCGACGTCCCAGGGGTGTTCGTGGCTCAGCGGGATCAGCAAGGGGGCGCTCCAGGGGCAAGCGGACCTTGTTCGTATACCCGGCCGTCACGCTCCGGCTGGTTGCTTAACCAAAGTTCACGACCTGCCCCGGGGGAAAGACAGGGGCCGCCGCGGGCAGCGGGGACGAGGGGTTGAGGCCGGCCACAATCTGGTGGAAGCATCGCGCCGGGGGCCTCAAGGCGCTGGCAAAGATCGCGACGGGAGGGAAAACCCGGAGGGCTTGGGGGAACCTCAGGGCCTGGAGGCCCCCCCCTGAGGGGCGGGGGCAGGCAGGCGATAGTGCTTGCGATCGAGATACCGGGAAAGGTCGTAGAGGTCCTGCCGCGAGTAGTTTTCCTCGCGTCCCACCACCTGCTCGTAGTATGCACGAACAGTGCTGACGAGCTGCCGGTGGGTCTTCACCTTTTTCACCTCGAAGGCGTTGGCTGGGTGGCAACTGCGGGCGCAGTTGGACCTGAACAACCGCTCTCCTCGGAGCGGATCAGCCAGCGCGGCACGATCCGGTTCGTAGAAATCCTGGGCCCAGCAGCCGGACGTGCCCAGGATCATCAGCACAAGTGGCAAGAGCGCGGCGCGCACGTCCAGCTGGTCCTCCCGGATGAGCGCTTCCAGTGTACCCGAGCGGCAGGCCGCCCGCCCAGGCGCGGCCCCCCCTTGCGTCAAGGCCAGGAGCCGGCCGCAGGACCTCCCGCACCCTCGCGCTCAAGGTGGAACGGGTAGTCGAAAGGGCCCAGCGGGCTTTGGAGGCGGGCCGTGCCCGCGATGCGCCACGTCCGAACGCCACGCGAGAGCAGCAGCTGGCGGACCTGGCTGCTCAGGTCCGCGTAGGCCAGCGACACCCTGAGAGGCAGCGAGCGCGCCTCCTGCGGCGGCACCGTCAGGGCCGTGGAGGTGCTGCCGCGGGCTGCGGGCACGTCATTGACGTGGAGCGTCCACGTCAGCTGATCGATGGTGAGGGGGCTGGCCGTGGGGTTGGTGACCCCAAGCTCGACGTGGAGGGTCACGCCCAGCAGGTCGAGCCCCCCGACCTGCACGCCGCGGAGCGAGAAGCGCGCCTCGCGGACGGCGGCGCGTTGGGCATAGGCGTGCCACACGGCACAGCCAGGCAGCGTGGTCATCACCACCGCGGCGAGGGCCAGGCACCCCAGTGTTCGCTTCATGGCCGTGCTCCGAGCTGGACGCATGGTCAGAACCATAGCCTGTGCAGGGGCTTCCAGGCCAGTGAATAGCCGAGCCCCACCCGGAAGTCTGCGCTGGCCCGGAGCCGGTCCGTGGCCGCCACCTTGCCCGTGAACACGAACCAGTCGGCACCGACGTTGAGGGTCAGCCGGTCCCACAGGGGAATGGCGAGGCCTGCGTTGAGCGTGGCTGCCAGCCCGAGGCGGTCCGGGGTGTCGGTGGGGGTGCCGGCGTACCGGAAAAGCTCGACCCCTGACTTGAACCGGGCGGGCAGAACGGGGGCCAGGGAGCGCTCCCACCCGCCAGCCACGTACACACCCGGCTCGAGCATCCCTGGGTTGGCCAGATCGTTCTTCAGGGCCAGCCCGACGCGCCACTCCCGCTCCGCCCCCCCCGGGGCCCACAACAGGCCCGCGATGGCGGCCAGCTCCGAACGCCGTGGCTTGGTGACGCCCTCGGCCGTATCCGGGACGAACTCCGTGGTGTAGGTGCCACTTCCGAACGGGGTCACGGTGCCCACCGGGGCGAGCATCGAGAGCCGCTTCAGCCGAACCTCCGAGGTCAGGGCCAGCTCGTCGTCCGTTTCCTGCACCACCTCCTTGCCCTCGCGGGTCAACGTGGTGCGCTTGTAGATGCCCCGGGCCCGCTGCTCGAGGCCCCAATCCTGCGAGTCGTACAGCACGGCGAGCCGACCGCGGCCACCGAGCGTCAGGCTCGACGGGGCGGTGGCCCGCGTGTTTCGCACCTGAGAGAAGGCCGGGTCCTCCGCGCCGCGGAGCGCGTTGGTCAGCAACTCCCCGTCGTCCAGGCGGACCGTCCATCGTGGCGGGCCGCCGCGCCCGTTGGGGGTGAGCCAGGCCTTGAGCTCGGCCCGATAGGCCGCATCGAAGGCTCCGCCGTGACGCTGCTTGAGCGCCTTGAGGGTGTCCAGCACGTGATCCCGCAGCGTCACGGGGTCTCCTCCCGTCGCCGCCGGCCTCAGGCCCTGGCCAGGGATGCGCTGCCAGCGGTCCTGCATCGGGCGCTTGCGGAAGTGCTCCCGCAGCAGGGGAAGCCGCATCGTGACGTCCGTCGTGGTGACCCGATAGAGCTCGTCATCGCTGATGGGGCCGCCCAGCGCCTGGCCCGAGCCGGCATCATAGCCTGCCACCGACAGCGCTCCCCGGGCCCCCGCGGCCAGCGCCTTGATGGCCTTGCCCGGCAGCACCACGTCCACGAGCCGGTCCTCCACCTCGAGCCACCGCTCTGCCGCCAGCCGGCTGACAGGGCCAATGACCTTGTAGTCCAGAGGGAGCCGGCGCAAGATGGCCACCTCGGCTCCGGTGCGAGTCCAGACCAGCTGGGCCACCAGGGTGTTCCACCGCGAGGTGTCGAACCTAAGCCCGAGGGGCTCACCCGCCTCGTCGAGTTCCCGAAGGTCTGGCAGGAGCAGCTCGCGACGCTTCCGCTGGTGGCGGTCGGTCAGCACGTTGAGCTCGTGCCGCCAGCGGGGCTCCGCCGGCAGCTTGTCCGTCACCAGGATCGCCTCGTTGTGCAACCGCACCAGGTTGCGCCGTGTCCCCACCTCCGCGAACGCAGCGGTGAGGCGCCCCACGCGAGAGGGGCTGGACCGGGCGACCATCAAGGGCTTGCGGCCGCGGGCCCGTTCCTCGCCCCCCACCGCGACGGTCTCCTCGACGACCTCCCCCGGCAGGCCGTCCATATCGGCCAGCACCACGCTGGCGCCATCGAGCTGGCGCATCACCTGCAGCCGGTCGTCCCGCACGTTGGTGGCGAGGACCACCAGGTCGGGGCGGTCGACCAGCGGCAGCTGCCTGAGCTGCGCCAGCGTGGCCGCAGCAGCCTCAAGCGGCGGGGCCACCTTCCAGTGGGCGCCGGGCCCCGCCAGGCCCGTGGCCTCGAAGCTTCGGTCGTCCGTCAACCCCACCAGGGCCACGCGCAGCGGGCCGAGCTTCCGCCGGAGCACGCCAGGGGGGCGGGGCAGGGCGGCATCCAGAGGCTCGACGTTCGCCGCCACCAGGGGGACCACAGCCGCGAGCTGCGCCCACTCGTTCGCGGGCAGCGCGAGCTCCGTCTCTCCGGGCACGAGGGCGTCGAGCCCCAGCTCCCCGAGGTGTTTCATCGTGAAGGCCCGGCGCACGCGGGCCCCCTCCGAGGTGCCGGGCTCGAGGGCGTCGCCGAGGTCCACGTGGAGGGTCTGTTGCGGGGCCTCGGCCCGCCAGCGACGCACCAGGTGGCTGCGCCGAGGCCCCTGCCCGAGGGGGCGTGCTGCCGCCAGCAGGCGGGTCCTGCGAAGGGTGCCGTCCCGCTCCATCCGGGAGAGGTCGATCGAGGCGGCTGGCACCATCTCCCACTCCGCGGCGGGGGCCAAGGGGGCGCAAGGATCCAGGGACGCGTCAGTCGCATCGAGGAGGAAGAGGGGGGTCCCGGCTGCATTCACCACGCGGTGGCGGCGGACCACCCGCCCCCGCGACGTGTGGAACCGCCCCGCGCGCTCCACCAGCTCGCCGAAGGCAGGCAGGCCCCACCCCCCGGTTCCCACCTCCAGCACCAGCGCGTCATCCGTTTGCACCAGCGCCACCGGCTCCGGCGGTCCGAACGTGCAGGCCCCGTCGCTCAGAAACCGCTCCAGGTCTCTCAGCGTGAGGGGGCCCTGGTCGGTGTAGAGCAGCCGGCTGCCAAGCCGGAAGACGTTGTCCTCCCGAAAACCACCTGCCCGAAAGGGAGGCGACAGGGCGGCGTCGAACATCGTCCAGAGCGGGGCGAACTCGACACGGGCCTGGGTCAGCCCGCCGGTCAGGCCCGTGTAGATCAGGTGCGCGGCGGCTGGGGTCGGGGTGGCGGCTGGGGCGGGAGGCGCAGTCGTGGCTTCGGTCGCCGCTCTAGCCTCCACGCCCGTGACCAGCCAGGCCAGCAGGGCCAGCGCAGCCGGGAAGAGGGGGGTGCCCCGAAGCGACGTCGAGGCCGGGAAGAACAGTCGCAGGAGGGGGGCGCGCACGGCCCCATGACCATACGCCGCGCTGGCCCGTTCAGGCAAGCGCGGTGACCCCCGGGGTCAGCGGAACAGGTTGCCGATCGCCCCGAGCAGCTGCCCGAGCTGCGTGAGTGGGTCTGCGCCATAGCCCGGCGTGCCACCATAGCCCGGGGGAGGAAGGCCCGGCCCTGGCCCGTACCCCGGCCCGGGGCCGTAGCCGGGTGGCTGCACGGGAGGTGGCGCGATCAGCAGCGCTTGCTGGGCGAGGGCCTGGAGCTCCCTGGGCCCTGGCACGGCCGGCGTGTGGGAGGTCGCGAGGCCATACTGGACGGCGCTGGTGTGGAGACCCAGGATGAAGGGGCCGCGGAGCACCCAGTCGTTCAGGTCCCCGGGCGCGCCGTACTGACCGAGCCAGGAGAGCGGGGCGTTGCGCTGCAGCGGCATCTGGCCCTGGGTCGCGTTGAGGTAGCCGAGCTGCAGCACGCGGGCGTAGTCCGGGGTCATGCCGGGCAGGCGCATGAACCTCTCCCGCACGGCGTAGGCTTGGAGCCTCTGCGCGGGGACCTTCGTGAGGGAGGCCGCCAGCCCTCTCATCGGGGCATACCGGAGCCAGAAGCCCAGCGGGAAGAGCCCGACAAACCCCCGGTTCAGGGCCCAACCGTCGTAGGGGTGATCGAAGATGTGATCCCGCGGGTCCGCGTAGCCCCAGTTGTAGCTCGCAGCGGTGATCGGGGCCGAGGCGGGCACGGGGGCGGCCGCGGCGATGGTGCGGGCTGGCCCAACGGGCGGGACTCCGCCGCCCTGCGGGACGCTCGGACGGGGGCCGACTGGCTGCATCAGGGACATGGCATCCACCTCACCAAGGGTTGCACGGATGGCTTCCTTATCGTGCCCCCTTGGCCCTGGCTCGCGTCGGATTCTTGAAATTATGGTTAAATAAAGATTAACAATAGAGGGGCTTTGTCGTGGCGGCCCTCTGGACACCATTTGCGCCGGGTCCCCGCGTCCGGTATACTGGAAACCGTCACGACGGGCTGGTGCCCTGCGTCGGTCACCGTGGTGATAAGCTTCCATGACGGGGGGTGAGTTAATTTGGCAGAAGTCCGCGTCGGCGAAAACGAGCCGATCGAGAGTGCCCTGAAGCGGTTCAAGAAGAAGATTCAGAAGGCTGGCATCCTCTCGGAGATCAAGCGCCGTGAGCGCTACGAGAAGCCCAGCGTTCGCCGGAAGAAGAAGTCCGAGGCAGCACGCAAGCGCCACAGCTGAAGGTGGTGCGCCTGCTTTGGCGGCTCGATTCCTCAGATGGCAGGGCCTTGTGTCCTGCCTCTTTTTTTTCCCTGTCCCAGGCCCCCGCGTTGCCCAACGAAACCCCTTTTGAAGTCGAAGTCCACCTCGAAGATGGTCATGCCGCGCGCTGGCTCTCCGGCGTCAACGAGGAGAACCTCGTCTGTTTGGAGCAAGCCTTCGGCGTGGCGCTCACCTTGCGGGGAGAGCATCTTGGCGTGCGGGGTCCACTCGGCGCCGTGGAACGGGCGGAAGCCCTGATCCGGGGGTTGCTCCCGCGGGCTCGAGCCGATGCCCTGCTGGGCGCCGATGAATTGCGGGGCATGGTGGCGGGCCTGGCTGCCGATCCGGCGGCGCCCGTCGCGGGGTGGCTGGATGACGTGGTCACGCGAACCCACCGGGGGAAGCCCGTCCGGGCCCGCACCTCCAACCAGCGCGGCTATGTCGAGGCCATCTGCGGACACACGTTGACCTTTGGCATCGGGCCGGCCGGCACGGGGAAGACCTACCTGGCCGCCGCGCTGGCGGCTCAGTTCCTGCGCGAGAAGCGGGTGTCTCGCATCATCCTCACCCGGCCGGCCGTCGAGGCGGGAGAGAGCCTGGGGTTCTTGCCGGGGGACTTCCAGGCCAAGGTCGATCCCTACTTCCGACCGCTGTATGATGCCATGTACGAGATGCTGGACGGGGAGCGGGTTACCCGTTACCTGGAGAAGGGTATGATCGAGGTGGCACCGCTGGCCTAC